>JAQBAU010000001.1:0-6292 GCA_032126655.1 Desulfobacterales bacterium
TGTTCTTGGGCAGAGCCACTATCCGTATGACACTCCATACAGAAGTCTGGATTGTCTAGATCCGCAAATAACATTGTCTCCTTCACCCCGCAAATACTGGCATCAAACGTGTCGTGACAGTGTGTACAGTCTCCCGTGTCACACACGGTCCCTGTCGGACAGTCATCGTGCCATGAACGATAGACCCCGGATGTATTGTTACCATGGGCTGTAGCGGAGTAGTCGGCTGTGGCCACACTTGCAAAGCTGAGTACACACACGAGCCCAGGCACAAGGATCAGGCTAACCAGCCATAAATATTCAATTTTCAATCGTGAACTTTTCATCGTGGCCTTCTCATTGATCCCCATAAATGATCTCCTGGCGACGTGTTAGTACGTTTTCTGTGCTCGCAAGAATTATACCCAAGCGGCCTATAAGCATTTCTCTTTAAGTTTCAATGGCTTATGTCTGAACACACCGAGGTCAAACTGACGATGGAAGGCGCCTAGGCTCATACTCCGTCAGCATTATGACGCTTGTCACCAGGCAAGACGAGATAGGTTAAAGCGGCTAGCCCCTGGACTTCTGTGAAAGTGCGCTTTCCATTAAATGGGCGTACTTCCGAGCCCTTTTGAAATGTAAACATCTGTGATAGGCTTAAGTAATTTAGGGGGGAAAATGAAGGTTATCGATTTGATTGTTTTGTGGTGTGCCGTAGGCGTAGCATTGGCTACCAACCCTCCAGTTGTACACGCATACATTGGACCCGGTGCAGGATTCACCCTGCTCGGTTCTCTGTGGGCTGTGTTGGCGGCGGTGATCACAGCTATCGCAGGCATCCTTCTTTGGCTTATTCGCGCCTTATTTCGCCTAAGACGCCGCGCTAAGGAATCGGCGGCCGAGTCAGCATCGTCAGACACTTAGCACGTTCGCCCCATTATGATAAACTTAGCATTCCCCATATTAAACTATATGGATGGTTGGCTTGCGGGATGGTTTCCCGATCTCGCCCGTATCTGTACATGGGGTGCTCTGTCCGGTGCAGGCACGCTTGCCATTTATTCGGTGTTGTCTGATCAGAGTGCGATAGGGCAACTGAAGCGTGAAACCCGCGAACTGCGGCGACAGATTCTCGGTCCCGAATTGGAAAGGTCAGAGGTCTTCACGTTGGGACGGCGCAGCCTCATCCTCTCTTTCCATCTCTTATTTAAGACAGGGGTTCCCGCGCTGTTATCAGCTCTGCCAGTCGTTGTGGTAGTCTGTTGGCTCAGTGCTTACCAGAGCCACCGACTGAATTCCGACAATATGCCCGTTCAAGTAGAAATTTTGCCGACTGCCCAAGGCGTTAACCTCACCCCGCCCGAGGCCTTTGTGCGCGAAGATGAGACTATCGGACTGATAAGGGGGTACAAATCCCCTCCAGTCCGGTTCATCCATAACGGGAGGATAGCTTATACTGGAAGTCCGGGCTCCCCGCCAACCACCCACGTGGGCAAAAAGGTCTGGTGGAACATATTTTTCGGAAATGAGGCAGGCTACATCGATTCCAGCTCGGCATTGGAGGAAATCCGGTTCCAGTTCCCAAGAAAAGTGTTTTGGGTCGGCCTTCCCATGTGGATGTCCACATGGGAATTTGCGTTTTTCGTGTGCATAGGCGTTGTCGCCTTAGCCATCAAATTAATCTTCGGCATCAAGTAAAGGCCTATTCGTGAAGCTGCTTCAAAACCTCTTGCCGAGTTCATTTTGGCCGTTTTTGCAAAAAGTTCTTTGCGAAGTGGAGCGTCCAAAATTGTAACTGTTTGAGGGCGTTAGCCCGAGTCTTACAATTTTAGCGAAGCGAGCTTAGAACTTTCAAGAACGGACAAACCAAGCGAGGAAAGGGGTTTTGAAACCAGTTGATGAACGTATTTGAAAATGAATATTGGCAATAACGTCCAAGCTGAAAGTGCTATCACATGGTGGCAGGATCGTCTCAGTCGTTTCGTAGAGCATCGTAAAGGTCTTTTCAAGTTTCTTGGCCGTCTTGAAACTTGGGTTTTTTCAGATGAAGTGACCAAATATAGAATCGACAGGCCTGTATATATCTGTGGTCTCGCCCGCGCCGGAAGTACTGTCTTGCTTGAGCTTCTTGCTTCCCATCCGGGAATGGTCAGCCATCGGTACAGGGATTTTCCATTCGTCTACACTCCCATCTGGTGGAACCGGTTTGTGGACCGGGCAAGCCGAGCCAAACTCGATCCTGTCGAACGCTTTCATAAAGACCGCATCTTCATCACAGCAGAGAGTCCAGAGGCCATGGAAGAGGTCTTGTGGGTGGCATTTTTTTCCACCATCCACCACCCCACCCAAGACAACATATTGGACAAAGAAACGTGCAATCCAGGGTTCGAGAAATTCTACAAGGACCACATACGCAAGCTCCTTTTCGTCCGGGGTGGCTTCAGATACCTTGCCAAGGGTAACTATAATATCACAAGGCTGCAGTACTTAAGGAAGCTCTTTCCAGATGCTCGATTTGTGATCCCTGTTCGGGATCCGATCAACCACGTGGCCTCCTTAATGAAGCAGCACCAGCTTTTTTGCGAGCAGGAAAAGTGCGATCCACGTATACTCAATTACATGCGTCGGGTCGGACACTTTGAATTCGGTCTCGACCTTCGCCCCATTAATGTTGGCAACCGGGGGCTGGTGGAAAAGGTCCAGCGCCTATGGATTACAGGCGAAGAAGTATTAGGATGGGCATATTATTGGGCATCGGTCTATGGCTTTGTGGCAGACGTCCTGGAGACTGACACCGAAATTATGCGGGCCACATGTGTTGTCCATTATGACGATCTTTGTAATACTCCATTGGAAACCCTGGCAAGAGTCTATGACCATTGTGACCTGGACGTTCACCCAGAAACCTTACAGGAACAGGCGAAGAGGGTGAGTCCTCCATCATATTATTCCATGATATTTACTGTGGATCAGAAAGACGTGATAGAGGGAGTGACCGGCGAGACTCACAGGCGGATCCGACGCCTGTGCGGTCCGTGTCCCTGACCTAGTCTCGTGTCCCGGGAATAGCTTGCATAATTTCCAAAATCGCACAGGATCTTCAAAGACGAGACTATAAATCCGAAATTCGAAGCACGAAATCCCAAACCCGAATATCCAATGACCGAAATCAGAAACGTTTGGAACTTGTTATGAAGAAGCTTTCACTCACACGAAGAGAATTCATTAGACTGAACCTATACGGCGTGGCGGGACTGGCTCTGGGCGGCACCACGGGCGTCGCTTGCGGCACCGGTAATAGACGTGCTTCCGGCACGCGGATCATCGTGCTGGGATTAGACGGTATGGATCCGCGCATCGTTAGTCGTATGATGACAGACGGAAGGCTTCCCAACTTCCAGAAGCTCGCCCGGGAGGGGTATTTTGGCACATTAGGAACCAGCACACCACCGCAAAGCCCTGTTGCCTGGGCGAACTTCATTACGGGTATGGATCCTGGTGGACACGGGATCTTTGATTTCATTCATCGAGATCCCGCAACATACTTGCCTTACCTTTCTACCTCACGAACCCACCTCCCTCAGCGAACAATAACCCTGGGGGAATACAAAATCCCTTTATCTGGCGGAAAGGTGGAAAATCTGCGCCGTGGAAGGGCGTTTTGGGAAATACTCGAGGAATACGGCATTCCAGCGACGATATTAAGGGTACCTTCCAATTTTCCTCCCAGCCCAACCGAACAAAGGACCTTATCAGGAATGGGCACTCCAGATATCCTGGGGACTTATGGAATGTTCACATACTTCACGGATGAGCCAATGGAGATCGATGAGGAGATAGGCGGAGGGAGGATTGTCGAGTTCTCTACACAAGGAAATGCAATTTCGGTGGTCCTCACGGGGCCTAAGAATTACTATCGCAAGGGGGCCCCGGCATCAGAAGCAAATTTTACTGTGCATAAGGACCCCAAACGCGCAGTTGCGAAGATAGCAATAGAAGGAAGAGAGATCCTTTTGAAGGAAGGAGAGTGGAGCCCATGGGTCCAGATATCATTTTCAATGATCCCGACAGTGACCATCAAGGGTATATGCCAGCTCTATCTAAAGCAGGTTCACCCCCACTTTAAGCTGTATGTGAGTCCGATCCACATTGATCCCTCGAATCCTTGCATGCCAATCAGTACACCTGCAAACTACGCAAAAGAACTGCACAAGAGGTTGGGCCCCTTTCACACAAAGGGCCTGCCAGCCGATACCAAGGCCCTGGACCATGGTGTGTTGGATGAAGGGGAATTCTTAAAGCAGGATGATTTCTTCTTAGACGAGAGTCTATCTCTGTATGACTATGAACTTCGTCGGTTCGAAGCCGGCGTTCTCTTCTTCTACATCTCGAGTACAGACCAGCGCTCACATATGTTCTGGCGTCTTCGAGACCCTAAGCATCCCAGCTATAACGAAAAGCTGGCTCGAGTATACGGAGATACCATTGAAAAAACCTATCAGAGCATGGACCGGCTGCTCGAAAAGACTCTCAACAGAATTGATAAGGACACCATTCTCGTGGTCTTTTCTGACCATGGTTTTTCGCCCTTCTACCGTGCGTTTCATTTGAATACCTGGCTCAAGGATAATGGTTACATCCGCTTGAAAGACGCGTCAAAACAGGCACAAATGGAGTTCTTTCAGAACGTGGATTGGTCCCGCACAACAGCCTATGCACTCGGTTTTAATGGGCTCTACATCAACATGCGGGGCAGGGAGGCCATGGGCGTTGTATCGCCCGAACAGAGGAAGGCTCTATTGGAAGAACTCGCAACAAAGTTGAGACGAGTGACTGATCCGATAACCGGCGCCCGTCCAATCCTAGAAGTTTACAGAACCGACGAGTGCTGCCACGGACCACACCGAGGCGACGGACCGGACCTTGTTGTGGGTTACAATCATGGTTACCGTGCCTCCTGGCAGACAGCCTTAGGCAAGATTCCCAAAGAATGGTTTGAGACGAACGTTAGGAAGTGGAGTGGAGATCACTGTATGGCACCAGATGTTGTTCCTGGCATCTTACTAACCAATCGCAAGGTTCGAAGGAAAGACACTAGTTTGTGCGATCTTACGGCCACCATCCTTTCAGCATCTGGTGTTCCGGTGCCAAAAGAGATGAGGGGCGCCACGATTCTATAGGCTGTTCTGAAGGACAGGCGCTTTCCTGGCATATGGTCGATTTGTACCTGTTCTCAGAAAGCTTGCTATGATGCTCCTACCTCCAAAATACTACTGGCCTCCACGAGAGATAGATCCTTGCTCCTGCCTTCGAGCCTGTTCCAAAGCTTGCTTGAGGCCCTGCTGAGCCTGCTCATAGCCTGGCTTAATCCGCAGGGCCTCAGAAAAATGTCGTATGGCCTCCTCGAGCCGTCCCTGCTCAGCGAGAACGACGCCAAGATTGTAGTACGCGTTCGCATGGTCCGGATTAATGCGGAGTGCCTCCGAAAAGTGGCGAATGGCGTCCTTGAAGCGCCCTTGCTTAGCTAGCACACGACCGAGGTTGTTATGCGCCATGGCGTAGTCTGGTTTGATGTGTAGTGCCTCCGAAAAGTGGCGAATGGCCTCCTCTATCCTATCCTGCCTATACATTATGGCCCCTAAACTGTTGTGCGCCTCCGCATCGTCAGGGGTTATCTCTAACACGGCCGAGAGATGGCCGGCGGCCTCCTCAAATCTTCCTTGTTTCGCTAAAGAAAGTGCGAGGTTGTAGCGAGCATCCAAAAACCTTGGCGCAATCGTGACGGCCTCGGAAAAAAGGTGAATGGCCTCTTCTAACCTGCCCTGCTCAGATAGAGCGGCGCCCAGATTGTTGAGTGCATCTGGATATTGGGGGTAAATCTGAAGCGCCTTGGAGTAACGGGCAATGGCCTCATTGACACGTCCCTCCTTAGCTAACGCTAATCCCAGATTGTTTTCGGCCACATAGTTGTCTGTGGTCACACTGAGTGCATGTTCGAACAACTCAGTCGCATTGCGCCAACGACCGACCTGTGACCACGTGAGCATCACAAAAGTCAAGAGCAGTACACCGGCGGACGTGGCTATGAAGATCTTTTGATAACGCCATCTTGCGACAAGCTCAGGAACACCCCACGCAATGATGATAAAAAGGCCAATGAGGGGAATATACGTGTATCGATCCGCCATGGCCTGTGACCCTACCTGCACGAGCCCAATCACTGGTAATAGAGTCACAAAGTACCACAGCCATCTCACTGCAAGATAAGGGCGTCTCCTCGCTTCTCGAATCACGAGCACGAACACATACC
>JAQBAU010000002.1:0-4027 GCA_032126655.1 Desulfobacterales bacterium
GCCCTTGTTGGGAGCGATGACCTTACTGCTTATACCTGAGATTCTGCGTGTTTTAGGGATTCCGATTGCCGTCGCCGGTCATATCAGACTTCTGCTGTACGGTTTGTTGCTCGTAGTGATGATGCACGTGCGGCCGCAAGGCCTCGCTGGTGAGTATCGAATGGAGTGACGGGAAAGTGGGGGGCATCGGAAAGAAAACAACACACGGGCACGAAAGCTTGACGCATTCAAGGAAGGTAGTCTTACAGGCGGAAGGACTCCGGAAAGCCTTCGGCGGCCGGGTGGTTCTGAATGGCCTATCCCTGACGCTCCGTCGAGGTGAGGTGGTCATTCTTCGTGGAGATAACGGCTCCGGGAAAACCACGCTTCTGAACATCCTGACCGGAAATCTTGGGCCGGATCATGGCCACATTTTACTTTTCACTGATGGAATGGCGGAAGCTTTTCGTTTTCCAAGACCGTGGTGGCGGAACCTGAACCCCTTCGATCACTTTGTCCCTGAGCGTTTGGCGAAGTTTGGTATCTGCAGAAGTTGGCAACATATGCGACTGTTCTCCTCCCAGAGCTTGCTCAACAACATTTCCGTGGCAACACCGCAACAGCTGGGAGAAAACCCGTTGTGGACAATCTTACGCCGTGGCAGTGTGAAAAGGGAGGAAGAGCACCTGCGCAACCAAGCTAAGGTCATCTTGGCAAGACTGGGCCTTGACGGACGTGAGAATTCTTCTGCAGACATGGTCTCTTTTAGTCAGGCGAAACGGGTAGGCATTGCCCGGGCTCTCCAGACAGGGGCAGGCATACTCTTTCTTGATGAACCCCTGGCCGGACTCGATGCCGAGGGAGTCAACCAGGTCATGAGACTCCTGGAAGAACTTGCTCACGATAGGGGTATGACGCTTGTCATTGTTGAACATGCGTCTAATATCCTCAGAGTTCTCGATTTGGCAACGACTGTTTGGACGCTGGCAAATGGGGAACTGACCGTTGAGCGCCCGGCCAAGATCAAAGCCGAGAAGCGGTCAGATAGTGCGAACAACTGGGTTTACCAAATTGCCGGATCCCATCCCAAAGTCGAGCATCACCGATTGCCCGGTGATGCACTCCTTACCAGTGTCAGGCCAACTCATACTGAATCGGGTGATGTCCTGCTGGCCGTTGAAAACCTTGTGGTTCGGAGAGGAAGACGGCCTGTCATCGGCATGAAGAAAGACGGTCAGATGGAAGGCGTCTCTTTCAACTTGCGCAAAGGCCAGTTAACAATATTGCAGGCGCCCAATGGATGGGGCAAAACGACACTCTTGGAAGCGTTGAGCGGCCTTATCCCGGTTGCCCAGGGTTCCGTGAAGCTCAATGGAGAGCCAATTCAAAAGGTCCGAGCTTGGGAACGTGCCAGACGAGGCATGTCTTTTTTGCAGGTCCACAACCATACGTTTCCGGGGTTGACTGTTCGTGAGGCCCTTGTTCTTGCCAAGGCAGATGATGTACCAGAAAACATTGAACAACTGCTGAATAAACAGGCTTATACGCTAAGCGGAGGCGAAAAACAGAGAGTGGCAATTGCTTGTGCAACGGGAGGCAGGGATTTTCATATTGGAATGTTTGATGAGCCGTTTTCTGCCCTTGATCCTGTCGGAATCGAGCAGTTCTGCGCTATGCTGTCGAATCTGCTACAGCATGCAGGGCTGTTTTTGGCTGTTCCTAAACCTGTAGATGATGCCCATTATAATCAAGGGTTGATAGGCAACAAATGAGCATCCAGAGATTGGCTGCAGTGTTTCACTTAGAAGAAGAGGAGGTCGTAATGACGCAAAGGAAGGCTTTGATACGTGGGAGCTTCATTCTTTTCGCAATATTCGTACTTTCGTTTGTTTGCCCGCAACAGTCGAGTGCGGAGACAGGTAAAGAACGGGTAAGGGTTTTAGCACTTCTACCTCTCACAGGTCCCGCTGCTCCGCACGGGAAGTACCTGCTTCATGGATTTGAGTTGTATCAAGAGGATTTCCCGGATTCGAACATATCATTGTCTGTTCAGGATTCTCAGAGCAACCCGAAAACGGCCATGAGCATCTTGATGCAGGAAATTGCGAGGCAAAGACCCTCAGTTGTGATTTCTGCGATGAGTCATGTGTCAAAACCCGTTATTATCAAGACAGATGAGGAGGGCATTTTTGCATTCCTGGTTTTGTCAACTTCGGAAAAGATCATAGAAGGGCACCCGAATGTTCAGCGGATCTTCCCACCCACAATAAACAATATTGAACCCATAGCATTGTACGCCAGGGAAAGGTTTGGAAAGATATCTATCCTGTACAGCAATGAGGAGTTCGGACTGTCCAACCAGGAAAAATTCATATCCATTTATTCCAGTGGCAAGAACACCGTGCTTCAATCCATAGGATATTCACCAGGAGATAAGGATGTCCGAACCCTTGTTCAGAAGGCACTCATTGGGGAACCTCAGGCTGTGTACGTCACCGGTTTTGAATCCACCTATATGGGGCTTATTAGGACACTGAAAGAATTAGGGTACGGCGGGACAGTACTTGCTGATTCAGCATTCTGTAATCCGCAAGTGCAAAAGGCTATCGGCGAAGCCTCCGAGGGCGTCATCTTCAGCGGGACTGAAGTAGAACTCACCCAACCCCCATCGCCTTCGGTACACAAATTTGTTGAACGCTACAAGAAGAAATACGGGAGAGATGCCATGCATTTTCCCGCCGTGACTTATGATACGTTGGCGATTATTGAGGAGATAAGCAAGAGCGGCGGAACATTTTCACAGGAAACAGTACAGTCCATTCAATCGTGGCAGGGGATCGCTTTTAAGACCCAATTCCTGCCAGGCGGGGAATGCAGGATCCCCTGTGTGCCGATGTTACACCAGGGCGGTAAGAACATCTTGATAGATTCACACTGAACCGTAAGAAGAGAGTGCCTGAAGCATGATTCTTTCTCGGGGGAAGGAGTTTATTGAATTTACTAAAGATCAGGTCGAGCAGTCCATTCCGGAGCGCTTTGAAAAGCAGGTTCGAAGATACCCGGACCACATTGCAGGAAAAGACTCTGGCGGCATGCTTACCTATGAGGCCTTAAACCGGGCAGCTAATCGCGTGGCATGCTCCATACTTGAAGAAAGAGGGGAAACGGAAGAATCGGTTGCGTTTCTGATTGAACATAGTCTGGCGCAGATTGTTTCTATCCTCGGTATATTGAAGTCCGGGAAGGTATACGTTCCCCTCGACCCCTCATACCCGAGCGCCATGATTACCCAAATCCTGGAAGACGCTCACGCGTCACTCATCATCACCAGTAGTCGTAACGTGGCCCTTGCCAGGAAACTGGCTGGAAATAAAATTGGGGTAATCAACATTGACGAAATCGATACCACTGTTTCTGCAGAGAATCCCAATCTGTCCATCTCGCCAGATACCATAGCGAACATTTACTACACCTCCGGCTCAACCGGCCAGCCCAAGGGCGTCATGCAGAATCATCGTAACGTGCTGCACTTTGCGATGCTCCCCACCAACTCCTGGCCGATCTGTGCTGATGATCGTATCGCTCACTTTACACCGTGCGGTTTCTCGGGGGCGCCTATGACCATCTTTGGAGCCCTCTTGAATGGAGCCGCAGTCTTTCCTTTCGATCTTAAAAGGAGTGGCCTTGCCCGCCTTGTCAACTGGCTTGTTGAAGAGCAGATAACGATCTATTTTTCCGTACCCTCGGTCTTCAGGCATTTTACCGCGACGCTGAGCGGAGAGAAAACTTTTCCCGACCTTCGGTTGGTCGTGCTGGGAGGCGAAACACTATACAAGAAGGATGTTGAAGATTTCCGGAAGCATTTTTCACCTGAATGTGTATTGCTCAATATTATCGCCAGTGCGGAAATGCTGTATCTCCGAAGTTACGCTGTGAGCAGCGAAGTTGAAATGACCCAGAGCTTGGTGCCGGTTGGTTACCCGGTTGAGGACAAAGAAGTATTACTCCTCGATGATGACGTTAACGAGGTGGGGTTCAACGAGGTTGG
>JAQBAU010000003.1:0-6210 GCA_032126655.1 Desulfobacterales bacterium
TTGGACAGCCCCTGGCCAACCTGTATTCTACCGAGGCGGCTGAGATTGTCGTGCCCCTGGAAAACGAGACTGCATTCTGGTTTCATATACCAGGATTCACCCCAGGAAAGAGCGCCGGCTCTTCCGCTGAGGTACGGGCCCGTATTGCCGGGCGCGAGCTGCTCTGGTCGGGGAAGGTGGTTCGCACCGAGGGGAAACTGGATGAACGCACGCGGACGATCAATGTAATCGTTAGAGTAGAGAAACCCTATGCAAAGAAGCCCCCACTCGCTGTGGGTTTGTTTGTTACAGTGGATATCGAAGGCCGTACCTTGGCCAACGCGGCCCTTATTCCCCGATCCGCACTGCACGAAGGCGATGTGGTGTGGGTGGTCGACAGCGATAATCGACTTCGGTTCCGTGAGGTGGAAGTAGGTCGGGTTCAGGGCGAAGAGGCCCTGGTAGAGGCCGGCCTTGAGGACGGGGAAGCGGTGGTGACAACCCCCCTCAAGGTGGTTACTGACGGCATGACCGTGCGTACGGCACCGGTGAAAGAGGACGTCCGGTTATGAAAGGGATTGTTGCCTGGTTCGCCGAAAACCATGTTACAGCCAACCTGCTCATGATCTTCCTGCTGTTGGCCGGCGCATTCACCGCTGTGACCATGAAACTGGAGGTTTTTCCCGAGACCTCCCTGGATCGAATCTCCGTTACCATGGCCTATCCTGGTGCTTCACCGGCAGAGGTGGAAGAGGGCATAGTCCGCCGGATTGAGGAGAATGTCGCGGGCCTGGCCGGCATCAAACGGATCGATTCTGTTGCCAGAGAAGGGGTTGGCACGGTCAACATTGAGGTCATGACCGGCTGGGACCTAAAAGAACTTCTCGACGAGGTCAAAGCTGAGGTAGACCGGATTACCATCTTTCCGGATGAGGCTGAGGAGCCGGTCGTCCGAGAGGTGACACGGCGAACGCAAGTCATCAATGTGGCCGTCTATGGTGATGCGCCAGAGTCAACCATCAAACGCTTAACAGAGAAAATCAAAGACGAGATTACCAATTTGCAAGGCATCACCTATGCCGAACTCTTTGGCCTTCGCCAAGGCGAAATCCATATCGAGATCTCCGAACAAACCCTTCGCCGTTATGGACTTACTTTGGGTCAGGTGGCCCAAGACGTCAGAAGGGCTAGCCTTGACCTCCCGGCCGGCAGCGTCAAGACAACGAGTGGCGAAATCCTGGTTAGGACCAAGGGTCGCCGGTACTATGCTGCGGACTATGAGGATGTGGCGGTGATTACCCGAACCGATGGCAGTACAGTTACGTTGGGACAGATTGCAAATTTGAGGGACGGCTTCGAGGATGTGGATCTCGCAAGCCGGTTTCAAGGCAAGCCAGCGGGCGTTATTCAGGTTTTCCGGGTAGCCGATCAAAACGCCCTGACAGTGGCCGGCACCGTCAAAGGCTACATTGAGGAAATCAGGCCCAGTCTTCCTGCCGGGATAGAGATCAGTTTCTATCGTGACAGGTCGGAGATTCTGCGGAGTCGCATGGAGCTGCTGTTGAGAAACATGGGTATCGGTCTGATCCTGGTAAGCGTGCTGTTGGCTGTGTTTCTGAATCTTCGTCTAGCCTTCTGGGTTACCCTGGGAATACCGATTTCCTTTGCAGCCGGCATTATGGTCCTGCCCAGACTTGATGTCTCCATCAACATGATCTCCTTGTTTGCTTTCATTACTGTCCTGGGTATCGTGGTCGACGATGCCATCGTGGTTGGAGAAAACATCTTTCGCAAGCAGGACGAGGGTCTCAAAGGTCTTGATGGTGCCGTGAATGGCGCAATGGAGGTAGGCCGGCCGGTCGTTTTTGCTGTCCTGACCACGGTCGTGGCCTTTTGGCCGCTCCTTCTGGGGTCGGGCACGATGGGGAAAGTCATGCGCAACATCCCGATCGTGGTGATCGTTGTGCTGCTTAGCTCCCTGGTGGAGTCCCTTTTGATTTTGCCGGCCCACCTGGCCGGATCCCAGCGTGGAGGGAAACAAAAATCCAAAAGCTCCATCGAAGAGAAACGTGTGGCCCGGTGGTTGCAATGGGTGATCAAAGGCCCTTATGCTAGGCTGGTCGACTTTTGTGTGAGGTGGCGTTACGCCACGGCGTCCCTTGGTATCGTCATGCTCATGTTGACGCTTGGAATATACAAAGGTGGATTGATCAAATTCACCCTGTTTCCCAAGATAGACAGTGACACATTGGTTTGTTCCCTCACCATGCCTGCAGGCACACCGGTCGAGTATACAACAAAGATCGTTGCTCAGCTGGAGCAATCCGCGAAGGAAACCCTGGCCGAGGCTGACAAACAACGCCCCGAGGGCGTACCGCCCCTTTTTGAACACAGCGTTGCCTCCGTCGGGTTTCACTCGGGGGGGCACGGCCCCATGGCTGGCGGTCCACAACAGGGGAGCCATCTGGCAGAGGTTACCGTCCAGCTTCTGGAAGGTGAACAACGGGAGGTGAGTGCAAGTCACCTGGCCAACTTGTGGCGCGAAAAGGTGGGGGTCATCCCTGATGCAGAATCTGTCACCTTCCAGAGCGCACTGTTCAGTGCGGGAAATCCGATTGAAGTTCACCTGTCCTTAGAAGACCACGACCAGCTTCTGGCAGCAGCAGACGAACTCAAGGAAGAACTCCGCGGCTATCCGGGCGTTTTTGACGTGAGTGACAGTTTCTTGCTCGGCAAAGAAGAGATGCAGCTCAAACTAAAGCTGGCTGCCCGCAGCCTGGGACTGACACTGGATGACCTGGCCAGACAGGTGCGGCATGCTTTTTACGGGGCCGAGGCCTTACGTCTGCAGCGCGATCAGGACGAGGTCAAGGTCATGGTTCGCTACACAGAGCCCGAACGCAAGTCATTGGGCAATCTGGAAGAGATGCGTATCCGCGCACCCGACGGTTCAGAGGTCCCTTTCAGCCAGGTGGCTGAGGTGAAGATGGAGCACGGTTATGCTTCGATCCAGCGAGCGCAGCGTTTAAGGGTGATCAAGGTGACAGGTGATGTGGATGAGACTGTTGTCAACGCGAATGAGGTGCGTATTGATTTGGAAAACGGTTTCTTGCCGCAACTGAAAAACACCTATCCCGGCTTACGATACACGATCGAAGGGGAGGGGAAAGAACAGGCAGAGTCCATGGGTGATGTGGTCAGAGGCTTTGCCATTGCCCTCTTTGGCATCTACGCCTTGCTGGCGATTCCCTTCAGGTCGTTCACCCAGCCTCTTGTTGTGATGTCTGCCATCCCATTTGGTATGATCGGTGCTGTATTCGGGCACCTGGTTATGGGATATAACCTCAGCTTATTGAGCATGTTTGGGATGGTTGGCCTGGCCGGTGTGGTCGTCAATGACTCCCTGGTGTTAATCGATGCAACCAACCGGATCCGTGGTCAGGTGAAAGACGCTCATGATGCCATTATGGCAGCTGCGGCCCTCCGCTTCAGGGCAATCATCCTCACCTCACTCACGACCTTTGCCGGTCTGACCCCGATATTGCTGGAACGCAGCCTCCAGGCCCAATTCCTGATCCCCATGGCCATCAGCCTTGGCTTTGGCGTGCTCTTCGGCACGGGCATTACATTGCTGTTAGTCCCTTCCCTCTATATGATCCTGGAGGATGTCAAGAACGTAGGAGCCAGGGTAAAAATCAAGATAGTCCCCCATCGCACGGGATAAGGTCATGGCCGGCCGTTGCCCGAATCCCTGCCCGTTCAACCGTCCCCACAAAAAGCAAAGAACGTCCCGTTGGAACACGGGTTTGTCAAGATGTGGCCGAGAACTTGACAAATCTTGTGATATCAGGTACCTATCCGAATCGACATTGTAAGCCACTGCTCCCATGTTTCGAGCAGGCCGTTGTCACGACCATTCCTTTTCCCAGGTATGATTGGTGAGTCCTCAGATGCATTTGGTTGAACAAGGGTCAAACCATGGAACAGCATAAAACCCTCAATGTAGCAATCGTGGGTGGCGGTCCCGGATGCAAGGCGATCATGGAAATGATATTTGCCGAAAAGCTGAGCCAGCTTCGTATGAAGCTCGTCGGCGTGGCATCCATCGACCCTCAGGCAGTGGGCAACCTATTCGCACGGGAAAGAGGGATCTATACCACGGAAGACTACCACGATCTGTATAAGCTCAAAGATCTCCACATCATCATTGAGCTGACAGGTCATCCAGAGGTAACCGAGGAAATCTTTCGAACCAAACCGGAGCACGTCCGGCTGATGGATCATGTTGCAGCGCGTCTGTTCTGGGATATCTTTCAGCTTGAGGAAAAGAGGATCAAAGAACGCACTCGCGCCGAGGACATCGTGCGGCAATCGGAGGAGAAGTATAAAACGCTCATCGAAAGCTCCCTGACAGGTATCTTCATCCACCAGGATGGAAAGTATGTGTTTGTGAACGATCGATTTGCTAAAACGCATGGGTACCAGGCTGAAGAGTTGCTTGGAAATGATCCCATGGCGTTGATCCATCCTGATGAGAGAGGGGCTCTTAGAGAAATCGCAGCAAAAAGACTGAAAGGAGAAGCCGTCCCCCAGCAGTACATTGTCCGGAGACTCAGAAAGGACGGGAAGACCGTCTGGTGCGAAATGATGGCAACTGTCATCGAATATGAAGGCAAGCCTGCTGTCATGGGAAACATGATAGACATTAGTGAACACAGACGAACCGAACACGCCTTGCGAAAATCGGAGGATAAATACAGCACCCTGGTGGAGAACTCTCTGACAGGCATCTACATTGATCAAGGCGGCACAATCCGGTTTTGCAACAAGAAATTCGCCGAGATTTACGGTTATTCGAGAAACGAGTTGATCGGTATGGATCCCAGGAAGGTCGTTCACCCTGAGGATCGGCCTTTTACCAACGACATAAGGACAAAGAGACTAAAGGGCGAAGAAGCGCCATCGGAATACGAAGCAAGAGGGCTCAAGAAAAGCGGTGAGAGCGTGTGGGTTGCGCGGAGAAACTCGACAATAGAGTTCGAGGGACAGCCTGCCATATTGGGTAATATCGCGGACATCACCGAGCGCAAGCAGGCAGAGGAGCGGCTGCGGGATAGCGAGGCACGCTTAAGGACGATACTGAATTCCATACACGCCGGGATCATCGTCATTGACCCCGAAACCCGCACGATTGTTGATGTGAACCCGGTTGCCGCACAAATGGTTGGTGGCCCCAAAGAAGAGATTGTGGGCAAAGTGTGTCACAAGTATGTCTGCCCGGCTGAAGAAGGCCACTGTCCGATCATGGACCTCGGCCAGACGGTGGACAATGCAGAACGGGTCTTGCTGACCGCCAGTGGCAAGTCCATCCCCATTCTCAAGACCGTGACCTCTGTTACACTGGGAGGCCGGCATCACCTTCTGGAAAGCTTTCTGGACATCACCGAGCTCAAGCGGGCACAGGAGCGGCTGGGGGAAATTCAGGAGAGGTATCGTATCGTTCTTGAAGCGTCTCCTGATCCAGTCGTCGTCTACGACATGGAGGGTCAATGTACCTATGTAAACCCTGCATTTACACGGGTTTTTGGGTGGACCCAAGAGGAGCTCTTGGGCAAGAAGGTAGACTATGTGCCTGAACAGAACTGGCCCGAGACCCAGATGATGATTGACAAGATTCTGGCAGGGGAAAGCTTCTCCGGTATAGAAAGCCGTCGATACACAAAAGCCGGCAAGATCCTTGATGTGAGCATCAGCGCGGCTATCTACGTAAGTCGTGAAGCAGTTCCTATAGGGAGCGTCCACGTTCTGCGAGACATTACTGATCAGAAGCGGGTGGAGGAAGCACTGCAAAAAGCGCATGATGAGCTGGAGCAACGCGTTGAAGAGCGCACCGCTAAGCTGGCTAAGATCACCGAGCAATTAAAACAGGAACTGACCGAACGCAAACGGGCAGAGGAGGCGCTGCGTGTTGCGCATGAGGCCCTTGCAAAAAAGGCCGCAGACCTCGAAGCAGTCAATGAAGAGCTTTCAGAATACACCTACGTTGTGTCCCACGACCTTGGTGCCCCGCTTCGGGCCATCCACAACTACGCTGACTTCCTGCGTGAAGACCTCGAAGACACCTTGGGCGGGGAGCAAAAGACGTATCTTGACAATATTGACCACGCGGTCCTTCAGGGGGAGGAATTGGTGGAGGACCTATTGGAACTGAGTCGTGTGGGGAAGGGGAGT
>JAQBAU010000004.1:0-18154 GCA_032126655.1 Desulfobacterales bacterium
CGTTTGATGACCTCGCCAATGAGACTTCGCGCAACAGCATCCGGTTTAATGATCGACAGCGTTCTTTCCTTCATTAGGATCAACCTTCCTCGGATTCTTTTGTGAAGACGGGTGGTTCCGTAACAAAAAGGTGGGGATAAATCAAGCAAAAGGGACGGTGAAACTGCAGCAAATGACGGATGTCAGCTATGTGGGAAGCGGAGTGGTTAAGCCCAGGCAAGTTGTCTGACTTTTTCTAACTCAATCTCTTTCACGGGATAGATGTGATAAACGATGTCTTCCGGACAGAACCAAAGCTTTATTTCTCTCTCTGCATCTTCTGGACTAGAGGACGCATGAATTGCATTTTCGAAAATACCCGAAGTGGTGATTCTGCCATAGGCACCGCGAATGCTCCGTGGGTCTGCTTCTTCAGGATTCGTGGCCCCGCAGATCTCCCGCACCTTTTCTATGGCATTTTCTCCGTGGTAGACTAAAGCCATCACTCTTCTTTGTTTATGCAGCTCACCCATGATGTACTCGATCAATTCATCAAAGAAGGGCTGCTCTTTCAGTTGGGTGTAGTGTTCCTCAGCCAATTCTCTTGTTACGCCAACAATTCTTGCCCCAGCAATCTCCAGACGTGTTTCAGAGAGACGGCTCAGGATGTTACCGGTCAAAGACTTAGTCAAGCCGTCGGGTTTAATGAGTACAAGGGTCTGCTGAATAGCCATAATATTAGTCCACTACTGATACATAAGAAGTTACTTCGTGCCCATCCATGAATCAGTCTCTTGGTGATGGGTACTGACGTAAGTTTCCAATCCAGTCCCGCCGCAGCGGGATTGGCAAGGTCAAGAAAATTCCCGCCCAAGGCGGGACGCGAAGGCGTACATTTGGTACGTCACACAAGCTATCCCGCAAATTGACGCCGAGATTGCGGAAAAGGGCCATTTATGGATGGGAACCGGCTCAGTGCGGCGAATATAGGAGGTAAGCGTGTGGGTGTCAACGAAAAAACAATCCCCCTACAGAACTGTCTTGGAGTGCGCGGATGCTCGGCAACTCGCGGATATCCGAGTTGATGGCTGCATGGGAAAGTGCTTGAATTAGGGGGTATTTGATACACTTTGCGGCGGTTTCCTGATATGGTAAATACAGTCTGTCCTGCATCAGACGGAATCATGCGACCAGCCACAGAAGATCAAGAAACCCACGGGTTGATAATCAAATGAAAGAACTTGGGAAACGCTGTACGGCCATTATTGGGTTTCTATGCATCATAGCAGGGTGCCTGTTCCCGGCCCGTTGTGCGTTTTGTGAATCTCCGGATCAGTACGATAGAGCCCGCCAGAAGATGGTCTTGAACCAGCTTAAAGGACGCGACATTACCGATCCCAAGGTCCTTAACGTCATGGGTACGGTCAAGCGCCATCTTTTTGTAAGTCGCTGGCATCGTTCACAGGCATACGCCGATCACCCGCTCCCCATTGCGGAAGGTCAAACTATCTCTCAGCCATACATCGTGGCCTTGATGACGCAAATAATAGATGTGAAACCTGGCGAAAAGGTTCTTGAAATAGGGACCGGCTCGGGTTATCAGGCGGCGGTACTGAGTTATTTCACGGATCAGGTCTGGAGCATTGAGATTCGAAAGGACCTAGCTCGTG
The DNA here is from genome assembly GCA_032126655.1 of Desulfobacterales bacterium. GTDB lineage: Bacteria > Desulfobacterota > Desulfobacteria > Desulfobacterales. The sequence goes on from JAQBAU010000004.1 coordinate 1,650, forward strand.
ATGCCGCAGAGCGCCTCAAGGCGTTAGGATATGAGAAGGTTGGGATGAAACACGGTGACGGGTATTTTGGGTGGCCGGAACATGCGCCCTTTGATGCCATCATAGTCACGGCAGCATCCAATCATGTTGCACCGCCACTGCTGGACCAACTCAAGATGGGAGGACGACTTCTGATCCCCTTGGGAAGTACCACTTACTATCAATCCCTCACCAAGATCACCAAGACTCCACAGGGAAAAGAAGTGGAACACTTACTCGGTGTTGCCTTCGTACCAATGGTGGGAAAAATAATAGAAAAATAAAAGACTGGAGTGTTGGAGTAATGGAGTGGTGCAAGAAGAAAAGCAAATAAGGTGGCAATCTCCTGGTCTTTTTCCAATACTCCATTACTCCACTACTCCATCACCCCATTTTTTTGTTTCCCCACGCATCATTCGCCATAACACCACCACCGCCCCGCCGTAAGCCCCCGCCGCAACGCACAGGACAGTCGTAAATCCTGCGCTGAGGGCTATGAGCACGGCCAGGACGGACCCTACCACCGAAACACTGGCGTTCACAGCCCATGCCCACGGAATGGCATGTTCAAAACGTCGGCTCAACACCCTTACACCCATGGGGAAAAACATCCCCATCATGAATCCCAGAGGCAAGATGGCGAGAAAAGTGACGCCATAGCGCATCCATAGAGGCCAAACGATAGCCGCTGTCAATGCCCTATGAAGCAACAAGGCATATACGATGAGTAATACAGGGGTCATGACCAAGACAGGGATCCTGCACAGGGACTTCTTCGCTGGAATCTCACGATTGTCTTTCGGAAAAAAGACCTTCCTGGAACAATAGCTTCCAAGGGCCGAAGTTACGAGGATCGAAAAGAGGACCCCGGAAAAAGCATACACCGGCCTTGCCAGAAACAGAACAAAGCGCTGGATCAGACAAATCTCGGTGAGCATGAAGGCAATCCCTATCAGGGCAAAGTATGCCAGAAACCATGATGAAGCCGGACGTCCTGCCTTTCTCAATGGCAAGGCAATCAGAAGGATGCAGATCCCGACGGCCTGAACAAAAACCAGATGCACCAGGTAGCCTCCCTCCAGAAACAACTGCCATTTGTCGCCCACAGCACGGTACAAAGGAATAACCTTGTCGATCCTGAAGTTATGATAGAAGAAAGGCCTGTCATCCGTAACCGGACGGACATCAAAGAGATAGGCGTCGTGGAAGGCCTCCCTGGTGGCCGGATCTATAATTTTCTGCGTCATCTCGTAGTAAAGAGGATCTGGGAAACGGTTGTATTGGTTAGCCTCCTCGTCACGCATTCCAGGATAATAGACAAGATCAAAGCGGTGCTGACTGCAAAATCCCTTCATCCGGTCGATTTCTTGCGGTCCAAAAGGACTTCTTTTGACAAGAAGCGTAAAGGTCCCCCAACTCCTGACAGCCGCAATATGTTGGGCCGGATGCTCCACTCCCAGGGCCTCAAGGGCCGCACATCCCAGGGTTACGAGCCTTAGTTCGTGTCTGGGCGGCGGCAGAAGATACTTCGTCACTGCCAGCACCCCTTCGGGTGTGAGGGCACCGATGTAGGTTTTGAAGGCCTCCACCGTGAGGGTGTAATCCTCGGAAAGGCCGTACAATCCGGAGGAGGTCGCCCCCAGGGTATTTGTCAGAGGGAGTTGGATCACGTCAAAACGATCCCCGGTTCTAAGAAGAAAGCTCCTCGCCTGCTCCTCCACAGCCGCGGCCCGATCCCCGTAAAGATTGCCGGCAAATTCGTTAAGCGAATCCTCCATAACCCGGAGCACAAGGGGGTTGGCGTGTGTTGTCACAATCTTTCCAGCACCGCGATGACGGGCCACGAGGACATCGAGCCCACCCAAGGGCTCGACAATCAGCACGTGGCCGGCCTTGCTGATCACATAAGGCAGGGAAGAGGGAAGTGATGCCACAAATGCTAAATGATCCATATCTCCCGTGAAATGGGTCACCGCATTGAGGTGTCCGGCGTCTAGACAAAGGCCCAGTTGCTGCGGGAGCCTGCCCTGGAACTCCAAGCTGAGACCAGGTGCAAAGCGGATCGCCTTGCTCTCGATAACGTCAAGTCTGGTTGTGGGATCCCATCGGGTTTCCAGGATGCGGGCCTCCGGGTATCTCAAAGCCACCTTCAGGGCCTTGTAAGGCGAAATGTTGAGGTCAAGGAATCCAGGCCTTGTAATGAGAAGGGCGCACGCGATTAGCATCCAAGGCCCCCGTACGAGATTCAGCTTCCACCCCCCGAACCTGAAGGCCAGCGAGGCCAACATAGATAGGAGACAGACGGAAAATACGGTTCCTGCCTCTCCGGCAAGGGTATATGCCAGGAAGGCAACTACGCAGCCGAGACCTGCGCCGCCTAAGTCCCAGGCATAGAGCTGGTTCACAGCCTCTGCCCTGCTCGTGTAAACAAGCGCAAGGATCATACCTGCAAAGAAGAACGGAATAGCCAGCACGCCGTAGTAGGCCAGGAGATAGACCCACTGATAGCGGTCCCACATAATACGGGCCGGGTCGAAAGGGATCACGTTTGAGGACCAGTAGGCAGCCAGCGTGGCTAAGGAAAAAGAAAGCGCCAGACATGCCAAAGTCGGGCGCAGAGGGAGTGTTCTCATCCTCGGGACCATCATCAAGAATGTCCCGCTTGCCCCAAAACCGAGAAAGGCAATGCTCACGACCATGAAGGCAAAGTGGTGCCAGAGTGCCACAGAAAACAGGCGCATCAGGCAAACCTGAAGCATCAGCGTAGCCAGCGAAGTCAAGCCCACACCGGCAAAGAGACCGGGCCCTAACAAGTGCTTTTGGTTTTCATTCATGGCTGCGAATAGAACGCAAGGCTTAAGGGAACATCCTATGACAATACCATCCTAACTGATAAGCACAGTAAACAAAAAATTGAAATCTGCATCTTCATATGCTAACTTGAAAGTGGCAAATTTGCAGGGAATATTTAGACAATAGAGGTTCGTTTTCCTGGATGCAAGTCCACGATGATGTGAGTTGGGTTTGCTCCGGCAAGAGATAGCCAAAGCAAGTTTCTGATATGTCGAAAGAACTGATCGTCAATGCAACCGACCACGAAACCCGGGTCGCCTTCGTGGAGAATGGCAACCCGCAGGAACTCTTGATTGAGAGACCCAAAGAGTCCGACATCGCTGGCAATATCTACAAGGGTCGGGTTGTACGTGTTCTCCCCGGAATGCAGGCCGCTTTTGTTGACATAGGGCTTGATCAGGCTGCCTTCATCTACGTGGGAGATGTTTTGAACCACGACCAGGAACTTGAGTTCTTCATGCACGTGCTTCCCAACAAAGAGAAGAATGAGTTTGCCGACCTTGAAGACCGGAAGCGCCCTCCGTCGCTGGACCAGGAGTTCGTGATTGAGGAGCTCCTCCATGAAGGTCAGGATATCATGGTTCAGGTCTCCAAGGCACCCATTGGAAACAAAGGGTCGAGGATCACGAGTAAGGTATCACTGCCGGGACGATTCCTCGTTCTTATGCCAACAACCAATCACATTGGGATTTCTCGGCGCATAGAAGATGAAAATGAGCGAACCCGTCTGAAGGAAACGCTGAACGAACTCCGCTCTGAAAACTATGGCCTCATCGCGAGGACGGTAAGCGAGGGGATCAACAGGGATAAACTTGCCGATGAGTTCAACTTTCTGGTGTCGTTGTGGCTGGACATTCAGAAGAAGGCCGGCAACGCACCTGTACCGAGTCTTCTTCACAAAGAACTCAACGTAACCCTGCGAGCAGTCCGGGATCTGTTCACCCATGAAGTTGAGAAACTCGTCATTGATTCCAAGTCTGGATATGAGGCGATTCTGCAGTTCTTGGATACATTTATGCCGAAGTTGAAAGACTCTGTCGAACTGTATGAAGACAGTGAGCCGATCTTCGATGCTTACAATCTCGAATCCGAAATAGCCCGTGCCCTCAAGAAGAAGGTTTGGCTCAAATCCGGGGGATATATTGTCATTGAGCACACGGAGGCCTTCGTTACTATTGATGTCAACACTGGCCGGTACGTGGGAAGGCAAAGCCTGGAAGAGACAATCCTTAAGACCAACCTGGAAGCGGTCAAGGAGATTGCCTATCAGATCAGGCTGAGAGATATCGGGGGTCTGATCATTATTGATTTCATCGACATGGAAAGAAAATCCAATCGAGAACGGGTATCCAATGCCCTTAAGGAAGCCCTGAAGAAGGACCGGAGCAAGACTCACGTCCTTCCCATGTCTGAGTTGGGGCTGATCGAAATGACGCGGAAGCGCACTCGTGAAACGCTGAACCGGATGCTCTGTGAACCATGCTTCTACTGTGAAGGAGAAGGATATCTGAGGTCCAGGCGGACAATCTGCTACAACATATATCGGGACATGCGACGTGAGTCTGGTGAGATGATGGCGCCGTTCATTGCATTGAAGGTACATCCCGAAATTGCCGAACTTCTCCTGGGAGAGGAGAGTTCCATGATAGATGCACTTGAGACGGCTATAGATAAAAAAATCATTGTTCGACCTGATCTCCACTTTCATCTCGAGCAGTACGAGATGTATGAAATGCATAAGAATTATCTTGACAAACCTAATTGATTGCCTATACTAAAAATTTCCGATATTTTCAGGTTCGTCTACTTGGGCAACACGGCTTTGCTTAGCCTATTTGCCGAGATTTTGAGAACAAGGTATAATAGACGCCGTTTCAGAACCTCAGATCGCGTTCGGGGGACAATCCCGCCATCGGAGGGACCATCGGACGTTAGATGGGCTTATGAAATGGTTTATAGGAAGGTTTTTATCATGTATGCAATCATATCAACCGGAGGCAAACAATACAAAGTCTCCGAAGGGGAAACAGTAAGAGTCGAAAAGCTCACAGGTGAGATAGGCGCCCCTGTCTCGTTTGACCGTGTACTCATGTTTTCCGATGGCGAGACGGTAAACGTCGGTCAGCCAACGCTCACCAACGTGGCAGTGACCGGTCGTATTGTGGAACAAGGAAAGGCCAAGAAAGTCATTGTTTTCAAGCAGAAACGGCGTAAGCGGTATCGGAAAAAACAGGGCCATCGGCAGCAGTACACAGCACTTAAGATCGACAACATCAAAATATCGTAACAGATTTAACCGGGAGTAACAGAACCATGGCGCATAAAAAGGCAGGCGGGAGTTCACGAAACGGCCGTGACAGTGCCGGTCAGAGGCGTGGCGTGAAGCGTTTCGGCGGACAAAAGGTCTCGGCAGGCAATATACTGGTCCGACAGATTGGAACAAAGGTACATCCCGGAAATAATGTGGGGATGGGAAGGGATTACACACTCTTTGCCAAGATCGATGGCCTTGTCACCTTCGAACGCATGGGATCGTCCAGGAAAAAGGTCAGCGTTTACCCGGTATCAGTCTAAGCCGCGGTTCGGTACCCAGACCGTCCATATTCGTATCCTGCTCACTTCACAAACTCGGATAACCGCCGAAACCTTTGCAGAGCGTCCCGCTTTGGAGAGGTAGCGAAACGTCCCGTCAACTAATGAAGTTTTTTGATGAAGCCCTCATCACCGTTCAGTCTGGGCATGGTGGCAACGGCTGCGTGAGTTTTAGACGCGAGAAACACGTTCCCAAAGGGGGACCAAACGGGGGAGACGGCGGTAAGGGCGGCGACGTACTTTTCAAGACCACATCCCGCATGCACACCCTTTATGACTTCCAGTTCAAGAGGCACTTCAAGGCAGAACGAGGCCAGCACGGTCGAGGGAAAAATAAGTCTGGGAAGAGCGGCAAGGATCTGACCATCCTCATACCTCCGGGGACCATCGTCAAGGAGGCCGAAACCGGACGTGTACTCAAGGAGTTGTTGAAGAGCGGGGAATCCTTTTCGGCAGCTCACGGTGGGCGCGGGGGCCTTGGAAATCAGCATTTTGCGTCGTCCAGGAGACGCGCACCCCGATATGCCCAAGACGGCGAACTCGGCCAAACCCTTGCCATAAAACTCGAGCTTAAACTTCTGGCCGATGTCGGGATTGTGGGGTTGCCCAATGCCGGAAAATCCACCCTTGTCTCAAAGCTCTCTGCCGCGCGTCCAAAAGTTGCCAACTATCCTTTTACAACGTTGATACCCAACCTCGGTGTGGTTGACTGTGACCACACCGACCCTTTTGTCGTGGCCGATATTCCCGGACTGATTGAAGGCGCACACAGGGGCGCGGGTTTGGGCACTCGGTTCCTCAGACACGTGGAAAGGAGCCGATTGTTGGTTCACCTAATCGATCTATCCACGGTTTCGCCGGAAGACCTGCTGGGTCCGTACCGCACTGTCAATGACGAACTCCAACAGTTCAACCCGACCCTTGGCCAAAGAGCCCAGGTGATCGCATTGAACAAGGTGGACAAGGCCGGCACCCGGGCGATAGCTGAACAGCTCCGAAATGCCCTTGAACCGTCGAATCCGGACGTATGGGTTATTTCAGCAACCAAGGGTGAAGGCCTACAGGAGTTGAAAAACCATTTGGCTCGGCTTGTAGAAAAGGCTAAACAGGCGGACTCAGATGACATTGAGGAAAGCCATGCTGAACCATGAGCACTAGACAAGAACGTCTCCAGATTCGAAAAAACGTGTTTGACCATGTCAGGCGATGCGTTGTCAAGGTTGGCAGTGGGGTACTCACCCAGGATGAGGGCCTCAATGCCAAAGTGATAAAACGCCTGGCCCGAGAGATCTCCGCGCTGATGGACCAGGGGCACCAGGTCATCCTTGTCAGTTCAGGGGCTATTGCCTCAGGTATGAAGAAGATGGGTATGGCTGAAAGGCCCTCTGACATACCCCATAAGCAGGCGGTTGCCGCGATAGGGCAGCCCAGGCTCATGTTGGAATATGAGAAGTCTTTTGCCCATCATCAGAAAAAGGCGGCCCAAATCCTCCTGACCAGGGATGACCTTTGTAACAGGCGGCGTTATCTGAATGCCCGCAATACGATAAACGCTCTTCTGGATTGGAAGATCGTTCCTGTGATCAATGAGAATGATACGGTGGTTGTTGAAGAACTCAAGTTTGGAGACAACGACAATCTAGCTGCCATGATTACCCATCTGATGGATGCCGACGTCCTTGTCAATCTGACCGATATTGACGGCTTCTACGACAAGGACCCCAGGGTCCACAAGGATGCCTCGCTGATACCACTCGTATCAAAGATCGACCGGGCCATGGAAAAGGCGGCTCTCGACATTCCAGGGGCGTTGGGCATGGGTGGAATGTCGAGCAAAATACAAACAGCAAAGAAGGTTACCACGAGCGGGATTCCCATGGTCATTGCAAGTGGCCTCAAAGCAAACATCCTGAAAAGACTCTTTGAAGGCCGGGACGTGGGCACCCTTTTTCTCCCGAGAAAGGAAAAGATGGGTAGCCGCAAATGCTGGATCGCCTTTACTCTGAAGTCAACGGGTGTGATCAGGGTTGACAAGGGGGCTGCCAAAGCCATCCGCAAACAGGGCAGAAGTCTGCTGCCGATTGGCATTGTGGAGGTTGAAGGAGAATTTGGCGAAGGCGCTGCGGTCACTTGTGTGGATCCTGATGGGATATCCTTTGCCACGGGACTGGTGAACTACGGGGCCTCAGATATCAGGAAGGTGATGGGTGTCAAGACCAACCAGATTCAGAAGCGCTTGGGGTATAAACACTATGACGAGGTGATTCATAGAGACAACCTGGTTGTCATGATAGACGACAAGGAGGGACCCGTATGTCAGTAGAACAGACTATCATAGATATGGCGAAAGCGGCTAAAGAAGCTGCCAAGGTAGTGGCGCGTTTGGGTGCCAGGGAAAAGGACGCGGTATTGGAGGGTATTGCCCAGATGCTCCTTGATGAGGCCTCTACGATCAAAGAGGAAAACGAAAAAGACCTCAAGGCTGCAAGAGAAAAAGGGCTTTCAGAGGCAATGATCGACCGGCTTACGGTTAGTGATGAGGTTATCGAGTCGATGGCTCAAGGGCTGCGCGATGTGGTAAAACTCCCCGATCCTGTAGGAAGCGTCACGGGCATGTGGCTTCGTCCCAATGGTCTCCAGGTAGGTCGGGTGCGCATACCTCTTGGCGTGATTTCAATGATCTACGAGTCACGACCCAATGCTACCATTGACGCTGCAGCGCTTTGTTTGAAGGCCGGCAACGCTGTGATTCTGCGGGGTGGCTCAGAAGCCTTTCACTCAAATACCGTGCTGGCTCAGATTATTCAAAGGGTGCTCCGGGAAAATGGCATACCGGAAGCTGCAGCCCAGGTCGTACCAGTAACAGACAGGGCTGCGGTGAATGTACTCCTTGCCCAGGAGAAATATATAGATCTTATCATTCCCAGAGGGGGCGAAGGGCTGATCCGTTTTGTAGTGGATAATGCCAAGATTCCTGTGCTCAAACACTACAAGGGCGTGTGTCATGTTTATGTTGATGAGGATGCAGATCTCGGTATGGCCGAAGAAATCTCCTTCAATGCCAAGGCGCAGCGGGCAGGGGTTTGTAATGCCATGGAAACCTTGCTGGTGCATGAGGGCGTAGCTGCGTCATTTCTGCCCCCTATGGCCAAACGGTTCACGGAAGCCGGTGTGGAGCTGCGGGGGTGTCCAAAAACCCGCGACATCGTGCCGGACGCCAGGGAAGCGAAGGAAGAAGACTGGCCCATGGAGTATCTTGATCTGATCCTGGCAGTGAAGGTTGTTTCCTCCATGGAAGAAGCCATGGATCACATAGGAACGTATGGATCAGGTCACACCGAGGCGATTGTCACGTCAGACTTAGCCCGCGCGAGGCGATTTCTGAAGGAAGTGGATGCCTCTGTCGTTCTCGTGAACGCCTCTACGCGTTTCAATGACGGTGGGGAACTCGGTTTAGGGGCAGAGATTGGAATCAGCACTTCCAAGCTTCATGCATACGGACCTATGGGGTTGGAGGAGTTGACGACCACAAAGTTCGTGGTATTTGGAGATGGACAGGTGAGGACATAGTCCGCAAACAATAATGGTCGTGTCTTCATTCCAGAAAGCTTCCTTAGTACATGAGTAGAACTGTAAACAATGTAAATTCGAAGCACGTAATGTTTTCAAGGCGTAAGCCGCAAATCCGAAATTCGTAATGTTCTCAAGGCGAAGCCGCAAACAATGACCAAACTTCAAAAATCCTAATGACCAAGACATAAAGACTAAACAAGCTGAAGCAAGCAATCAGGCGGGAACTTAGTTGTTTTGAACATTTGGTAATTCGAATTTTGCATTTCTTTCGATATTCGATATTCGATATTCGTATTTCCCGGCTTGGCCGGGCGAGGGAGTCTTTGTGCGGATAGGTCTTCTTGGCGGTACCTTCAATCCAATTCACGTCGGTCATCTTCGGGCCGCGGTAGAAGTCATAGAGGCTTTCAATCTCGACAAGCTTTTGCTGATCCCGTCCGCCAACCCCCCACACAAGTCTGCCGACCAAGTGGCTGACGCTGAAGATCGGCTTGAAATGGTGCGCCTATCTATCAAGGGGGTACCCTCCCTTGAGGTCTCAGACGTGGAACTGGCTCGTCACGGTCCGTCTTACACGATCGAAACCCTGAGATACTTCCAGGATCAATACGGTGCTGGAAGTGAGATCCATTTCATTGTCGGTCAGGATGCCTTTTCGGAAATCACCACATGGAAGTCATACAAAGCGCTTTTCAGCACGGCCCATTTCATTGTGATGACACGCCCCGGCTCGAAGCTGTCCAGTATAGAGCATTTTATCCACACACATATATCGGATGCGTATCAGTACGATCCTGTACTCAACCGATACACGCATCCCGAGTGGTGTACGATCTTCTGTGTCGACATCACCCACATAGACGTCTCGGCCAGTGAAATTCGCGATCGTATCAGACACGGTCGTCCCATCCGTTTCCTCGTCCCTGACACTGTTGAAGCCTTTATTGTAGAAAAGGGTCTCTATTCATGACAGAACAAAATAACTTGGGGCTTGACCAGTATGTTGAGGCTGTCCTCGACAGGAAGGCCCTCGACGTAGTTGTGCTCGACTTGCGTGGCCTCGTTTCCTTCGCAGATATCTTCATCATCTGCAGTGGCCGTTCTCACCGGCAGGTATCGGCCATTGGGGAATCCGTGGAACAGGATCTGAAGGCAAAGGGAATAAAATCCATGGGCGTTGAGGGACTCCTGGAGGGGCATTGGGTCCTGATGGATTACGGAGATGTAATCATTCACATCTTTTACGAGCCGATAAGAATCTTTTATGACCTTGAAGGTCTTTGGTCAGACGCCAAGCGAATCGGACAAAACAATCTAAAGTGAGTTAAGATGATCTAAAGTCCACAAGGTATCTCTAATCCCTTTCTTGCTCCATGACTTTGGCTCATTGCAGGTGACTCAGACTCTTCGGTGATTTCTCATGAAGCCTCCGTCTAAGAAACAACAAGTACCCTCTCTCATCAAGCCAAAAGATCTCCTTGGAGTCCCGGGCAAGAAGGCCCTTGAACTGGTCTTTGAATCCCCTAGACCGGTCACTTTGGTACAATCATTGGCCGAGGAGGATCTGTTCTGGCTGGTTCAAGAGATCGGTCCCGAGGATGGCCTGCCAATCCTGTCGCTCGCCTCCAATGATCAGTGGCAGTATCTGTTGGATCTGGAACTCTGGACCAAGGATCGTCTGGAAATTGATTCCGTAAATCGGTGGCTTAGTATTCTGCTCTCAGCAGATCCGGAGCGATTTCTAATCTGGGGACTGAGCGAACATATCGAACTCATCGAACTCCATCTTTCCAAACATATTGACGTCAGGATCATAGAAGAAGATGAGTCACCGTCTGATTTCGAAGAGGGCTATTTCACCCTGGACGGTGTCTTCTATATTCGAATCAGGCAAGAGAAGTACGAGCAAGCCATTAGGGACTTCTTGAACACCCTCATGGAACATGACATTGACAGATATCGTCAGGTCCTCCTGGAATTGGCCGGAATCCTGCCAGCAGAAGTGGAAGAAAACATGTACAGGCTGAGAAACGTTCGACTCGCCGAAAAGGGGTTTCTCCCTTTTGAGGAGGCGATCGGAATCTATCAATATCTAAATCCGGAAAGCCTTCTGGAAAAGGCACCACAGTCCCACAAAGTCATCCAACAGCAATCTGTGGATTACCCGGTCCCTGTCTCCACTTCGCTGCTGATTCGGGATCACGACCTTTTTCACACGTCTTTGCAGCAGATAGACGATGTCAGCTTTATGGAGAGGCTTCAGAGGGAATTCGCGAGCATGTGCAACCAGATCATCTCCGCAGATTCCCTTGTGGTTCGGGACAAGGAACACTTGGCAGATGTCGTGAGAAAAGCATGCGGATACTTGAGCATAGGACTTGACAAAGTAACGGGCGGGGACCTGCAGCAGGCCGCCCGCTTGCTTCAGAGGTTTTCTTTGACCCAGGTTTTTCGGGGCGGTTACGGTACGGCTCTGGAACTAAGATGGAAGACGGACAAATGGCTCAATAAAAGTTGGTTTGGCAAACAGTCCCTTGATCTGGGTTTCTGGGGAGACGACTGGAGCGGGATGCTCCAGGGCGTGCTCAAGAAACGGCCGCTCCTGTATACAGGTCTTTCCGGGAGTGAGCCATACCGAGAGTTCAAGACCCTTGACGACATCACATATTGTCACAAAACCCTTGATAAGGTCATTGCCTTGGATCACCTGCTCTCTTTGTCATTTCCAAAGAGCCCTGTCACTGTCGTTGTTGAAGGCTATCAACCGATCACTTACAAAAGTCTCCTCTTGACCTGTTGGGCCAGACACCATTTAGGGCTAACCCCGGATGTCGAGCCCCTTACGTTGAAAGACCTGAAAGCGTTCTTCAGAGATGTGTGGGATAAGAAGGCCAAGCCTCGTCGGGTCGATACAGAAATGAAACAGGCCTTTTTGAATTGGCTTAAAAGGCGGTCCGGCTTGGGCGTTGATGAAATTCAGGGCAGTGTTGCAGATGCCTTGGATGCCCTGTTTGACGAGCTTGACAAGGAATACGGATCAGTTTCTCTCAGGGATTTGGACCCGAGATACCTCAAGCATTTCCTCGTCACACACTGAATCTTTGGTTCTCTGCGGTGTCTTCATAGGCTTAGATTTGTAGATATGGAGGAAACCAGGGATGGGTTTTCTATCCCCCAAGAAGGAATCTTTCAGGTTCAAAAGGATCATTGCCGTTGCCCTTCTTTTGACCATTTTTGACGGGTTCATTTATGGATTGCCCGTGTTTGGTCTATTCATTTCTTCGGCGGTATTTCTTGCTTCCGCCATTGCCTCATTAATATTCCTCTTCGTTGACAAAAACTTTTTCAAAGCTCTATGCGGTGAAATGCCTGATTTACTTGTGGGCAGGTGTGTGCATCATTGGGATGTTTAGACTGAATACTCACATAGGCAATAGCAATGCAGACAAGATCATTCATTCAGTTGAAAAGTACAAAGCAGATAAAGGTGATTACCAGACTGAATTGGATGATCTGGTGCCCGAATACATGCCCGAGATCCCTGTTTGCGCCTACAGAATGGTTAACAACCACTATCGCTATTCGTATACAGAGACATCTCATTATTTGATGTGGGCACAGTTGCCACCTTATGGCAGACGTTTATACCATTTCCAGAATAAGGAATGGACCTACATAGACTAGAACCCATCTCACAAACAGGAATCAGGTTTCAGGGCTCCGACTGCTGACTCCGCCAGGAGTATTGGAGTAGTGGAGTGTTGGGATTTTTCCATTTGAGAGATCATGTTTGCTTTGGCTTCTGTAAATAACTCCCGGGACCGACACTATCACCGGTACTAAAAAGAAGGATCCGATCATGTACTTTCACGGTCTATCGCTGAATGGAAGCCACACGACGATGAAGGGACTATTGTCCAAATGCCAAAAGGGGGACAAGGTTTCCTGTGCCATCAGCCACCCCAGGTTTATGGGAATATTCCACGAAGTCGAATCAAGAGGAGCGGCTCTGTTTCCCCCGTTACTCGCCCAGAGCCTGAGCCTCAGCAAAGTCCATCAGGCCCTGCATTACGGCGATCACATGGTTCCAAACACAGAAGTTCTGTTCAGGAGGTTTCACCTCCAACGGGTCCTCAGAAAATACGCAGAACAAAACATCCTGAGAAGTGTTGTTAAAGAAGACCGTGGATCAATGGGTTTGGGAAACCACCCTTGTTGGTCACTCAATGAGTTGGCCCGGACAATCACTCATGTGGCAAAACCGCCAATAGTCATTCAGCCCATGTTGGAGGATTTCCGGGAGTTTAGATTACTCATATTCGGAGATACGGTTGTTGCAAAGGAAAAGATAAACAGTGATGAGATCTTTTGGAAGAATCGGATTTTCGGGGGTGTTACAAAGCGCATAACGCCCAGCAAACAAGTGGTTCAGTTCGGGACAAAGATGATGAAGCTTGGCAGATTCCCCTGGGCGTACATGGATTTGCTGGTCACCGATGACACTATCTTCCTGTCTGAGATCAATTTGTCCGGCAGTAATGCGGGAGTGAAAGAGTACAACCTTAACAAGCTGAAAAGGGAAATGACCGAGGAATGGCTGGCAAAAGGTTAGACAATTAAGATGGGCACCAGGCTGCAACCCAGCCGGACAACTGACAAGTACGTTTCTTGCGTCACAATCCGGAAGCTCACAAAATCTCGACTTAGTATCATATTTCCAATTATAGCAACTAGTTGGCAAGTATTGAAATGGGGATTCTGCATAGTATTTTTGCCAAAAAGCCTATACCCCTCACGTTGTATCCGACGACCAACTGCCAGGAGTACTGGTTTTGCCTCCGTATTTTATCGCTAATAATATAGTATTGTGTTTTGCTCATTTTTATGCCTTTATGTGAGCATGGAAGCATTTCATAGCCCTTGTGCCATCACCAAGATTACATCGGCAGAACAAAGGCAGCATAAACGGTTCCGGGTGCCAAAAACCACCTTTGTCGCACTCTGGCCAGAGTTTTTCAGAGTTGGTCAAGTTGCGGACATAAGCATGGGTGGGCTGGCTTTTCGCCATCTGACGGGCGAAGAACCCCTAAACGGATCATTGGAATTGGATCTGTTTTTAGCCGGACTATCTTTCTACTTGTACAAGCTACCACTTGAAATGATTTGGAATTTCGAGCCGGTTGAAGCAAACTCATCCAATGCTCCGGACCTGAGACAATGCGGCCTCCAGTTTGGGGCGTTGACACCCAGCCAGGCAGCCCAACTGGAGTATTTCATCCGGAACTACGCGGCTGGCCAGGCGCAGTCCTGATACCCCTGCCGAATCCGATGACCGTCCTCCGATAGACCTCCCTGCGTCACCCAGACACTGCTGATTTCCCCAAGTATACTGAAAATCGAAAGGAAAGGGTTATGACGACCCTGCCAGCTCCTTGTAAATGGTTCAAAACGGAACGTATTTTTGGCAACCACCATAATACTCAGAAGACTCATGAACATTTGCGGAAGATTATGCCTTGCTTCCTATGAAGCCAATGCTTCATGACACTTGTCAATGTAATATTTGGTTTCCTTTGAATCCTTGAATCTACGGAGGTGAGAAAGGGCTCCATGGTAGTCTTGGAGATTCATATAACTTATTCCCAGGCATAAGTTGAGTTCTTCACTCTCCGGAAAGAGCTCAACCCCTTCGGATAGAATATCGATAGCCGAATCAAACGCCCCTCCCTTCTGTTTGATCATCCCCAAGCCCAAATAAGCGCGATGATTTGAATAGTAATCCAGTGACCTCTCAAACAGGTCTTGAGCAATTGTATCCTTGTCTTGAATTGCTTCAACCTTGGAGTAATCTCCGTGGCTGAAAGTCATCCCAAGCCGTGATAAGAAATCAGCATGCATTGGATAGAGTTCTTCGTCGTCTATCAGATTTATGGACTCGACAAAATGACTCATGTTTTCGTATAGCTCCGTCCTCAGCTTATTGCCAAAAGCAAGAACCGATTCCTGGGACAAGCTGGGGTCTGTCTCAAAATAACAAATGCCCTCTATGCCCTCCAGCCAGATATCATCGGTCATGTTGAACTTCTTTTGATAATCCAAATAGAGCTTTGTTCCAGGATACATTTCCAGGATGTAAAATACGCAGATAAGAGGCTTGATCTCATGAATCAGGTCAACCGTCTCCTGAATCGTCTCCCAGGTTTCTTCAGGCAAACCGTATATGAAGTACGCTCGGGCAATGATTCCATATTTGTGTGTCAAGGCAAACGCGTTTTTGATCTCATCAGTCTTTATATCCTTTTGCAGCAACGCTCTTATTTTCTCAGAACCGCTCTCGACACCGTAGCTTATTTGGGTGCAACCCGCCTTCCGCATCCAATACAACATCTCCTCATCCACATAACTCACTCTCGATATGGCAACCCAGGTGATCTTCATATTTTTCTCAAGAATTCTCTGGCAAATATCGATCACCCTATCTTTCTTAACCGTGAAGTTGTCATCTGAAACATAGAAAAAAGTGATTCCTCTATTGTAAAGCATTTCGAGCTGGCTGACGAAATACTCCGGCGAGTGAAATCTGAGCTTCCGGCCCCAGAAGGCAGGGCTCCCGCAAAATGCGCACTTCCAAGGACAGCCACGAGAATACGAAATGTGCTGGTAGTCAAAATATTTTGCCGGGACCGGCAATACATCTGGATCCTTTATGACCTCAACACCCTTTGTCTTGGTAACCTTGCCGTTTTTCCTGAATGCGATTCCGTTGATCTCCCCGAGCCCTTTGAATTTGCCTTTCTCTATCAACCTGACCAGCTTTAAGAAAGAGTGTTCGCCTTCTCCGATAACTACATAGTCAATCTGCGGAAAGTTCTTCAAGAAGTGTTTCCACAGGAAAGTGGCAGCAACACCCCCAAAGACGATCTTCACGTCCGGGTTTATTTGTTTCGCAATCTCGGCAATCTCTGTGCCTCCCCAACGGTTTGCATTCAAAATTGAAAACCCGATAACGTCAGGCCTTTTTTCATGGAAGACCTCAGGAATCTTCTCGGGGGTTTTGTGTATGTTGTACCAATTCAATATCTCAACATCGTACCCGTTCTCTCTTAGTAGAGCGCCCACGTAGTAAACACCTATGGGTGCCGGTCTTATATCTTCTTCCTGCGATCGATCATAAAGAGGATATGGATATATAAGCAGTATTTTCATCGGCACTCTCTTTCCGTGAATAGGAACTGCTTCAACACCATAGCGAATTCACTGAAACAATGCTGTTGTTGTTCACGGCTCTGCCTTACGATGGATTGTCCTTCAACGGAAGAATAGAACCTATCTCAAAAACAATCTAAGTGCCCATGGTCCCGCCATCGGCGGGATTTCGAAACGGTTCAAAATCTTTCCGCTCATCCCGCTTACAGCGGGATTCCGCTTTTTCACCGTTCCGCGCCCCCGACGGCAAGCTCGGGATTTTC
>JAQBAU010000005.1:0-9344 GCA_032126655.1 Desulfobacterales bacterium
CCTTGGGCCCTCTTCTCCAACTAAATTGGAGAAGAACCGGAAGTAATTATTCTTCTTCTTGTTCCACGTGAAACACCTCGGCTTCATTCCGCTCGTTCATTACTGAATACTCAATGGCTTCTCTTTTGAGGATATCATAGTAGGTCACGATATTTTGCACGTGAATAACGGGCTCGCGGCCACGGCAGTATCCAAAACGGCTCTTCTTGTAGTACCGGGGTTCGCTGAGTAGCGGTAGTGTCTTTTCCAGTGAAGACCACTTGTTCGGATCGAGGTCCTTTCTGGAAGCTATCCTCCGGGCATCCAGGACATGTCCCTTTCCAACGTTGTATGCAGCGAGGGCTATGCGAGACCTGTCCGGCTCAGAGGCCTTGTCGTAGAGGTCGTGGAGCTCCCTGAAGTATCGTACCCCTCCCATGATGCTCTCTCGGGGGTTAATCCGGTTTTCGATCCCCATGTCTTTAGCTGTAGGCGTGGTGAGTTGCATCAGCCCTCTCACCCCGGAAAAGCTTTTGGCCCAGGGGTTGAACTGGGACTCCTGATAGATAAGAGCGACTACCAGGCGCCAATCAAATCCGTACAGATCAGAGGCTTCCTTGATTGTCTTTTCGTATCTTGGAAGACGGGTCTGCATCCTCTCCTGAAATCTCTTGATATCCAGGTGATCGAACCTTCCCACGTTAGCGTAGTACCGGCTGTATATATCGTCGAAGGTGCCATCTTCCTTAATTTTTTCAAAGAACTTGTTAATTTTCCCGAGAAGTGCCCTTTCTCTCTTTGCCACAGCCCAGCCCAGGAACTGGGGTATCTCCACTGGAAAGGCAATATGAATGTCAGGGTAATAACGGCGGTTCAAGAGTGCCACATTCGAGTCCGCGATGGTGATGTCGATATTCCTGTCGGCCACGGCCTCAATCAGTGCCTCAGTGAGCACGTCTTCGTGTAAGACAATCCGCACATCCCGGCCTTCCTGCTTGAGCTCTCTTAGCCTTTCCTCATAAGATGTTCCCCGGCGGACGTGTACGCTTTTCCCATCCAGGTCCTCTATGGATCTGATTTTCGTATTGTTCTTATGTACGATGACCATCTGTTGAACAGGAAGGTATTCCCTCGAAAAATCAACCATGTCAGACCTTGAGGGGGTTATTGTCATACTTGCGGCTACGAACTCTCCGACTCCCTCCTCCAGTGACGGAAGCAAGTCGTCCCATGATTCGGCCACCTTCACCTTGAGTTCAACCCCCAAGAAATCAGCAAAAGCCTTTGCCAGGTCGTACTCAAAGCCCATGTCCTGGTCCCTGTAAGTGTAGTAACAGTGTGCGTTGTTGCGGGTGATTACCGTAATTGTTCCTGTTTCTTCGATTCTCTTCATGGCCTCTTTTCTGCTGCAAGCGAAAACGCACAGCAAGACCACGACCATGAAGACCAGCCATCTCTTCACGGGTACGGCAAGGGTTCTTTCAATCATTGATGCGCGCATCAAGGGGGCCATCTGATACCACTATGCCTCTGTCTTAATCGTCACGTAATACTGCTGGTTACCTCGCTGTATCAGAAGGGCGGCTGTTTTCTTCTGCCGGTATTTAATGACCGCTCTTTTGAAATCATCGAGGGCCTTAACTCCCACTTCATTGACCCTGCGAATGACATCGCCTGGCTGGGCACCTATGCGATCAAGGTAGCAGCCGGGGCGGATCTCCGTCACCATCACACCGTCCTCGGCGGCTATCTTATACTTGAGACGCGCCGAGGAAGAGACACCTATCACGCGCACCCCGAATGACTTGTAGCCCAAATCCTCTGCCAATTCTTCGGGAAACGTGCGCGAGTGAACCGGAAAAGGCTGGGCATTGCCCTCTCTCCATATGGCCAGCGGGATCGTGTCTCCGGCAGAAAAGTCCGCAATGCCGGCATGGTAGGTTTCCTCGGAGGTGACACGCGTTTTGCCTATCTTGGTGATGACATCACCCGGTTTCAGGCCTGCTTCCTGGGCCGGGCCGCGGGCTGTCACGTCAGATACCAGAACACCATCTCCCTGGGGGATTTGGAGGTACTGAGAGAGCTTCTCATCGACATCCTGAACGATGAGGCCGAGCCATGGGATGTGGATTTCCCCGTATTTTATGAGGTCTTCCACAACCCGCCTCGCTTTGTTGATCGGTATCGCAAAACCGATCCCCTGGGCTTTGGAATAGATGGCGGTGTTTATCCCGATCAGCTCCCCGTTGATGTTGAGCAAAGGGCCGCCACTATTTCCAGGGTTGATCGAGGCATCAGTCTGGATGAAATCCCGATATGTACGGTTTTCAGCCTGAATGGAACGGTTCAGGGCGCTGATCACGCCGGTGGTCACTGTATTGGAAAAACCAAAAGGGTTCCCGATGGCAATCACGGTTTCTCCGATCATGAGATCTTCTGAATTGCCCATTTGAATTGCCGGCAGTGGCTCGTTGGACTGGATAAGAAGGACGGCCAGGTCAAAATCAGGGGCCGCACCCACGAGCTCCGCCTCGAATTCCCGTTCATCCCTTAAGACGACGGTTATTTTGGCGCTTCTGGCAACGACATGTTCGTTGGTTAGGATATAGCCGCGCTTCCCGTCAATGACTACCCCTGACCCGAGGCTGCTGCGTTTGTATCGTCTTTCGTGGTTCGGCTCGAAGAAGTCCTTGAAAAAAGAGTCGAAAAAGGGGTCAAGGCCAAAGTCAAAAAATGGGTTGGACCGCGCCCGGACCTCGTACTCGCTGCTGATATTGACTACTGCGGGACTCACGCTCTTTACTGCCTTTACGACAGCGCTTTCCCTCGGAAAATCTGCCGGGGCGGCACTACCGGACAGAAAGAGATTAAGGCCGAGCGCCACGAGGACCATGGCCAGAAGTCTACAGAAAAGAAGCTTTTCACGAGACATATGGACTCCCCCCAACCCCGCTAAAGAGTTAAGAAGCCGGCGCATACTCTGATCCTGAGCTTGTGGCCGTTTACTGCCCAACAAATGTGCCACCTCTTTAGGCTTCAATTCCTCTTCCAGGTATGCCATCATTGTTTATGGAAACGGCTGAATGTTTGAACCAGCAATTTTCGTGCCCGGATAACCGATAATTAACCAATGCACGGAGTTTAGGTGTCAAAGAAAGAGAATTCTATAATTAACAAGGAAGCCATGCCCCGTCAATCTTTGGAAGAGATATTACCTTTGGTCCAGAACCCCAGCCATTATCTGGGTACAGAGATCAACGCGCTTAGAAAGGACCCGGAGACAATCAGGCTACGGCTTGCTCTTGCTTTCCCCGATCTATACGACATAGGGACGAGCCACGTTGGCATCCAGATCTTGTACCACATCCTCAACGCCCGGGACGGGGTTGCAGCAGAAAGGGTCTTTGCACCAGGAAAAGACCTTGAAGCAAGAATGCGGCATGAGGGCTGCCCCATTTGTTCGCTTGAGAGCCGCACCCCTCTTTCTGGCTTTGATATCATAGGGTTCAGCCTTCTGTATGAACTCAATTTTACAAACATTTTAACGATGTTAGACTTGTCTGGGGTGCCGTTCTATGCACGAGACCGAGATGCATCACATCCTCTTATTATTGCCGGGGGCCCATGCACCTTCAATCCGGAACCGCTTGCCGATTTCTTCGATGCTATGGTCATCGGAGATGGCGAGGAGGTGGCCCTTGAGCTTGCTGAAGCCTGGCTGGAATCAAAGGATGCCGGGGACGACCGTGAGGGGACCCTCAAGAGGTGGTCAAGATTGCAGGGGGTCTACGTGCCGTCGTTCTTTGAAGCAGATGTGGACCCCGAAGGCTTCCAGATTCTAAGGCCTCATTTTCCAGAATACAGGACCGTGCATAAGGCCGTAGTGAATGACCTGAACCACTCTCCTTATCCGGATCGTCCGGTGGTACCCTTTGGAAAACCCGTGCATGATCGGCTTAGTCTTGAGATTTCGCGTGGTTGCACCAGGGGGTGCCGGTTCTGTCAGGCCGGGATGATCTATCGCCCCGTGCGGGAAAGGGCACCCGATACGGTTCTCTCCTTGGCGGAACGTGCCCTGGCGAACACAGGCTATGGAGACCTCTCCCTCCTCTCGCTAAGCACCGGTGATTACTGTGCAATCCACATGCTTATGGAGAGCCTGATGGACCGGTGCGAGCCAGAGAAAATCGCCGTGTCCCTCCCGTCCCTTCGGGTTGGAAGCCTCACCGAGTCGCTCATGACCCAGATCAAGCGGGTCAGAAAAACGGGGTTCACCATAGCCCCGGAGGCCGGAAGCCAGCGACTCCGAGAAGTCATCAACAAGAATATTAGCGAGCAAGACCTGGAGGAGACGGTTCAGAACGCTTTTGGCTTGGGATGGCAGCTGATCAAGCTCTACTTTATGATCGGTTTGCCTACGGAAACAGAAGCAGATTTGGATGCGATTGTGGAATTAGTGAAGCGACTCCAAAAAGTTCATGCCCGGAACGGACGCAACGGGCAGATTACCGTGAGTGTCTCCACCTTTATCCCCAAGGCTCACACCCCCTTCCAGTGGTGTTCTCAAATGTCGGTCGATGAGAGCCGGGACAAGATCCACATGCTCCGAAGCGAGTTGAAGGGCGGTCGCCTTCGCTTCAAGTGGCAGAACCCCGAGATGAGCCTCCTTGAGGGGCTGTGGGCGCGAGGTGACAGAAGGTTGAGTCGCCTGTTGGTCAAGGCCTACGAGGCGGGCTGCCGTTTTGACGGATGGAGCGATCACTTTCAGTACAAAACATGGGAAGGGGCTATTGAAGCGAGCGGCGTGGAAGTGGACTTCTACACGAGGCGGTCAAGAGATCTCTCGGAACCCCTTCCCTGGGACCATATTGACCCTGGGGTATCCAAAGAGTTTCTCAAACAGGAGTGGGGAAGGGCTTTGGAGGGAGAGGAGACTTCGGATTGCCGGCACGGGGACTGCCATCTGTGCGGCCTCTGCGACTTTGAGGTGCTTAAACCCGTGGTTTTCGAGGCGTATGAGCCCGTCCGGGCAGATCGTGAGGCTCAACCTGGTGAAGAAGAGGGCCCTTACAAGAAACTTCAGGTTTCTTACGCCAAGCGTGGGCCTGCCCGTTACTTTGGACACCTGGAACTTGTGAAGATCTTCGTGCGGGCCTTGCGGCGAGCCGGGATTCCGTTGCGATTCTCTGAGGGCTTTCATCCGGCGCCAAAGATCTCTTTCGAATGCGCCCTTCCTGTGGGGATCGAGAGCCTGGAAGAGCACTTTTCGATCCAGGTGCCCCTGAGTGTTTCACGTGAAACAATCCTGGAGCAGGTAGGCCCGCAGCTCCCGGAGGGACTCACGATTACAGCGTGCAAGGAGTTAGATCGGCCTCCTGGTCAGGCGGGGCCAAGACGCTTTCACTACACGGTGACCTTGAAAGAAGGGGCTTTTTCGGAGGCCAAGCTTACGGAATTCTTGGAAAAAACCGAATGGCCGTTCACGCGGACGAACCGGAAAGGCCGGTCCAGGACCATAGATCTCAGACCCATCGTGAAGGAACTGCATCTCCCGTCCGCCGACAGGGCCGACATGATCCTTGAGGAAAGCAATGGCTACAGTGTCCGGCCAACAGATGTGCTTGGTTCGGTCTTTGGCCTGTCTGAAGAAGCCTTGAAGCCGGTCAGTATCATAAAAAGCCCTGCTTCTAAGAATGGTTGAACTCCGATAGCGTGAGCATAGAGGATCCTGCGGGGAAACATCGGACCGCAACTCCCAAGCTCTGGTCCGATCGAAAATGCTGTGACATGAGTCTGTTATCTCCACTCCAAGCATATCAAAGACGACGACAATCGTCTTCTATGTCCGGACTCTGGCATGGGGGAGTTGAACAATGAAGGGAATAATGTTGAAATGTATGTGGCCGGCAATCCTTGTGTTGCTCTTCTCCTTTCCGACGGGAGTCGTTGTGAGTGCTTCGGATGTTGGCAATATCACGTTGTCCTACGATATTGTTGAGAAGGACGCTGCTGACACTGGCAATACATTAACTCTCACTGTCCGCCTCAAGATCAAAAATATCGGGGAAAGTGCCATCGACAAGGTCACCGCACATGTGGCCGGAACCGAAGGAATCGCTGCGGGTCTCGACAATATCTTCTTCGGACTAATAGAAAGCGGCCAAACGCTGACAAGCGAACAATTTGACCTTGTTGTTGAAACAGGCACTTCGCAAGACGTTCAACCGGGAATTGTGTGGGAAGTTGAATACTGGACGAGATATGGGACCGGTGTTGTCGAGCAGATCTCGACCCCCTTTCGATAGAGTCCCTGCAAGCCCCTTCGTTGGCAATGGATTGCGTGTCTTGGCGAACCTATCTCTCAGTTTACGATAATTGTCCAAGGTCCTGCCTCAACGGAGTGTAACGAATGCAGAAGCTGATAGTCACAGAGCTTGTTGCAGCGCTTGTCTTTGGTTTTGGCGCTGTTCAGGAGACAAGCGGCATGCCGGTGAAGGCCGAGGAAACTTGTGCCCGGCCGTTTTCATTCATGGAGGAGCCATTGATGACTACGTGTCCTACCTTCTCCTTACGACCATGGACAATGCCCACCTTCGCGGTGTGATTGTTACAAACACGGATTGTGTCGGGCGCTATGCAATGCAGGCTCAGTGGAAGATCCAGCGTTTCATCAAAGACGATGGCGTTCCCATTGGACTCAGCAATGTTCGGGGGTGAAATGCGTTTCCCTGGGTCTATCGAAGCGATTCCGTCCGACTACATGACATCGAAGCACTTGCCGGTTACGACGACAACCCGGCATGGCCACCCTTTCCCTCTGGAGATGCCCTTTTAGAAAGTATTCTATCCGAGGCCGCAGAAAAGGACTCCCCAGTTACAATATTGATAACATCTCCTCTCACGCCGGTCAGCGATCTGCTCAGAGAACATCCGGAACTTGAGAAGGGGATCGGTTGCCTGATATGAATCGGCGGTGCTATTAAGGTGAAAGGCAATCTTGACAAAAACACAATTCCGGCCGAGGTAGCCAATCCAGAGGCTGAATGGAACGTCTTCTGGGATCCCCAGGGGGCCGATTGGGTTTTCAGAAACACGTCCTTCCCTATTGTTTTGTTTCCTCTGGACGTGACCGACCAGGCTCGTTTGACCAAGGCGTTCGAACAAAAACTCGGGACCCAGGCTTCCACATTCAGGTATTCCAAGCTGGTATCACAGGGTTACGCACTGACTCACAGTGAGCCGTTCTACGAGATGTGGAATACCGTAATCACCGCATATTGGGCTCATCCGGAATTCTTCGAACAACCCAAGGTCATGAAACTGAAGGTAGTAACGACAGGATACTCTCCGGGAGCCATAAGACAAAGCCTTGACGGCCGGCCCGTCGATGTTGTCTTCAATATCACCCAAAGAGAGCGGTTCTACGATTACGTTCTGGAACAATTCAGAAGGAGTTTCAGAAAAAGATAAGCCGGTTTGTCCACTTGTATCCAATCCGTGGCTCAGTCAGGCGGTGGTCAGCAATTGGCGCAAACTTCCAGGAGGGAGGGTCTCTGATGGTCAAAAAACCAGTTAGCAAGAAGTCGGGTTGGACAGCGAAGAAGCGCTTCAAGGAGGAGATAAGCCCGGATCACCAGTGGAAGGCGTTGAAGGAGATTGGGTTTGATTGTGAGACCCTTCTGGAACACATGGACGACGGCGTGGTCATAGTGGACAGTCAAGGATATATTGTATTTCAAAACACAGTCAGCCGGCAAAGGACAGGCATGTCGTTTGTGGGTTTACATTTTTCGAAGATCGTCAGTGACCATCACCAAGAGAGTGCCAAATTGACTTTTGAAAGGGCCGTGAATGGGGAACAGCCCTCCTGCGTTGAATTCACACATTTCAAGCCTGACGGTGAAGAATTGACAGTGGAGTTCAGCGCCAAACCAATTGTGAAAGACGGCAAGGCCGTCGCCCTTGTAGTGGTTTCGCGGGACCTTACAGAGCACAGAAAGATAGAAACCGCCCTGCTGGAAAGCCAGGAGAAATATCGGATGCTGGTTGACCATTCTCTGCAAGGAATCGCCATTGCCCAGGGACTTCCACCTCGCATAGTCTTCGCCAACCCTGCCCTTGCAGATATCCTTGGCTACACTGTTGAAGAACTCAC
Organism: Desulfobacterales bacterium; assembly: GCA_032126655.1. Taxonomy (GTDB): domain Bacteria; phylum Desulfobacterota; class Desulfobacteria; order Desulfobacterales. Next base: position 8,135 of record JAQBAU010000005.1, read on the forward strand.
GTCCCTTGGACCCGGGCAGGGGGTAACACTCGTCGACGCTGAGTATCAAGATATGTTCTGGGGTCGCTATCAAGATCGTGTCCAGGGAAAATCCGTTCCACCTCGGTACGAGGTTCTGGCCGCCAGAAAGGACGGCAGCAAACGTTGGGTAGAGTTGTTCGCCAACCGTATCGAATATGGTGGAGAGCCTGCGGTTCAGGCAGTCTTCGTTGACATCACAGAGCGGAAATTGGCACGGGAAGCGCTCAAGAGCGCCCACGATGAATTGGAAGATCGGGTGCAAGAGCGCACCACCCAGCTTGAGGAAGTAAACAGCGCATTGAGAGTTTTGCTCAAACAACGAGATCGGGACAAGACAGAGCTTGAAGACAAGGTTGTGTTAAACGTCAAAGAGCTCGTTGTCCCCTATGCGGAAAAGCTGAGGGCGATGCTTACGGATGGGAAACAAATCGCCTACCTGAACGTGCTGGAATCGAACCTGAACGAGATTATTTCGCCATTCGCTCACAAGCTGTCCTCCAGGTATTCGAGCCTCACGCCCATGGAGATTCGAACGGCACAATTCATAAAGGACGGAAGAACTTCAAAAGAGATAGCCGACCTACTGAATTTGTCTAGCAGAACGATTGAGTCTCATAGGAAGAACATCAGAACGAAGATGGGCTTGCATGGTAGGAAGGCAAATCTCAGATCCCACCTTTTATCCATGTAAGAGTTCTGATTTTCACTATTCAGTTGTCAGAGAGCAGGCAGGGTCAGAAATGGCCCTGCCTTTTTGCCTAACTGCTCGTATATATTGGAATTTGGTTGTTTCCGCGGAAATGAAAGAGTAGTGCTAAAGCCCTCCCTTTTTTGTCGACCCGCCAATCTTACTGATATGCATACAATATCTTTGATCCTCGGATACTGAAGAATACGGCAAGTGAGGTTGAATTCTGGCCTGCCCCCGCCTGTGCAGCTTGTTTGATTGCTGAGAAGTGGCATTTTGTTGACAGACTTCAGCCCCCAATGCCCGATGTCGTGGGTCTTTCCTTGTACATTGGGGGCTAACCACCTGAAAACTATAGAGAACCTCTTGGCAATGGTTTTTGGGTACAATTCTTGTTGTCTATTTCGTGGCGGAGTATTGCAACGTCTGCGCCATGATACGCAGGATCGTAGTCAGGGGGAGTAGACAATAAAAACGACAAGATCCAAGGTACGATATCTG
>JAQBAU010000006.1:0-6375 GCA_032126655.1 Desulfobacterales bacterium
GCGGCAAGGGGTATCCATAAGTATCTCATGGGAGAGGACATGGCCATGCCCGAGAACAGGCTTCGCGTGGATGCAAGGCGCATGAAGGGTCACATCCCGGGCACCATGTTCGATAGCATCGAAGGCATCGACAGAAAGGGGCGTATCGAGCAGCCCGAGCTTGAAGCGGGATCTTATGAGAGACAGCACACCTATGCTGAGGTGGATCTGACAGTGACCGAGGAAGATGCCCTGAAAGAGGCCAACCGTTGCATGCGATGCTGTTTGACTTGCTACAATGCAGATGCTTAAAGACCGGACGGTTTGAACGACAGGGCCGTCTGGCCGTATGATATTAGAAAGCCCTGTCTGCCAATATGGCAGACAGGGCTTTTTTATTGACTCGTGAGATTGCTTATTGTTATAAAACTTCCGAATACCCAATTGTCTTTTCAGTAACATACCGTTCTTTTATCTCATTTTCTTCACTATTCATTTGTTGCTCAATTGCTCTTATCAGTGTTTGCACAAACTTTTCACTCTGTCACTAGGCCCTGAACACGGATTATCTTATCCCTTGATTAAGATTTCGCAAATATACCACGGTTCTTTGATGAAGGGGGTGGTGCGCAAAGAGGTTGCACGGGTAGTGAAGTGAATCCAATAACAATCCTGTGAAAGGAGCTTCAAAGTGAAGACGTTATTCGGAAACATATCACGCAGGGACTTCATGAAGTACTGCGCGACCACGGCAGCTGTTTTGGGCCTTTCAGAGCTTGAGTTTGCAGCCAGGGTCTCGGAAGTCCTGGCTGCCTCCGGTAAGAAACCTTCGGTCATCTGGCTTGAGGGTCAGGACTGTGCGGGATGTTCCATTTCATTTGCCGGGTCTATGTACCCGTCCATTGCCTCCTTGCTCCTAGAAAGGGTATCGCTGCGATACCACGAGGCCATTATGGCAGCATCCGGGTACGTAGCAGAAGCCGCTTACGAAGAAGCCATGAAAGAGGGTGGCTATGTGTTGTGTATTGAGGGATCGATTCCCACGGCAGATGACCGCTTCTGTATGGTGGGTGGTCGCCCGTTCCGGGAAATCGTGGAAGAGGCAGGAGCCAATGCCGCAGCCATCATAGCGGTTGGTGCCTGCGCAACCTACGGAGGTATTCCGGCTGCTGGTCCGACCGGTGCTGTGGGCGTGAACAAGATCATCACAAACAAACCCGTTATCAACATATCAACCTGCCCTGTCCATTCCGATCATTTGACCGGTACCGTCCTCTACTACCTGACCACCAAGAAGGTACCACCCCTGGACAAGCAGGGTCGTCCAAAAATGTATTTTGGGGAGCTTGTCCACGACAATTGCAGGCGGCGGTCCTATTTTGACAATTACACCTTTCTCAGCGACTGGAACGATCCCAAGCAGAAAAACTGGTGTCTTTATGAGAAAGGCTGCAAGGGGCCCGATACCTATTCGGACTGCCCGGTGCGGCGGTGGAACGACGGTCTTAATTTCTGCATTGACTGCGGGGCCGGATGTATGGGGTGCGCTGAACCGGAGTTCTACGAAGGGATGGCGCCCTTGTATACAGCTGAAGGCGAACGTTCCCGGAAGATCATGGCCCGAAAAAAGGCCGGGCTGATTCCTCCACTTAAAGAAGAGAAGACTTGAAAGGAGGTGGTGAGAGATGGGAAAGAAGATTGTTGTTGATCCGGTCACAAGGATTGAGGGACACCTCAAAATCACCGTTGAGGTCGAAAACGGGAAGGTAAAAGATGCCTGGAGCAGCGGAACCATGGCCCGAGGGTTTGAAATCCTCTTGCAGGGAAAAGATCCGAGAGACGCTCCTTATGTAACGAGCCGCTTCTGTGGCGTTTGTTTCAGTGTGCATCAAATGGCGAGTGCCCGAGCTTTGGATGAGGCTTTTGGCGCGACCGTGCCGTGGCCCGGGACACTTCTCAGAAACCTTGTCATGGGTGCAGAATACATCTACGACCATATCCTCCATTTCTACCACCTGAGCGCGCTGGACTACATCGACATCATGGCCGTGGCCGCCTATAAGGGGAAGGACAAAGACCTTACCGCTGTGAAGGACAAGGTGGTGGGCCTGGTCAAGGCAAAAGACGCTTTCCCGCTGACGCCTCGTTACAAACCGGACGAATACTCCGTCAGCGACCCGGAGATGGTGACTTCTGCAGTAAAACACTACATAGATGCCCTTTCAATGCAGGCCAAGGCCCGCAACATGGGTGCCATATTTGGCGGGCGCCAGCCGCATTACCAGAGCATTGTGGTGGGAGGCTTTACGCAACTCCCGGATGCCAATCAAGTATCCAGGTTCCGCAGCATGTTGGACGAGCAGGCAAAGTTCGTCAATGAGGTATACGTGCCGGACGTCCTGGCCTTTGGAACAGGACCACTCTTCCCCCTGGCAAAGGCAGGCATAGGGGGTGGTCACCTAAATTACATGTCTTATGGGGCATTTGACCTAGATGAGGCGGGCAAGGCCGGCGTTTTCCCTCCAGGGATCATCATGGGGCTGGATCCTGCCAACATCAAGATAGACGGTTTTGACCCCAATAAGGTGACCGAGTCGGTGAAATACAGCTGGTATAAGGACAAGAAACCGGTACACCCGTATAAGGGTGAGACCAAGTATAATCTTGACAAGAAGGATGGCTACTCGTTTATCAAGGCCCCGCGTTACAACGGTATGCCTATGGAAGTGGGGCCACTCGCGCGGATGCTGATAGCCAAGAATCCGGATCTTCTCGGACTGGTCGGAAAGGGTGTGAAACCGGGTGCGGTAGCCCGGCACGCAGCCAGAGCCATTGAGACTAAGCTGATCGTGGATGCCTGCTACCAGTGGCTGGATCAACTCCTTGCTGAAATGCACAAGCCCGGGTTCAAGATCCATGACGCAGCCCACTACGAACCGCCGAAATCAGGCATGGGCGCGGGATTCTATGAGGCCCCACGGGGTGCGCTGGGACATTGGATAAAGATCAAGGACAAGAAGATCGAGAACTACCAGTGCGTAGTACCCTCCACGTGGAACGCCTCGCCGAGATGCGAGAAAGAGGTTAGGGGCCAGTATGAGGAATCACTTATTGGGGCCCCGGTGCCGGATCCTGACAACCCCATCAATGTGGTGCGCATCGTCCGTTCCTTTGATCCATGCCTCGCCTGTGCAGTTCACCTCATCGATCCCAAGACCAATGAGATAAAGAAATTCCTTGTGGAATGACCAGGCCGAAGCAAGCTAATACGTCTGAACCGCTTAGGGGGGGCAATAAAGCCCCCCCCAAGCGCGTTATCGTGCTGGGCGTAGGAAACCTGCTGCTGTCGGACGAAGGCGTAGGTGTCCATGTGGCAAAGAAGCTTATGGAGATGGAACTACCTCCGGGTGTCCAGGTGGTTGAAGGGGGGACCGATGGTTTCAGGCTCATGAACGTCGTGACAGAGGCAGATCGCCTCATTATCGTGGATGCCGTAAAAGGAGGGGAGGCTCCCGGCTCCATCTACCGGTTCGATATCAAGGATGCCCCCACATATCCGGACGCATACAAGACCTCAGTTCACCAGATTGGTATTCTGGAGGTGGTTCACCTTTCAGAACTTGTTGGCAAAACCCCCGAAACCACAATCATCGGAGTGGAACCCAGGTCGCTCGACCTGGGGATGGAGCTTTCACCCGAGGTGGAAGCTACGCTTCCCAGAATCATTGAGATAGTCTTCCAAGAGATTAAACGTCCTGCCACAAACCCTATGTAGACCCCTCAGCCACCCCCTAATGGGGCATCGTTAGCATCCCATGAAGATCAAAACAAAAGATAACACTGAAGTGGCAGGCCCCCAGATTAGAGGGCTCGGAGGGCGTCCAATACAGAAGCCATGTCCGAGGGTAAGGGGGATTCAAAGTGCATCATTTGTCCTGTGCGGGGATGCTGGAAGGTGAGCTGCCAGGCGTGGAGCATCTGTCGGTGTGCGGTTTTTAGGGCCTCTACTGTTTTTCCGAAGAGGACCTTTTGCCACTTTCTTTTATTTCCATAAGTGGCGTCTCCAACCACGGGATGGCCCATGGCCGCACAGTGTACACGCACCTGGTGTGTGCGCCCTGTCCTCAGATCGATTTCAAGAAGGGTCACCTCGGCGAATGCTTCTTTAGTCTGCCAGCGGGTTTCGGTGGGCCGGCTCTGAAGGCTCTTTATGGACATCTTCTTTCGATGTTTTGGATGACGCCCTATGGGCAGGTCGATCACACCTGCAGTTTTTTCCACCTCGCCATAAACAAGAGCCAGATATACCTTGCGGACCTCTCGCATCTTAAACTGACGGCTGAGGCCCTCGTGGGCAAGGCTGTTCTTTGCCACGACCATTGTGCCCGAGGTATCCTTGTCAAGGCGGTGTACAATGCCCGGACGAACCTCGTCACCAATCCCTTCAAGACCGGGAAAGTGAAAGAGCAGCGCATTCACAAGGGTCCCGTCCTTGTGGCCAGCCCCGGGATGGACCACGAGTCCAGGGGACTTGTTCAAAACGATCACGTCCTGGTCTTCGTACAGAATGGAAAGGGGAATCGGTTCAGGCTGACAAGTGACGGGTTCTTGGGAAGGAACTTCGGTTCGGACAACATCCCCAGGCTTGGTCAGATACCCCGGTTTTCTGGTGTATCCACTGACGGTGACGTAACCGGCGCGAATCAACCGGCTTACGCGGGAGCGCGAGAGGGTGGGCAGGCGGGCGGCAACAACGGCATCAAGTCGGTGCCCAACCTCTGATTCGGCTATAGTAAAACGGAGAACAGACACCCCTCCTTACTTATTCCAGACCGAATATGTTCTTTATGTCCGACATGATGGAGTTTTCGTCGGTCTTCTTGGCAATCGACAGTTCTTTAAGCAGCAGGCTCTCGGCCGTGTCGAGCATTTTACGTTCGCCAAAGGAGAGGTCTTTATCGGTCTTCAGCAGATACAGGTCTCTGAGAACCTCCGCCACTTCGTACACCGATCCGGTCTTTATCTTTTCCATATAGTCACGGTAGCGCCGGTTCCACGTCTGGTTGTCTGGCGGGATATCCCGCTTCTTCATGATTGCGTAGACTTTATCGACTTCGTCTCTGTCGATGATATCACGCAGACCAACAGATTCCACGTTGTTGACAGGTATCATGATGATCATGTCGTTTTCGAGGATCTTCATAATATAGAAGTCTTGCTCGTGCCCCAAGACCTCTCGCGTCTCAATCGACTCAATGAGCCCCACGCCGTGGGCCGGATAGACTGCCAAGTCTCCTACTCTAAACATACGACAAACCCCGTCTTTTCTTCAGATGGTTACTACCTCGCACCGACAAAACAACATATCATTTTTCCGGCCAGTAATCAACCATAAACCCATATTTATGCCTTTCGCCGTTGGTGTGAGAGGTCTGCAAGCCCGGTCATTTGTCCACCCAGGATTACACTGGACATGGCTTTTAGCCCAAAAAAAGAGGATTGGTGTGATTGCCACACCAATCCTCTTTTAAGTGTCAACTATAAGCAGATACTGCGACTATACCAGGAACGGGACCATCAAAAGAGCCACGACGTTCAGGATCTTGATCATCGGATTGACCGCTGGACCTGCCGTGTCCTTGTACGGATCGCCGACTGTGTCGCCTGTAACCGCAGCCTTGTGAGCCTCGCTTCCCTTACCGCCAAGGTGGCCATCCTCAATATACTTCTTGGCATTATCCCAGGCAGCGCCTCCTGTGGTCATGGAAATAGCCACGAAAACACCCGTGACGATACTACCGATCAACACGGCCCCGAGGGCAACCGGGCCAAGGAAGAATCCGACAAGAATCGGTACAACCACCGGGATAAGGGCGGGCACCACCATTTCTTTCAGGGCAAAGCGTGTCACGATGTCCACGCAGGCCGCGTAATCGGGCTTTGCGGTACCTTCCATAATACCCGGAATTTCCCGGAACTGCCGTCTTACCTCAACAACAACCTGACCTCCAGCTTTTCCCACGGCCATCATGGCAATAGAGGCAAAGAGATAGGGAAGGAGTCCCCCGATGAAAAGGCCGACGATGACGTGCACGTCGCCTAGTTCGAAAGCCAGGGCTGTTGCCGCACTGCCGGCAGCATGGGCAGCTTCAGTCAGATCCTGCATATAAGCAGCAAAAAGAACCAGGGCTGCGAGGGCGGCAGAACCAATGGCATACCCCTTGGTCACGGCCTTGGTCGTGTTGCCAACCGCATCCAGGGGATCGGTCACGGCGCGGACACTCTCATCCATTCCTGCCATTTCGGCAATACCGCCAGCATTGTCGGTAATCGGCCCGTAGGCATCAATAGCAATGACCATACCGGTCATGGAGAGCATGCTCATAGCGGCCAGGG
>JAQBAU010000007.1:0-2753 GCA_032126655.1 Desulfobacterales bacterium
AGCATGTCTACCGGATCCACATCAACAACCACTCTAACCCCTGCCTTAGAAGAGATGCGACCCGCCTTTTCCATTAGCGCCCGGCTCAGACCGTGCAAAGGTCCTGGCTTCACACCTTTTAGAAGAATGTGCCACCTGTACTGTTTCTGCAGCCTGGATAGAGGTGCGGCAACCGGACCAAGGCGTTCCACACCGTCCCGATAAGTCCGGTTTTGCGACTGCAGGCCCTGGCAGATATCACCCAGCTTCTGAGCAAATTGAGCGGTTTGCTCCTTGTCTTTTCCTGCAATGAGAATATGTATCAGTCGGGAGAATGGTGGGTACTTCAATGTCCTTCGAAACTCGATTTCATGATCGTAGAACGCTTTATAGTCCTGATCCCTTGCCGTGAGGATACAGAAGTGTTCGGGATTGTATGTCTGCAAGATGACGCGTCCGGGCTGCTGACCTCGGCCTGCCCGTCCCGCTACCTGTGCCAGGAGCTGGAAGGTCCGTTCCCCTGCCCGGAAGTCGGGGAAACTGAGTGAGAGGTCTGCACAGATGATTCCGACAAGGGTAATGTTCGGATAGTCGTGCCCCTTGGCCACCATCTGTGTTCCCACAAGGATGTCGATGTCACCCGTACTGAGGTCTTTGAGGATCTTGACGAGAGCGCCTTTTGGGGCCGTGGTATCCCCGTCCATGCGAGCCACCCTCGCTTGTGGAAACAACTCCTTGATCCTCTCCTCCACCCTTTCCGTACCCAGGCCAAGCAGCTTGATCTTGGAACTGCCGCAGGAATCGCAGCCGGCTGCCTGCGCCCGTGTATGGCCGCAGTAATGGCACTTGAAGGCATTGGCTCCCTGGTGGAGAGTCATTGTGATATCGCAGTTTTTGCAGAACACGGGCGTTCCACAATGTACACAGGTGGGATAATTCGCAAAGCCTCGCCGGTTCAGGAAAAGGAGGGTCTGTTCCCCGCGGTCCAGGGTCTCATCGATTGCCTTCTTGAGTTCTTTTGTGATGAAAGGCTTGGCACGCCGACCCCCCTCTGGTTCCTTCAGGTCGACAACCGTGACCTCCGCAAGTAGCCTGTCCTCGATCCGTTTGGGAAGGCTGAGCTTGTGGAACTTTCCGGCGTCAGCGTTGAAATAAGACCCTACAGATGGCGTGGCAGAGCCGAGTAAGGCCACAGCACCATGTTGCTTGGCGCGAACTACAGCGAGATCACGGGCATGATACCGGAGTTTGCTTTCCTGTTTGTACGAGTCATCGTGTTCTTCATCCACGACGATCAGGCCGAGGTTTTCAAAAGGGGCAAAGACTGCGGACCGGGCGCCAATGGCCACCTTGGCCTCTTTTCGGAGGATCCGCATCCACTGGTCGAGGCGCTCGCCCGGGCTGAGGCCGCTGTGCAGCAAGGCAATGCACTCGCCAAAGCGGGCCCGAAAGAGCCGTTCCATCTGGGAAATCAGGGCAATCTCGGGTACGAGGATGAGTGCTTCCTGGTTCTTCTCCAGGGTAGCGGCTACCGCCCGCATGTAGACCTCTGTCTTGCCGCTCCCCGTGATCCCGTCAAGAAGATATGTCTGAAACCCTTTGCTCCGGGCATCCAACAGCGTCCTCACGACAGATGTCTGATCCTCCGTCAAGCTGGGGCCGCCGGGCTCCGGCGTGATGGGTTCACCAAAAGGATCCCGATAGACGCAGCGTTCCACCACGCTCAAGAACCCGTCTTCCGCCATCTTCTTCACCAGCCGTCCGGCTGAGGGGACCAGTCCCTTTAGGGCGGCCATGGAAATTTCCCGCTGGTCCTCAACGATTCCGAGTATGCGGTGCCGGGCTTCTGAAAGCGACTCCACAGAAGGTTTCCCCTCCACGGCCTCCACATATCTCTCCATCTTTGGGCGGACCCTGCCGGGCTTGAGCTTTCGCTCCCTCATGATCCAGCCCTCACGCTCCAGGGTGTGCAGTGCTGTTGACAGGCGTTCTATTCCGCATGCCTCGTCAAGAGCGCGCAGTCGCAAAGGTCCCTGCTTGTCGAGTCTTTCCAGCACAACTCGATCACGGCGCTTCAGCGAACGGCCTGAGAGCATGGAACGCCCCTTGTCTGTGATGCACACGGTTTCAACCTGGGTGATGTTGAGGCCCCCGGGGAGCGCTCCTTTGATGACTTCTCCCATTGGGTATTGATAGTAATCGGAGATCCAACTGAAAAATGGGATCATTGAAGATGGAAACATGGGGATGTCGTCCAGGACATCAATGACTTTCTTCATCCCTGTCTGGTCTGTGGCAGGAAGACGCTCGAGGATGTACCCGGTAACCTGACGGTTCTTGAAAGGGACCAGGACACGCTTTCCTTCTACCACCGAAGGACGAAGTGGTTCCGGGACCTCGTACGTGAACGTATTGAAGACGGGGAGAGAGACTGCCACCTCGACATAGGGCATTTCACCGGACATGATTTCTGCTACCACAATACCGTCTTTGGGTCATGTCCTAAATTGGCGACCACCTTTTCCCTCAAGCTTCTCGGCGTACCCACGAGGCACCCGGCGATTTGGAGGCACTGTGTATGCGAAACATATACGGGCACAAATTCATTGACAAAAAGGCCGAAAAATGATAACCGTGCGCCCATTCTTCTTCAATTTATGCCTGCCCGATAGTACCATCTAAGCCATTAAAATTTAAGCATAAATAATATGTGAGGGTCAGGGCAAACATCGAAGAATAAGAGGAAGCAGGGCCCCGGTTAAGGAATCGGGCCT
>JAQBAU010000008.1:0-8622 GCA_032126655.1 Desulfobacterales bacterium
CGCGGCGGTGGGTGCGCCGACGTACTAAGGTACTTCAAGTGCCCACCAACAAAGAAGATCCGGTGAAATCGGCAGACCCGAAGGGCCATACTGTTTTCAAGGCGTTAGCCGCAAAAAACGAAGGAAAGAATAGCCTATCAATTAACTCGGCAAGGTGACAGATTTCAACAGCCCCGCTCTGAGATAACCCGTTGCAATGGTATCGATTATTGTTGGTGCTTCGTTTTTTTGGCGGTGGATTTGGGCTTGACTGACCGGTTGAGTATTGACATTATGTCCCGCACAAGAGAAACCTCCCCTGCAAGAAAACGGTAGGTGTTATCAATGCTGAGGAAGAAGAAGGAAAAGGGCTTTTCTCTGATTGAACTCATGACGGTTCTTGCTGTTATCGGTCTTCTGACTACGATTGCCATACCGAATCTCCTTTGGCACCTGAAGCGAGCCCGCAATGCTTCGGCTCACTCAGCTGCCAAAAATGCCTATACAACTGCCCAGAGCTACTTCAATGACTATCCAAACGGGTCGATCACCTCAGTCGCAATACTGACTGCCTACGGTTTCAGACAGACTACCGATGTTGTCACAAACGTCAGTGGAAGCCAGAACACCCTCCAGATCACCACATATCACCCTGCGGGAAGCAGGACCTACACGGTGAATAGCGAGGGAGCCATGTAATGACGGTGTCCGATGACGCCCCACACCATACGTTTTGGATGCTTTTTTCCTTGACAGAGAACGTCAATTTCCTCTAAAATTTAGGGGTTTAGACAGAAGGGTCTCCATGTCGTAGGCTCAACTTACCATCAAAAAGGTTCTTCCAAGAATATTCAAAGACATTTTCAGGTCACCTGCCCCTGAAGGAGGTTCAGATGAAAAGAGTTATGCAACTTCTGGTCATGGCACTGGTTATTGCCTGTTTTACAGGCAATGCGCTGACAGAAGAACAAGCAAATCCGTTTCACGGTTTCTGGAAAACTGAGAGAGGCTCCATCATTAAGATAGACGGTGACCAGGGAGTCTTCGTCTATACTCAGGTGGAATCCTGGAGGGAATACATTGACGAAGTTGTCGCAAAGAATATTCGCGAACAGGACGGCAAATGGGTCGCCGATGAATTCATTGCCCCTGAAGGAAAGCCTTTTTGGGAGGAAATTTCATGGGAGCTTGAAGGTGACAGGATTGTCAGGAAGGTAACCTATCAAGGAGAAGAAGTAGAATCTTATTATGTAAGAGTGGACTCCGTCCCTACCGGCCAAGAGACCGCGCAAAAGAAGTCCTCGAACAGTTCTCGTAAGGGCAACGCAGGGAAAGTTGGTATAGGAGGCAGGGTGGGCTACATCAATTATGTTGGCGACCATTACGATGCATTTGATCCAATGGTTAGAATTGACGTAGACCCTGATGAAGCTGCCATGTACGGAGGAACACTCACATGGTTTGCTCATGAATACTTCTCACTTGAACTGGCCGGTGACTATGTTAAGACAGATCTTGACGTGATGTTTGCAGGCGTCTCCGCAAATGCAGGCGAGTTGACGCAGATCCCCGTCACCCTGGCTCTACGCACACACTTTTCCACCAATCCCAGGGTAAGCCCCTATTTGGGTGGCGGAGGAGGATGGTACTTCAACGATTTCGACCCTAATCCTGCTGTCTCTGGAGCAGGCATTGACGTTGAAGTCCAAGACACTTATGGGCTCTTTGTTTGTGGAGGTATTGAATTCTTCTTAACGAACTGGTTCGCCATCGATATAAACGCCAAATACGTGTGGACCCAGATCACATTAGAGGCTGAAGGGTTTAGCGATGAAAAATTTGACGGCGATGCATTCGTCGGGGGAATTGGTTTGAAGCTCTACTTCAACTGATATGTTGAGACGCCTTTAGAACCCCATACAGCATACAATCCCAAGGCAGGGCCCAATAACACGGCCCTGCCTTTTTTATATCCATTCTTCATTCGCCTCACATATGTTGACCCGTCAGTACCGTTGACCCACATCTACACCTTGTGATATCGAACATAATGTTCTGATTTCTGTTGTAACCCTCCTTATCGACCACCTTTTGCTCTTTGTGAAGATCACTCAAGAAGGATAGAATTATGGAACCAAAGCCACTTAATGTAGCAATTGTGGGGGGCGGTCCCGGGTGCAAGGCAATTATCGACATGATTTTTGCCAAGAGACTCAGTCAACTTAATATGAAGCTGATCGGGGTCGCCTGTTCCAACCCAAGCGCCGTAGGGCATGCCTATGCCCAAGAGAAGGGAATCTATACAACAACCGATTACCGTGATCTTTACGAACTCAAGGACCTCAATATGCTCATTGAGCTAACCCGCCTTGAGGGTCTTGCCAACGAAATATTCCAAACCAAGCCGGAACATATTCGATTGATGGATCATGTCTCAGCTCGCGTGTTCTGGGATGTCTTCCGAGTTGAAGAAGAAAGGATTGCCGAGCGGAAACGCTCCGAAGAAACAACCAGGCTTGCCTATGCAGAACTGAATCAGATATTCGCGACCTCAGCCGATGGAATGCGTGTAATTGACAAAGACTTCAATGTACTTCGTGTTAACCAAACCTTCGAAGTCCTTTCAGGCATGAATAAAGATGAAGCTATCGGCAGAAAGTGCCACGAGGTATTTGGCGGTCCGCTCTGTCATACGCCTGGCTGTCCACTCACCCGCATCTTTAGTGGCGAGGAACGTATTGAACGTGATGCCGAAAAAGAGCGCAGTGATGGTACCAAGGTCTCTTGCATTGTGACGGCAACTGCTTTTCGGAAGCCTGGAGGACAAATTGTCGGCATCGTCGAAGGTTTTAAGGACATCACAGAGCGCAAGCGGGCCGAGCAGGCCCTACTGGCATCAGAGAAAAAATATCGAAACCTCGTCGATAATGCCCTCGTAGGTGTTTATAAGACCCACATAAACGGAGACATTCTTTATGTTAACGAGGCATTGGCGCGGGTATTCGAATTTGAGACGCCCGAAGAGATGATGTCGGAAAACGTTCTTGCAAGGTACAAAAACCCAAAAGACAGAGAGGCCTTGTTTGATGCTCTTCAGAAATACGGAAGAGTAACGAACTTCCAATGTGAATTACTAACAAATACCGGAAAGACCATACATGCTCTCTTGACTGCGGTCCGTGATGAAGATGCAATATCTGGAATGATCCTGGATGTGACAGATCGGGAGCAAGCCGAGGAAGAACTGAGGGCATCTCTTTCCCTATATCAGGCAACAACGGAATCAACTGCTGACGGTCTCCTCGTGGTGAATAGAGACGGAAAAATCGCGAGTTTCAATCAGAAGTTCTTAGATATGTGGCATATCCCTGATTCTGTCATGGCAACGCTGGAAGACGAGCAAGCGCTGGCGTTTGTCTTGGAACAGCTGAAAGACGCTGAAAAGTTTGTTGCGCGAGTAAGGGAACTATACGCCGAGCCGGAAACGGCGGGTTATGACGTTATTGAATTCAAGGATGGGAGAGTTTTTGAACGTTATTCTCAGCCCCAGCAGATAGAGGGAGTAACCGTTGGCAGAGTCTGGAGTTTTCGTAACGTCACAGAACAGAAACGAGCGGAGGAAGCATTAGAAACTGAGCGACAAAGGCTCTATTCCCTTTTGCATGGACTGCCGGCATTTGTTTGTCTTCTGGCGCCAGACTATTCCGTGCGTTTTGCCAACCAGTCACTCATAGAACGCTTTGGTGATGCCAGAGGAAGGCGCTGTTATGAAGTCCTCGGGAACCGGAAAGAACCGTGCAAGGTATGTCACACATTTGAGGTCTTTAAGACAAACACTCCCATTGAGTGGGAATGGACGGCACCTCAAGGGACGACATATCAGGTTTACGATTACCCTTTTAGTGACGTGGATGGGTCTCCCCTGGTTCTGGAGTTGGGAATCGACATCACAGAGCGGAAGCGCCTGGAAGCTCAACTCCAGCAAGCCCAAAAGATGGAGGCCATCGGCACGCTGGCGGGGGGTATTGCCCACGACTTCAACAACGTGCTCATGGCTATTCAGGGTCATACGTCTCTGGTGCTACTTCATACCGACCCCGGCGATTCCCATTTTGAACACCTCAGGGGTGTCGAGGATATGGTTCAGAAGGGGGCAGATCTTACCAGACAGCTTCTGGGATTTGCAAGGGGAGGCAAATACGAGGTCAAGCCGACTAACCTGAATGAACTCGTTGAGAAGAGTAGTGAGATGTTTGGCCGGACCAAGAAAGAGATCAAGATTCATCAGAAGCACCAGAAAGAGATCTGGGCCGTGGAAGTGGATCAAACACAGATCGAGCAGGTTCTCCTGAACCTTTATGTTAATGCCTGGCAGGCCATGCCGCACGGGGGAGACCTCTATGTAGAAACGAGTCATGTTTTCCTGGATAAAGACGATATCAAGCCCCTCGGCGTTAAACCCGGCAATTACGTGAAGGTATCTGTGACCGACACAGGCGTGGGGATGGACAGGGCAACCCAGCAAAGGGTGTTTGATCCGTTTTTTACAACCAAGGAGTTGGGGCGTGGAACGGGACTAGGCCTTGCCTCTGCCTACGGGATTATCAAGAATCACGGCGGCATCATCAATGTTTACAGTGAGAAGGAAAAGGGAACCACCTTCACAGTCTACTTGCCCGCATCGGGAAAGGAGGTTGTGGTGATGGAAAAGAAAGTGGCTGATGAAGTCTTGACCGGCACTGAGATAATTCTTCTTGTGGATGATGAAAATGAAGTCCTTGATGTTGGCGAAAAGATGCTCAACCAAATGGGCTACAAAGTCCTTCTGGCCAGAAGCGGCAAAGAAGCCGTAGAGGTCTACATGGCAAAGAAGGGTGAAATTGACCTGGTCGTCCTCGACATGATCATGCCGGACATAGGCGGTGGCGAGGCGTACGACAAAATAAGAGAAAACAACCCTGACGTTAAGGTTCTTCTGTCTAGCGGCTACAGCGTGGACGGCCAAGCCACCGAGATCCTTGACCGCGGGTGTGATGGATTCATTCAGAAGCCGTTTGGTATGAAGGAACTCTCTCATGAGTTACGGGAGATTCTGAATAAGGATTAGTCTGGGTGGATGTGCAGGCATCCTGAATCACCTTATGTTGTCACCGTGTTCTCCTTGACACACCATGCCTCATATTCTATGCTTCACTAATAAGAAACCGGGCCTTTTCGCTAATCACCAGGCAATCGGTTGGATCCTCCCCGAATTCCTGTTGCTTGATAGAAAGGAATAGTCATGTGCACAAGAAACCTGTATTCCAGGTTCACCAACCATGTAAATCCGCCTCACTTTTTCGTAGTTCTTTGTCTTGTCCCTATTCTCGCAGTCATGTTTCCCAGCCTGTGCACAGCCGAGTACTACAATAACAATGGGCCTCCTCAAAAGATAGCGGCCAACGAAGCCCCAGAGGCGATAAACCCGGCGACAGCCCCCGCTCAGGGCCAGGTGAGGGATCCAGCAACGCTTGAACTCCTAAAGGCAAGGAAGTTGTCTTTGGATCAGGAACGCTCCCAAATTGAGAAGGAACTCGCCGGGGTTATCAAGGTGGGGCTCGAACAAAAAACCACCTCCACCAAGAAAACCAAGAAAGCAATCTGGAAGGTCAACGAGGACCTGGAAACGATGACTAAGCGGCTTGCCGCGCACCAGGAGAAGAGAGAGGATTTTGAGAGAGACTGGCACGAATACTATGTCACGTTAAAGGATTCGCCGGAGGTCAAAAGTCTGGAGGAGAGGAAAGGGGCTCTGGACTGGGACCGCACTCAATTTCAGGAGAAACTATCGGAGCTTGTGGAAACGCATGACCAGCAATTAACAAAAGAGAAAGCAATCGAGTGGTACCAAGTTGTCTTACGGGAAATAGATGAACGACTTGATGCATACCAGAAAAACAGAGATGCCCTTGAGAAAGATTGGGAGGCTTTTTTTAGTGATAAATAAGCGATAGGACATGATATGGCCTTGCACCCCGTCTTCTTGAGCGGGGTTGATCCTCCATTAAGATATTCATCCCAAGTCCTTCAAGCCTTTGCAGAGCGTCCAACATTAGGAAACCAGAATCCCCTTTTCACATGAATCCCCCGGGTTTCTTCGACAGGCCGCCCCCTTATCTGTCGCATCCCCTTCAACAGAGAAGGAAAGGGTCACAAAAGACCGATTGTAATCCTAAAACAGGAAGAATTGCCACAGTCAAACACTCCACACCCCCACATCCCCTAAATCCCTTCAGATTGACAATGAACAGGGATGGATATAGAAAGCATACAGGCGACAAATGCCGTGTTTTGCATGCATTCAGTGAACATTACCTGTGCTTTATGTTCTGAAACCGATAGTTCATCGTTTATCCCAAAGAAGAATTGAAACCCGGATAGAAAAGCAAGCCGCATTATGTCCTCTACTTACCAGCATCGCACAGTCCTGGTTTGTCTCCTTCTTGTCGTGGTTACCCTTGCCGTTTACTGGCAAGTACGAAACCATGACTTTGTGAATCTTGACGATAGCATGTATGTCTTCGAAAACCGTCACGTGCAGGAAGGGTTTACGGGAGACGGCGTGTCCTGGGCATTCACGAACACGGTCTCAGGGATGTGGATTCCATTAACTTGGCTTTCTTTCATGGTAGGAAGCCATTTTTACGGAATATCACCGGGTTGGCATCATCTCACAAACGTTTTCATCCATTTGGCCAATGCCTTATTGTTGCTCTTTTTGCTCAGGAGAATGACAGGAGATTTCTGGCGAAGTGTCTTTGTTGCGGCATTGTTTGCGTTGCACCCCGTGCATGTGGAGTCCGTGGCATGGATATCCGAGCGTAAAGATGTCTTAAGCGCTTTGTTCTTCTTTCTGACTGTCTGGTGGTACTCAAGTTACGTAGAACGACCAAGCCTTAGAGGATACTTGTTGGTTCTCCTCTTCTTCCTCCTCGGTCTAATGGCAAAACCCATGCTTGTAACCCTTCCGTTTGTTCTCATTCTTCTGGACTACTGGCCGCTGGATCGGTTTAAGCTGGATCAAGTCTTCACTCGCCATGGCAAAGCAGAACGACTTCGTTTCCTTCAGTTGGTGTTAGAAAAGATTCCGTTGTGTGTCATTGCTGCAGCAGCAAGCGCCGTGACCTTTGCTGCACATCAAAAAGCTGGGGGGATATACACGCTGGAAGCGTTGCCCATTGATGTCAGAATGACAAATGTTTTTGTTTCTTACCTCAAATACATCGGAATGTTGTTCTATCCCGCCAAGCTGGCGGTATTATACCCCCATCCGCATTCAGCATCATGTTTGAAGTCTGTGGTAGCCCTTCTCTTCCTTGGGGGCACATCCTGGCTGTTGTTCCGCAACGCCCGGAAGTATCCTTATTTGTTTGTAGGATGGTTCTGGTATTTGGGTGTGCTCGTGCCTGTCATTGGCTTTGTACACGCGGGGTCGCAAGCTATGGCAGACCGCTTTGTCTATATACCTTTCGTCGGTCTATATGTTGTCATCGCCTGGGGTGTTCCTCAACTTATGGGAAGCTGGACCCATAGGAAGCTGTCCCTTGCAATCCTGTCAACGATTTGTGTTTCAATACTCATGGCAGCATCATGGAATCAAGTCCGGTACTGGCAAAGCAGCTTAAAGCTCTTTGGTCATACCCTTAGGCACACATCAAACAATTGGTTAATCAAAGGCAGTTTAGCAAATGCCCTTGACAAAGAAGGGCGCACCGATGAAGCCATCGCGTATTACTTCGAAGCGTTGCGCATTAAGCCTAATTATTGGGATGCACATTACAACCTGGGTAATGCCCTTGACAAAAAAGGACGCACTGATGAAGCCATCAAGCATTACCTGGAAGCGCTGCAGGCAAAACCCGATTATGAAGAGGCGCACAACAACTTGGGAATTGCCCTTGACAAAAGAGGACGCACCGACGAAGCCATCAAGCATTACCTGGAAGCGCTGCGGATAAAACCCGATTATGAAGAGGCGCACAACAACCTGGGAATTGCCCTTGACAAAAAAGGACGCACCGACGAAGCCATCAAATATTACCTGGAAGCGCTGCGGATAAAACCCGATTATGAAAAGGCGCACAATAATCTGGGTAATGCCCTTAGAGAAAAGGGACGAATAGACGATGCCATCAAACATTACCTGGAAGCGCTGCGGATAAAACCCGATTATGATAAGGCGCACAACAACCTGGGCATTGCTTTGATTCAGCAGGGGAACGTTGAAAAAGCTGTGCACCATTTCCGAGAAGCTGTTCGAATAAACGAAGACTATGCTGATGCCCAGCATAACCTCGAAATGGCCGAGAGGCTTGAGAAGGAACGTCCGCAATAGAAGCCATTTCCCCCTTTATGACTGCTCCTACAGCATGAAGGAGCGAACTGCAGCAGGCCATACATCAAGAGTGTGCTTCCCGCCTCCCCCATTGACACACCGGGGTTTTGCCCATATATTCCGTGGCCATGACATAGACAATTGTCGTTTCAGGACCAACGGAAACTCTCTCAGTAGGCACTTTTAAAGGAGGACACAGCCATGCACGCAAGGAGTCTGTATGCTTCCTTAGTTCTTTGCCTTGCTCTCATCATTCCCGCCGTTCTTCC
>JAQBAU010000009.1:0-8663 GCA_032126655.1 Desulfobacterales bacterium
CCTTTAATATGAAAGAAGATGTTATCACAACAGGTGAAGGGATCCGGGCTTGTCAGGACTACGGGAAGTCTATCGCGGAAGAGGCCTCTCAATAATCTTGCGTTAGTGCCTGCGGTGAGCTTGCCTGCCCTGAGCTCGTCGAAGGGCCTGCTGCGCCGACTTGTCTGCCAAAGCTTCAGCGTAGGCGGAAGCCTTGGCGAAGGCGGGTCGAACCGCCCTGCGTGTCCTCCGAAGTCTTGACGTAGGTGGAAGCTTGCCTGCAGTGAGCTTGTCGAACTGCCGAAGGGTTGACAGTGCACGACCGATCAATATATAAGGAGCTAAAATTATAACGAATTCGGTCTAGAGATGAAAAACATCAGCAAGACCCCAACGGGTTGACAAAGGCTTCATGCAATCGCGTCCGAGATACGTTTGCTTGGGGCCTTTTTAGTTCGAGTCATTTGAAAGGAAACCTTCCATGGCCAAGAAGCCGACCTACAAAGAACTGGAACAACGGGTGGAGGCGCTGGAAAGAGAGGCTCTTGAACAGAAACGGAGCAGAGAGACGGTGCAGCAGAGGGAAGCCACCTACGGGGTGCTATTCTCTGCCGGGCCGGATGCCATCATGTTGGTAGACGCCGACACGCAGAAGATCGTGGATGCCAATGGAACAGCTTCGACGCTGTATGGCTATAGTTCAGAGGAACTCCTGGGACTCAGGGCAACTGAACTCTCGGCTGAGCCGGAGAGGTCAGCGGCCGATATCAAACAGGTCGTGTCAGGGAAACCATCGGCCCAGTCTCCCGGGCGGGTAGAGCGTTTCCACAGGAAGAAAGATGGTACGATCTTTCCGGTCGAAATCTCCAGCGGTGTTTATCCGCTTCAGGACCGTAAGATGGTGTGTGCCATCATCCGAGACATTACCGAGCATAAACGGTCAGAGGCTTCCCTGGAGCGATCCAACATTGCAATGCTCGAGATGCTGGAGAGTATCAGTGACGGCTTTTTCTCCCTGGATAGCGAGTTTATTGTCACTTACTTCAATGCGGCTGCCGGCCGGCTTCTGGGCCGTAAGAGCTGGGAGGTGATCGGGCACCATTTCTACAACGCATTTCCGGAGTTCACGGGCTCCATTTTCGAAGAGAAATTCACACAGGGAGTCAAGGAGAAAGCCTTTGTTCCTTTCGAAACATACTTTGACGTACTACCCTATGAGAACTGGTACGAAGTCCGAGTCTATCCTCAGGCAGACGGTATCTCGGTCTATTTTCAGGTGACCAGTGAACGCAAGCAGGCCGAGGAGGAGAAAAGAAGACTCGAGGCCCAGCTTCAGCAGGCTCAGAAGATGAAAGCGGTCGGCGCCCTCGCAGGGGGCATTGCGAATGACTTCAATAATCTCCTTGCAGTTATTCAGGCAAGCGCGACGCTTGTGCTCTTGGACATTGATATGTCCCATACCCATTACGAACACCTCAGAAACATCGAAAAGCAGGTTCACAAAGGGTCCGGGTTAAGCGCGCAGCTTCTGGGATATGCCGGGAAAGGGAGATACGAAGTCCGGACAATTGATATCAACCAACTGGCGGGAGAGACCGCGAAGATTCTTGGCCAAGCGAGAAGAAGAATTAAGATACGCTGCTCCTTTGCCGATGACCTGCCTGCTGTAGAGGTAGACATCAGTCAGATAGAGCAGGTTTTTGAGGATCTATTAGTGAATGCCGCCGATGCCATGCCGGATGGCGGAGATCTGACATTGAGGAGTACTATGGTAACGCATAAGGACATGGAGGGCCACGTCCATGACCCAAAGCCCGGGAATTATGTGCTCTTGACAGTTACCGACACAGGTGTTGGCATGGACGATGAAACCAGGGAGCGAATCTTTGAACCGTTTTTCACCACCAAAGAGGAGATGAATGCAAGCGGTCTGGGTCTCGCTTCAGCCTACGGTATTATCGAAGGTCATGGTGGGTACATCCATGTCGATTCCACCAAAGGGGAGGGGACAACATTTTGGATCTATCTTCAGGCATCGGAAAAGGAGGTTAAAGAACCTGTGACGCCTACTGACCAGATCATCAAGGGAAGCGGTACTGTTCTTTTCGTGGACGACGAACCCATGGTCCTGGAGGTTGGGACGAAGCTGTTGGAGAGGCTGGGTTTCGGCGTGATTCAGGCCAGGGGAGGGGGGGAGGCTGTTGAGATCTATGAAGAACGCCAGGATGGCATTGCTCTGGTCATTTTGGACATGATCATGCCGGACATGGGTGGCGGCGAGACGTTCGACAGAATGAAAGAGATCAACCCGGACGTAAAGGTAATTCTTTCAACAGGATACACCAAGGATGGCAGAGCAGCCGAGATAATGGAACGGGGTTGTGATGCCTTCCTGCAAAAGCCCTTCACCGTTCGTGATCTCTCTGCCAGGATTTCCGAGGTATTGGGCTAAGAGAACGGGCCGCAAGGGCCGCGGAAAGAAGCTTGAAAAAACCGCACCAATGTGTTCTATCTCAACGGGCTTATGCTCAAAGCGTTGAGCCCGTAAACGTCTGACCACACTGGTTTCCAGGCGCGGGTGTCATTGAGACTTGTTCCTTAATACGGTGCATTTCAACCATATTTTTTGTGAAGGAGGAGTGTCATGAAAAGAACCAGCATTATCATTCTTCTTGTGTTTGCTGTGGGTTTGTTGTCGGCATGTGCCCACATGACAGGCCCTAAGGCGGGAGCGTCCGCTTCACCGGTCATCGATCAAATTGTGAAAAGGGGAGAATTGGTCGTGGGTACCGCTGGAGACATGCCCCCGCTCAACATGACAACCAAAGAGGGAGAAATCATCGGTATGGAGCCCGACCTGGCCAGATATATGGCCGACGCCATGGGTGTAAAACTCAGGTTTGAGCGCATGCCGTTTTCTGAGTTGCTGCCGGCGCTTGAGGCGGGCAAGGTGGACATGGTGATATCCGGCATGACCATTATCCCCGAGAGAAATCTAAAGGTGGCCTTTGTCGGGCCGTATTTCATTTCGGGAAAGGCGTTCCTGACCAAAGCCAAAACAATCGCGTCTGTAAAAGATGCATCTGACATAAATAGCCCGGACTTCACCCTGGCGGCATTGCAGGGTTCCACCAGCCAGCTTTTTGCGGAACAAGCCTTACCAAGAGCCTATCTCGTGGCGACCAAGGACTATGATGAGGCAGTTGACCTGGTGATTCAGGGCAAAGTTGACGCCCTGGTTGCTGATTATCCCATCTGCCTGGTGTCCCTCCTGCGCCATCCTTACGAAGACCTTGTGTCCGTGATCACCCCGTTGACGTATGAGCCGATTGGTATCGCGGTTCCTGCCAATGATCCGCTTCTCGTCAACTGGTTAGACAATATTCTTGCTATGCTCAAAGGTAGTGGTGAGCTGGAAGATTTGGAGGATCACTGGTTTGAGGATCCTTCCTGGTTGAACAAACTCCCATAGGAACAGGCGTATCCAGTCTGATATGAGAAGGGGGTCAATCCCATGAAAGTACAATCAATGGAAAACATACAAAAAGCCTGCACGGCTGTAGCTTTGCCCTTAATCCTGACACTTATCCTCTGCGCTCTTCTGACCAATACCTCGTATGCTGCCACGGCCAAGGAGATTGACACGAGTGTGGATGTTGCCCTGGAGCGCTTCTACAATGAAGTAAAAGGGGGCAAGGAGTTTCTTAAGAGCGCCAAGGGCGTACTCGTCTTTCCGGGTGTCTTCAAGGCCGGGATCGGTATCGGGGGTGAATACGGGGAAGGAGCCCTCAGAATCAACGGAAAGACCGTGGACTACTACAACACCGCGGCTGCTTCTATCGGCTTCCAGCTTGGGGCCCAGAAGAAGGCCGTGATCCTCGTTTTTATGGCAGACGAGGCCCTCAAGAAGTTCCGTGACAGCTCCGGCTTTGAGGTGGGTGTGGACGGCTCAGTGGCTTTGGTAGAACTTGGAGCCGGGGGTTCGATCGACACCACAAACATCAAGAGTCCCATCGTTGCGTTTATTTTTGGCCAAAAGGGGCTGATGTACAACCTGACGCTTGAGGGATCGAAGTACACCAAAATCAAGAAGTAGCGAACCAACCATACTTGCCAATCACGTGAATTGGCGCCGGAAAAGGCTCGAGCCTGCCTCTTATCCTTACTTCAAGAAGAGAAGCGCTTTCCCATCCTTTGTCCTATTCCTCTATCCCTGGCAATTGACTCTTTTGTCGTTTTGGCTAGGCGGAGGACAGGCAGGGTCACGGCCAGAGAATACAGGATGACTACATTCCGCCTTGGTAAGCTGGGATTGACCACTGGCACTCGCTCCCACACGCAAATGAAAACAGGAAAGACTACAGTATTTGTTGGCAGTATTGTACTGATGGTTCTGCTCTTTTTTGGGATTGGACCAACCCCTGTCCTGGCTACAGATCTCGAAGGTGGGGAGAAAAAAGATCCGATCAATTGGGCTTTTGCCGTACACCTTGGTACGGGCATATACAGCGCCTCGGGCCGTGCCGTACAGGTCTATACTCTGCCGTTTTCATACACGTTTCGTGATGCTAAAGACTACAACTGGGGGTTCAAGGTAAAATTTCCCATAACTTTCGGGCTGTATGATTTCGAATTCAGCGAGATTCTTCCGGATTTCAATATGGATGTGCAGACACTCAGCATACTTCCCGGTGTGGAATTCGAATACCCGGTCAATGACTACTGGTCACTCATGCCGTTTGCGGACCTGGGCATAGGAAAAGATTTTTCAGGGGGTGACCTCACTTACATCTATTCAACGGGCATCAAGAGTCTCGTCATCTTCCAGTGGAAGGTTTTCGAGTGCAGGTTTGGCAACAAGTTCCTCTTCGCCGGATATGACACACCAGGGGCGAATGTGAGCGACAACTTCAGGTCGTTCGAGACCGGACTCGACTTGAGGCACCCGCTGTGGTTCACCCTACGCGGGCACCCAATGAATTGGAGCGTTTACTACGTCAACTACCTTTATTCCAACCTTGAGTTCGTGCGCTTCTTGAGTGACGATTTCACGGTCGACGTACAGAACGAGTTCGGGGTCACGGTTGGTACGTCCGATAAGTTCTGGTGGTCCGGAAACCCCCGCCTCGGTCTGGGCTACCGTTTTGGACCCAGGTTCTATGCCATTCGTATTGTCTTTGGGATGCCATTCTGACGCCTCGCGCATGACGCAAAAGAGACTGTTGGGTTTATAGAATTTCTGGTAGGGTCGATTGCGCAAGTGCCTAAAGTGCGCTAGAGTGCCTAAAGTAAGAAAGAAAGTGCCTAAAATGCATAGAGTGCGCTAACGTGCCTAAAGTTAAGGAAGGTCAGCCTATTGGCTGATTTCCTTTTTTGTCATTTCGACATCACCATTTCTGTCATTTCGACCGCAGGGAGAAATCTTATGGCTAAACTTGAAAGAGGTTGTGCCAGTTTAGCCAGTTGGGCCCGTTAAGCCCGTATTCAATATTTTTCGCTGAGATTCCCCTCCCCTGGTGGGTGTCAAGGGGGAGGAAGTATTAAGATTTCTCGCTGCGCTCGAAATGACAGAAACACAACGGGCTCAACCGGCATAACCGGCCCAACGGTGAACGGTGAACGGACAACGGCTTTAGGATTGACGATTGAAAAACAAGGTTTTTGACTTTGGCTTGACGCCATGCGCCATGCGCTTTGCGCCACGGTAAACGGACAACAGGTCAAGATTCGAAAGGCTTCGGTAATACGAAACTCCAATGAGTAAACGCAAAAAAGTATATTTTTGGATCGGCGGAATTGCAGCTACCCTTGTCGTTCTCGGGATAGTTCTGCTCCTTCTTCTGCCCACGCTGATCAATCTGGACCTGTTGCAGGAAGAAATCGAAGCGAAAATCTCGAGTAAAGCGGGCATAGAAGTTCATTTTCAGAAGCTTAAGTTGGACTTCTTCCCCCGTCCTTACGGCGTGGTTCGCCAGGCAACCGTGTCCATCCCGGGAAAAGCTGAAGGCACCCTGGAGTCCCTGACCATCTACCCACAGATCCTCCCCCTGCTGAGAGGGAAATTCCGCGTATCCGAAGTCCTGATCGAGGAACCTGATTTCAAGGTCACGCTGCCCGAGAGGGCAAAGAAAGAAAAGGACGAAGAGAAAAAGAAGGCCTTTTCCTGGAAGGGTTTCAAAGAGCAAGTGACTTCCAATTTAGGCCATCTCACGCTCGAGGCCTCCGGCCTGGACGTCGTCGTGAAAAGGGGACAACTGGAGCTCTTTGACAAGAAGAAGTCCGTTCTGAAACTGGAGGACATCAGCGCACGCGTCGGTATTCCTCTGGGTGAACTCGAAGCTGATATCACCTGCGCGTCCAGTTTCTGGGACAAGGCTTCGATTCAGATAGAGATCGATATGGAGGATCTCGAGGCCAAGGGCCAGCTGGACTTGAAGCACTTCAGACCAAATATGATTCCAGCAGAGCTCATTCCCCCACAAGTTCCCCGTTTTGGGGATTCACGCGTGAACCTGAATCTCAAGTTTGAGACAAAAGGCCTGGAGTTCCTGAAAGGCGAGGTGAACGGTTCCATACCCGAGATGATTGTTCACAACGGAGACAACAAGATCGCCATTAAGGGAAAAAGCCTGAAGGGCGCTTTTTACACCGATGCTGACAAGACGACGTTTTCGCTGTCTGAAGCGAACCTGGATCATCCCAGACTCAAGGCAAAGGGGGAATTCCTCTGGGACCGGGCAAAACCTGAGCTCACCATGGATATACAGGGAAGGGACTTGGATGTCTCTTCAGGCCGGATAGCGGCGCTCGTGTTTGCTGGAAGGCACAATGTTTGCCGCAAGATCTGCGAAGTTGTGCAGGGAGGAACAGTCCCACAGGCCACCTTTGGTATCCGCGGAAGCACAAAAGAAGACTGGGAGAATGCGGAGAACATCACGCTCAAGGGGAATATAGTTGACGGTGAGATCATGGTCCCGGTAGGCGATCACTTGCACTTGAAGGACGTAAAGGGTGAAGTAGACATTGCCAAAGGCATGCTTGAAGGCAAGAACCTGCAGGGACGTCTCGGCAAATCCCAGGCAAGCAAGGGGTCATTCAAACTGGGCCTCAAGGGTCTCAAGGAAGGGACAGCAGCATTTCACCTGGACGTCGGGCTGGAGGCTGATTTGACAGAGCTGCCCCCTGTTTTGAAACGCGTTGTCAAGAATGAAACCTTTATCGAGCAGGTTGACCTTGTAAAGGATATCAAGGGGAATGCCACGGGCAGGCTTGTTATGGGTGACAGCATCTCATCGATCAAGACGCATGTGATTATTTCAAAATCAAATATGGTTGCCAGGTACAAGCCCGTTCCGTACCCGCTGCAGGTCAAACAGGGAGAGTTATTGCAGGACGGCAAGAAAATAGAACTGAAGAATGTGACAGGCCAACTCGGAAAATCGTCCTTTTCCGGGCTTTCTGCCCGCATCGATGGGGGTAAGGAGCCGCACCTGGACGCCAAGGCCGGGAAGTCGAGCATTGTGCTGGATGAGATTTATCCCTGGCTTATGTCGTACGACAAGCTGGCCAGTGGACTCGAGAGGCTCAAATCTTTGTCTGGAACCGTATCCCCGTCCGCCCTCAGCCTCAAAGGCCCGATCTTGAAACCAAAGGACTGGACGTTCCGGGTGGCAGGTGATGTGAAGGACCTTGCCGTGGACACGTCCCTGTTTCCGAAGCCAATCACAGTAACCCAGGGGGGATTTGAAGCAACCCCTGAGAAAATCTCTGTGAAAGATGCCCGAACTGACGCGCTGGGCGGATCGTTGAAGATATCAGGTTTTGTCGAGGGGTATCAGAAAGGGATTCACAAGACTGAGGCGGCTTTTGCCGGCACCATAGAGCCGGAAGCCGTAGAATGGGTCTCAAAGCTTATCCATTTGCCGCACGAGCTCTACCTCAAGGCTCCTATGTCTGTTTCAGAGGCACGTCTTGCGTGGGAGAAAGAGGTTGGGGCATCTTTCTCAGGCAGGATGGTTGCAGAAAAGGGGACCACAATCTCAATGGATATTATTCACAACCCCGGGGAACTCTTGGTCAGGGAATTGCTCATCAAGGATCAGCAATCAGATGCTTCCATCACGTTCAATCTCAAAGAGAAGGAGTTTGGCCTGACTTTTTCCGGGGAGTTGCACAAGTCGACCCTGGATCGATGCCTGCTGGCAAACGAGTGCCTCGACGGTTGGATCAAGGGGGATTTCCAGACCCAGGTTGCGTTAGACCAGCCTGCCAGGACCGTCGCCAACGGAAAACTCATGGCTGAGAACATTGCCCTCCCGTGGATACTCAAAGTCCCGACAACGATAGACGATATTTCTTTGGACGCCACGCAGAACAATCTCAAGGTGGGATCGGCAGTTGTAACATTGGGGGACGACCGCATTACTCTCGACGGCGAGGTGACGGTCAAGGATGAAGGGTTCGTGTTTGATATGAATCTCACTGCGCAGGAAGTCGAGTGGGATCATATCAGGAAACTCCTGGGTCAAGAGGGTGAAGAAGAGAAAGAGGGTGAAGAAGGTGAAGAAAAACAGGCGGAGCAGCCCAAAGATTCATGGGACCTGCCCGTGCGAGGGGTTCTCAGATTGAAGACATCAAGCTTTGTCTATGAAGGTTTCAAATGGACCCCTTTTCACGCTGATATC
>JAQBAU010000010.1:0-9197 GCA_032126655.1 Desulfobacterales bacterium
GGTCTCCAATGAAAAGGACGATATTGGTAATCATCATTATATTGTTTCCTCTGGTAGCCTTTTCAGGTCAAACCAACTGGCAGAATATCTGCCCAGACTCAGACGTTCCATATTGCAGAGATGTAGGCAAGACCGCACCTAACAATTCCACAAATCCGCCAACCCTGAGAGGAATCGAGCTTGGGAAGATAACGGGCGTTTCCTGGAGGCCGAAGGGAAGTGTGATTGGAATCTCGGAGGCCATTCCAGCAGCGGGTATACCTGAGAGCGTTCGTACGTCACCACGAGATGCTTATTACTTCATTATTGATGATAGCGGAGGGAAACCTTTTCTACGTCAGTGCAGGGAGATAGATGCAAAATAGGTGATATCAGTATGGTGGCATAAACTGATTACCGAAGCCCCTTTCTCCGAAAACGGAGGGGGGATTTTGATATTGCATTCATATCATAAGATTTCCGAAAGTGACGATACTTGGAAGTGAGATTGAAATCTAAAAGGTTCGGATACCTAAACCTTTCCCAGAAAATCATCAGTCGTGTGCTGGGGAAGTCCGATTTGCGATACTGGGAAGAACGCTCTAAATGTGTGGTGATGGCACTATGCCCAATATGTTGTATCTGGTGACTATATTCCTGTAGCTTGGACCTCCTCCCCCCAACACCTGTCTTTCCCTCCCCCCAGCCTTACCAAAATCCCATTATATCAGCCCCCATCATGGCGGGTTTTACCTGGTATTCTACAGGCGACCATCTGGTATTGACGCCGCTAAGTTTCATAGTTAAAGTTACAATATAAGTTTGGGACAGTTGGAAACGGCCTCGGTCCACATACACCATGTCAAAGGAGGTCAAAGATGAAGCAAGCAGATGGGCACGGAGTAGAAGCCATGCCTGGCCTAAGACCGGTCAAGGGTAGGAAATACTACAAACCGAAATTTGGGTTTGGCTGCAAAGCAAAACGGATTGGAGGCGGCACACTTGTGGAGTGCATGGAAGAAGATGGCTACAAGTGCCCGTTTTCGGTCTCTTATGGGCATTCCTACTACTGCAAACGTTCTATTCGTCCATATCACTGAGAAGTGAGAGAAAGAGACTATAGCACTACCTGCTGTCAATTAACGAAAGGTCTGGGGTCGGTGGCGGTATTTAGTCTCACCACGACTATCTGATAGATAGGATGAAACACCAACCTAGGCCCCAGACGTAACGAGTCTTTTTGCAAACATGTCAAAGGGCCACTAATCTCATGAGCAACAAGAAAAAGCTTGTTGACCGACGGAAGCACAAGCGATTTCAATCCCAGGATACCGTATTTGCCACGCTTCTGCCCCATTATAAAAAAACAGGTAAGGTTATAGATGTGAGCATGGGTGGGCTTGCATTTCAGTCTATCGCTGAACTACAGCCGCCAGCTGCATCATGTGAGTTAACGATTTTCTCAGCCAGTGGTGATTTCTGTTTGTCCGGACTGTCATTTGTCACCATTTCGGATTTTAAAAATGATCGAGTGACCTTCAGCTCCATAAGAACGAGGCGATGTGGTCTGCAATTCGGAGAACTGACGGGCTATCAAATAGCTCAGATAGAATATTTCCGCCACAACTACACTACAAATAAGGTAGAAGTCAAAAACGAGGCACATATTGACTGCCAAGGAATGCAAGTATAGCCAATCGCGGCCTATCGGCCCCAAACTCCGAATCAAGCCCGGTCACATTCCTCTAATAGGAGGGTACGGGGAGCTTGCTCTTCGGGGTAGCGGGGGAAGTCTCGGGTCAGTGGCGAAAGATTTTCTCTTCGCATACAAAAGAAGAGAGAGGAGAGAGCAACGACCTCGACTTGGGATTTCCCCTAGCACTATGAAGGCCACTATGGAGAAGGCTTATGGAACATACCTATGAGCAAGAAATAGCATATATCATTCATCGAGCACCACCCTTAGAGGCCCAGAATTGTCCGTTTGTTTTGCTGGGGCCTGATTCTGCCAGAATAGGCACACTGATAAACGTTAGTCTGGGTGGACTTATGTTTGAATACGTTACTATGAAAGCGCCATCAGACGAAGCAACCGAGTTGGAAATACTCGTGCCGAATGATGAGTTTCGTTTGGATAGGGTACCGTGTCAAGTCATCTGGGACACCGCAACCTCTCAATTTCCTGAGACTCCTCTGCACAAGAGGCGTTGTGGTGTGCAATTTGGGGAATTGACACAGACGCAGATAGCTCACCTGGAGGACCTCATCCAGAACTATGCCGTTGGTGAAGTGTAGTCCATAGAGCTAAACCCACGTTTACTTGCCACAAAGAGAGGTATTGCCATGATGACCATGCTTAGTATTACTGTGTTCATTCTTGCGTTGACTTTGGTAGTTATTCTGGCAATAAGTTGGAAGTAGATTCAAGAAATGCAAGGGAACCGTGACTGATCCTCTTAGATCAGGCTGCTTCCTTTAGGAGTCGTTTTCTACTCTATATTGATTCCCCTCCACAGAGGGAGTGTATAGACCGGGGACATAGGTAACAGGTGTACCGGAGACATGGGTAACAGGTAACAGGATGTGGCATAATCCCCTAAACACCGTAAACGAGGAGGGGAGAAAGGGGAGCGGGAAACCTCACCACGTCAACGGCATGCTCGAAAATATTCTTCAAATCGGCGGAAGAGAAGCCTGGTGTGGCAGGATTCTACGTGGAGAGTGCCAAGACTGACCACCTACGGGAGGAGTCAAAATGAATAAGTTGGCGGTCATGTGCATCAATTGCAGCGAAACATGGGAGAAAGATTCTGTAATTGCCTGGGAATCAGACGATTATAGCGGATCACTATGCAACGCCTGCTTTCTGAAGGTCATATCTGTTGTGATTCGAAGGAGACAGTTGAAACAAGGTAATGACTGTTTTGGCAAGACAGGGGTTTCTTGCGATCAGTATGATTGCAAGTACAGAGAGTGGTGCCTCCGCATTAACAAGTTGGCGGAGGCAGAACCCGACTCGGGATTTCCGTCCGCACTAACACGGCCAGAAGCAATATCCACGTAGCCACAACCTCGATACCTGATCTTTAGTTCCATTGTTCGCATGAGAATAGAGAAGGCTCATGCAACAAGACTATCGGGAAGGAATAGAAGAAATCATTGGCCAGATACAATGGCCCAATGGACTTTCAATGCCATAAATCGTCGCCCTTATCTTTCTCTGAGCGACTTAAGATCTGCTGTTCAAACCTTGAGCCATCAGCAGTTCTGCTGATGGCATTAGTGCAAATTTAAGATATCAAGAAATAATCATGATGCCTGGCAAATGAAAGATTTTCCCGGACAATCATTCGGATATTCCGGACCCTCAATTCTCACGATTATGTAAAGGTATCCAGAGTCGGGACACACCTTGAAAAGCCCGTTTTCCGTCCCCAATCGGGTTTCGATATGGTTTTCATATTTTGACATTTCCCGAAATAGAGGTAATGGGAAGTACCCTTGAAGAATCTTGGACTTCCGGTATTCAAGATAATGTAAAGTTGAATCGGTACACACTCTTAAAAAAACCGTTTTCTTGCTATTCCATGACACTAATCATAAAATGGCCCAAGGACACCTGGTGCCATAAGAAACTTCAGAGATTACCATGATACGAAAGGATAGCTGCACGTGGTTCCTGGGCACGTGCCCACTGTTTGAAGCGCCACCTAGCCGCTGTGCCGCGTTTCAGCCGGACAGACAAGGTGCATGCAGTCGGGGTCCAAGGGCTTTTCACGGTCGCCCGGAAAACATTGATGAAAGTGCAAGCACCGAGTACACAGAGGGAAGAGTTTTCTGCTTGACATTGGGCCGGGCGCATTGATGTCTTTTCTTCCGTTCCGGGTCTTCCGGGCTGGCGTTTTAAGTGACCTGTTTGTGGGGGCATTCCTTGCTGTCTCCACATTCCCCCGAAAGCGGGAGCCGCGGTTTCCCGGAGTCCACATTAGTATGGGTACTCAGTTCCGGACACATGGCCATGCCTGGATTACTATTCATTGATCACACGGTAAAGGTAAAGCGATGAACCGAACGCATCTATGGTTTCGATTAAGTCTCAGTGTTTTTGTCATCATGCTCTTTGTTGCCCATGATCCATTCACAGGTATGCTTCGGGCAGAGGAGATGAATTCTACGCTGTCTGCGAACGCCACACGCCAAGTCTCTCAGTTAGACGCTGATGAGAGAAGTTCCATTGCACCTGAGACAACACAACATCGGGACGTTGTCACCCCACGTGGGGTTTTCATCCAGGAGGTGCAGGATAGTAGCCCCGGGTATTTGCCGGGAGAACTCATTATTAAGTTCAAAGATGAAGCAGAAATCGGTGAGGTCGCTGGTCATCTGATTAATGCCCGACAGGGTTTTGCAGAAGTGACGGGGAGTGCGAATCTGGATAAGCTCAACAGAAGGTACAAAGTCAAACAGATGCGCAGGGTTTTTCGAAGATTAGTCCATACCGACAGGACACTGTCTGGAGAGATATCTCCATATGAGGCAAAAGCCCTTCACCGTGAAGCCAGAGAAAAGTTTCGTGCAAGGGTGGACAAGATCAGGAAAAAGTATGGAAGAAGGCTTCAAAATGCTGACCAACCCGAAGTTCCTTATTTAGGAAACATCTATAGAGTGAAAGTTCATCCTGCAGTCAATATTGAAGAGGCCTGTGCGTATTACATGCAAGACCCGAATGTGGAATACGCCCAACCAGATTACCTTTCAACCGTCCAATTTTTCCCCGATGATCCATTCTATGCGTCCAGCGGAAGTTGGGGGCAACTTTACCCCGATCTTTGGGGCCTGATAAAGATAGAGACGGAACAGGCCTGGGACGGTATGCAAGGAGCCGGGGTGGTGGTGGCAGTAGTGGATACCGGGTTGGATTATAATCATCCGGATATCTGGGATAACGTGTGGGTAAGCAGCGAATACATATCTGATGTCAACGACGACGGCGAAATCGATCTTGACGATGTTGATGTAAATGGCAACAAAATCGTTGATCCGGACGAAATGGTTGACAACATGTTCGGATGGGATTTTGTCAGTGACGATAATGATCCAATTGACAGGCATGGTCACGGGACCCATGTCTCAGGAACCATCGCAGCCGTGGGTGACAACGGTGTTGGGGTTATCGGCGTTGCCCCACGGGCGAAGATAATGCCACTAAAGGGATTAAACGATTTCGGCAGTGGAAGTTCCAGCGGTTTATCAGAAGCTATTACCTATGCGGCAACCAACGGGGCGCACGTGATCAATAACAGTTGGGGTTGCAGTAGCCCTTGCCCAAGCGATCCCGTGGTGGAAGACGCCGTGCGTTTTGCATACGGGTTGGGCGTGGTTGTCGTCTTTGCAGCCGGGAATAACAATGCTGACGTTATAGACTACAGCCCTCAGAACATGCCGGAACCCGTTGTCGTCTCGGCTACCACAGAAGTAGATGTCCCAACGTTTTTCACAAATTTTGGGGGGGGTCTTGATGTTGCTGCTCCCGGCGGCGGTACAAACACGCCCCCGCCAAATTACTACCCCTACCGAAACATCCTTTCGCTGAAATCAGCTGTGACCAGTGCAAGCATGGACGGCAGTGGCCAGCTCGTGGTGGCAACAGACTACCTTCGCCAGGCAGGGACCTCCATGGCTGCTCCACATGTATCAGGTCTCGCCGGACTGATCCTGGGTGAGAATCCCGGGTTTTCTGTGGAACAAGTGCGCCAGGCCATACGGCACGGGAGCGATGATGTTGGCTCTCCTGGGTTTGATGCGCATACGGGATACGGCAGGATTAATGCCTTTACGGCATTGAGCGAGACAAGCCCTCTTGAGATGCTCATTACGCACCCAGACGTCAAGGCACTGAGCGGAGTTGAACAAGTCGATGTACTTGGTACAGCTGCCGGAGCGAACCTATACATGTGGAGTCTAGAATATGCTATTGAGACAGATCCTGCGAATTGGATACTAATCGCATCGTCTACCACGCCGGTGATAAATGGACTATTAGATGTGTGGGATCTTCGAACCGTTCCTGATGGTCGCCATACACTTCGACTGGTGGGCGAACAGACATCCGGTGATTTGTACGAAGATCGTCAGATCGTCATCCTTGATAATGTGCTTATCACTGATCCAGCCCAGACAACGACATCTTTCTTCCGCTCAGGCGATATCATAACGATCAAAGGTACGGCAGCACCCTCCAACTTCTCTTACTACCAGATTCGGATCTGGACGAGCAAAAATACGCTACTCTCCGATGCGTTGGTTGCATTGACCGACAATGGCCAACAGAAAGTGGTCAATGATGTCCTTGGCACATGGGATACGATAGCCGTTGCTGGGGACCACTATCGCGTCGAGCTGTTGGTAACACTTGACGACAACTCGTCTGTCTCAGAGAGCACAGAGGTAGTGGTTGACCCCACACTTCATCCGGGATGGCCCCAGAATATCGGTCTGATCTATGAGGGAATTGGATCACTGGCCATTACGAATCACATTGATGCTGAGGACATCAATGGGGATGGGAGCTTTGATCTTATCGTGGGGTATGGCGAATCTGTGATGATTTTTCATCATAATGGTGCCATGCTTCCAGGGTGGCCACAGGTGATTAATATCAATAGTAGCGATGCGTTCATCCAGCAGGGCCCTGCGGTGGGTGACCTCACGGGCGACGGTTACCCGGAGATCGTGGCGGCAAATAACCAGGGCGTAGTCTTCGTCTGGCAGTCGGACGGAACGCTGGTTTCTGGCTGGCCAAAGTCAATGGGGGGCTCTTTTAATTCTTTGTCGATTGAAGACCTTGATGGGGATGGGGCAAGCGAAATCATTGCTACGGACTGGAGCAGTCGGGTCAAAGTGTTTGATCTATCGGGCAATGCATTGCCTGGCTGGCCAAAATCGCTCAATGTTGGAACCCTTAGGCCACCAACGGTTGGAGATGTGGATCTGGACGGGAGCAAAGAGATCGCTGTGGTGCAAGCAAACAGTCCCTCAAATCTTTATCTCCTGCGGAGTAATGGGACCATCATGCCAGGATGGCCAAAGGCCATCAATGCATCCGTGCCGAGCAACTATGTGGCCAGCTCATACCCAGCGTTGGGTGACATAGACGATGACGGTGATTTGGAGGTAGTCATCGGGTCAATAGACGGGCAAGTTTACGCATTTCATCATGACGGGACCACGGTTAATGGTTGGCCTCAATCTGCAATGGGAGCTACGGTGAACTCCCCAGCCATCGGAGACATAGACGCAGATGGCTCCCTTGAGGTTGTTGCGGGAACCGATCGTTCCAATCAAGAGAGTCACCTATTCGCCTGGAATGGGGACGGCGCGCTGGTTTCTGGCTGGCCGGTGACACTTGTGGGGCCGTGGTGGCACACATTTTTTGGTTTCGGTGCCCCTGCGCTTGCAGATGTCAATGGTGATGGAATAGCAGATGCGATAGTCTCCACGGATTCCAACACCCAGAAGCCGTGTGTGCTCCACGCGTATAACGGCGATGGGACGGAGGCGAGTGATTTCCCAAAACCGACTGCCACGATAGGCGCATATAGTGCCAACACTGTCGCTGTTGCGGATCTGGATGGAGATGGATTGCTTGAGATGACCTGGATTGACCGTGACGCGAATGTCTATGTCTGGGATCTTTCCAGTCCTGTGTCTGCCACCTATCCGTGGCCGATGTTCCATCACGATGCACAACACACGGGGAGTGCGAGCACGTCACTGGCATCTAACTACCCGCCCGTCTTGGATCCGATCGGTGACAAGACAGGTGTGGAAGATGAGCTACTGACCTTCCTGGTTTCGGCGAGCGATCCAGATGGAGACTTCCTTTCTTTGTCCGCCCAGATGGCAAGTGGGGAGCCGCTTTGGCCAATCGGAGCGAGTTTTGAGGACCACGCAGATGGAACCGGGACCTTTGAGTGGGTACCTTCCGTGGGTCAGGCCGGCGACCACGATGTCGTCTTTACGTGCATGGATTCCGGCGGGCTGAGGGATTCTGAGTCGATCAGAATTACCGTGGAAGCAGTTACGCAACCAGATTGCCAGACGGACGCTGACTGCGATGACGGGGCCTACTGCAATGGGTCCGAGACCTGCGTTGGTGGTACCTGTCAGTCTGGGAGCAACCCGTGCCCCGATGACGGGATGTTCTGCAACGGTGATGAGTTCTGTAACGAGGACACGAATGAATGCATGTCCAGCGGAAACCCCTGCGCAGCGGGAACCATATGTAACGAGGCTTACGATCGTTGCGATGAGGACTGCTGCGGCAATGGCACATGCGACTACGGGGAAAGCTGCACAACCTGTCCTGGGGATTGTATGAGCTCACAGAGCGAGGGAACATGTGAAGCCTGCTTCAAGGGTAAGTGTGATGGGTATTGCCATCCGGTGAAAGAGGGACCGGACTGCCCAGACTGCGCGCCGCCAAGCTACTGCTGTGGCGACGGGATCTGCGAAGGCGCCGAGGATTGCTACAATTGCGAGGTGGACTGTGGTCCGCCACCTCCGTCACCATACTGCGGTGATGATTCTTGCGGGTCGGGTGAGGATCAGTGTAACTGCCCTGACGACTGTGGAAGCCCCTCAACATACGAGACCTCGTGCGACGACGAAGTCGACAATGACTGCGACGGAGCCACAGATTGTGACGATAGTGAATGCGAAAGTGACCTTGCGTGCCAGCAGTCGCCATGCCTTGCAAAGGATGAGCCATGTACGAAAAATGACCAGTGTTGCTCGAATAAGTGCCGCAGAGGAAAATGCAGGTGATGGCCCGTGGGATTGTGTATAAAGTTGTCTCTTCAGAATGGCAATGTAATCTGTAGTATTTAGGCGGAACTCTCTGCAAAGGCCCCCCGCGGCTTGCGCGAGGAGCTTCACTTGAAGCCGTGACTGCCATTCAACCGCTGGCTGCTGCAAAGACGACCTTGGTCTCAATAGCAGTAACGCGTTTGGCAACACACATCTCCGGCATGCTGGCAAGACGTGTGTCAGGTGCCATATTATGGTGCTCCACGGCGGCAAGATGTCGAGATTGATCGGGGATTATGACGGCACCATGCCTGAGCGGTATGCGTTTAATATGATGTGCACGTTGTCCCGTGGGAGCATGATCCGGTTCGGGAACTCCCACCGCCTTCGAGTCTATTTTGGCCCGAAAT
>JAQBAU010000011.1:0-4962 GCA_032126655.1 Desulfobacterales bacterium
GGATGTGCTTCGGATTGGCGCAAAGCTTCACTTCGTGCCGATATTAGGATTTGCGGCTCACGCCTTGAACACAGTACGGATTTACTGAGTCGTCTTTGTCAGTCCTATTTGATCCTGGCAACCATACCAGCTGTTTCGTAGACATGATTTCGACCCGAACTTACCAAAACAAAAAAGGCTCCGGCGCACTGGTATCTTTGATACCTCGCGTAGGAACCTTGACCAATCCCATGAGGGTTCACTCCCCAGCTATTGCTTTTCTTCTGTCATTTCGACCCCTTCGACTCCGTCACTCCGAGCAAAGCGCCCGCCCTGCCTGCCCTGGCGCTTCAACTACGAATAAGCTGCTAGGCCAGGGATCCAGGTCTGGGCCAGGGGCGCCTTGCATGCTATCAGCTATCAGGTCACAAATCCAGGGCTGGGCCAGGGAGGAGTCTTAGCGTCTTCGCTCAGGACAGGCTCAGGGAGAAATCTTGCTTTTATACCGTATGACACAAGGAAGCTTTCTCCCTGGCCCAGACCTGGTTTTTACATGGCACCGGTTATTATTCTGTTGTCTCGCCAGGGCGGGCGCTTCAATCGAAATGACATTACGGCAGATCAATGTGACAAAAGTAGATTAGTACAACATCAATCGAAAGGGAGCGCAGGCAAGTCAGCGAACAAAGTGCAAATAAACATTGATGCCACCAATGGCGAGGAACCCGCCCACAAAAATCAGCAACCCTGTGGCACCATACTCCAACTCCATGGCATTGCTTCCCTGGACTGTCTGCTGAAACAGGACCATCAGCGCAGGAAACGACAGAAAGGTTACCACGGCCGCCGTCCCACGCCGAATTGCAAGGACAATGCAGACGATAACTATGAAAGCGATGACCCAAGGATTTATCAACAAATCAAGGAAATCAACATTTCCGAGAATCTCGTTCGCTTTCTTAAAATCCGTGGCCTTTAAGGCAGCAAAGAACTCAGATAGCATGGCAGGTTCCCTTTCCGTCCTTCGTAAAGTTCCTCAGGTGTAAAAGCCTGTTATAAACGGTGTCACTCTTGTCTCTAGATTCTCAAAAAGCAGGCACCATGTCAACAGTATACCTGACACCTGATGACCAGGGATTTCTGTTCTGCAGCGAAAAGACAGTGTGGACTTGGACTGTTACGAGAAAGGATTCTGAAGACGCAAAAAAGGGCTCCTGGGAAGAATCCCAGAAACCCTTGATATTTCTGGTGGGCCGTACAGGAATCGAACCTGTAACCTCCTGATTAAGAGTCAGCTGCTCTGCCTGGTTGAGCTAACGGCCCGGATCCAATATTTTTGCTGGAACTTTACGTTGCGTAACAATTTCGCTGCGGACTGTCAATTCTTTTTTGGGGCAGCATTTGTTATCCGTTCACCGTTCACCGTTGAAAAAGAGCTCAAAGGTGAAAGGTGAAAGCTCAAAGCGAAGAGCGGGCGTGGATAAACCCCACCCCAACATTTTTTTACTACGCCCTTTCTATCATTTCGATGACGTCCCCTGTTTTTCTAAAACCAAATCACTCGGGGGAATGTGTCAGGCTCGTAATCTCAACGCCCTGGTAATAGTGCCTCAATATTTCTCCGTAATCGTGTCCTTCCTGGGCCATGCGGTATGCCCCCCACTGACTCATGCCAACGCCGTGCCCAAACCCCTTTCCAATGATCTGAACGCCGCCGGTAGAGTCCTGCAGACGAAACAAGGTGCTTCTGAGTGTCCTGGCCCCGACCTTGAGGCGAAAATCGTTGCTCTTGAGCACGGTGCCGCCGCGTGCAGACTCGACAGCCACCCTTAGGGGACGGCCCGAGGAGCTGATGTCGATAGGGCGTATCAGGGATATGGCGCCCACATTCAGCCCATACTGATTCAGCCGTTCTTGTATGGTCAGATAAGATAGGGCAAGATCCCATTTGCCGTTTGGGATATTATCACTGTACGGGTCTCGTGTTCCCCTAAGGTAAGGCAAGTCAGCGACCCACACATTCTTGGCAGACTCTGTAAAACCTCCACTGTTCGCATGGAAGTAAGCAATCGTTAGGCGGCCATCATAGGTCATGACCTCACCTCGTGTCGCATCAACGGCCAGAGTGGAGGCGGGGTTCTCTGCGTCATAGCCGCCGTAGACCTGTGACGCGATGGTTGCCACGAGATCATACGGCTTGTCAGTGCTTTTTTGCTTAACGTACAAGGCATAGCTGCGAGCTGCCACAGCCTGGGCCTTTAAGGCGTCTTCAGACCATTTGGGGGACATCTCCCTGGGCACCACGCCGTAGAGATATGCTTCAAGGTCAACGTGATTAATCACCTGAATCTTGCTGGCATCATCTGCTGAAACCCGAAAGCTACCCCTGTAGCGTTTCCCATCAAGGGCAAGAATTCCCCCATTGGCTGTTGCGACGCACTTGGAAGCCTTTAGCTCCCTCCCGTTAACAACGAGACGGCCAGACCTGGCAGCCAAAGTCAAAGAGTCTATGCCTTCATAGACTGCCTCGCCTGAAAACGCATTAGATATGGTGACAGGATCGGCGGCACTCAGGGTAACGCTGGCTGCTTCGTCGCGGATGAGTACCCTGAGGGTCGTATCAGCCACAGACAGCTCGGGTAGGGGCGCCGGTTCTTTTGCCTTCTCAGCGCCCATTTCCGCCTTGGCGCTCTCAACCCATACCTCTGCCGACTGCCGATGTCTTCCATCCGGATACTTATCAAGATAGCTTTTGAAGCTCTGGTATGCCTGTCCGAACGTCCCTTTTTCGTAGTGCACCATCCCGGTATTGAACAGGGCATCCTGCGCGAAGCTGCTACCCGGGTAATCCTTTATCAGCATGTTGTACAGCTGCAGGGCCTCGTCGTGTTGATCTAGATAGAGGCTGTAGATCGTGCCCATGAAGAAGATCCCCTTAGCCCGACTCTCATAGATGTCAGAATGCGTAACGATCTCGTTATACGCCGCGAGGGCTTCTAGATAACTACCCTGGTTCAATAGATCGCCGGCTGTGCGAAAGCCCTTGGCATCATCGTAGGCAGCAAAGCAGACTGACGCCTTCACGAGAAGCAGAACAAAAACTAGGGGACGTCCATGACATTTTAACATTCTAGCACCAGCAGGGCTTCTGGGATTGAGAAAGTTAATATTTCATGGACGTCCCCTAGTCTGGTGGTCTGATTTTGGGACATCCATGATATCAACACTATTTCAGCATCACCTTTTCGATTTCTTCACGATCTTCTTGAAGTAGAATCCGTTCTCCACGCATGACACACTTGCTCACGGCTCCTTGCGTAATATCTAGCCTTGCAGCAACAGCTGTACCGGTTGCTTTCAATTTCCTCAGCGCCAGGTAACAAAAGACTGCGCGGGCTTTTGCTACCGCCGGTCGCTTACTGCTTGTTTTGAAGATACTCATGTCAATACCGTAGTAGTGGGTAACTCGAAACAACAGGGTCTCCAAATCAATACCTCGACTACGTAAACGGGTGCGTTGCTCGAGTTCCTCATCTGCCCTTTCCAGAACCTCCTCTACAAACATACTGCTGCCCAATATTCGCTCATCGCCTTTCATCCGTATTCCTGCTCGAAGTTGGTCTTTCACTGAAGACCAACCGCCGGCGGATCTTATCAGGCCTCCTCCAACCAAGTTAGGCTGCTGTCCCAGTTCCACACCTCTGGCCACGAAAGCTGCATAGTATCTTCGGGCCGGCCTTTCTGATTCATCGAAAAAACCAAGAACGTAATCTCTCTCTTGCCATTCACACTTCATGATTCCCATGATGACGGCGTGTCCACAATACCGATATGACCGAAGTTGGCCAAAGTCTTTGACCACACCAGCTCGAACCGGATTCAGATGAATATAGCGCACCAACTCCAGGAAATAAGGATCTTCCTCGCAGAGAACTGATTTGTATCGATTCTGGAAGAGTGGTCCATGTCGTTCGTAACGTCTGTTGAATTGCTGGGCGTAGCCTGTCAAACACCGTCTCATCACGGTCGCAATGGGTGCCATGCCGGTTCTCAAAAGCAGGTGAACGTGATTTAACATAAGAGCCCACGCATAGCAGGCTGTTGATGTGTCTAATAGAACATTTCCGAGCCGCTCCAGAAAACTATCTCTGTCTTGCCGGTCTCGGAATATGGCCCTCCCCTCTATCCCCCGGATAATGATGTGCTGGAGGGCACCAGGGGCATCTATGCGTGCTTTGCGCGGCATGCATCCGATTCACCATCATCAGAAACGAAAGTCAACGTTTCATGAACATCACAGTATTTTTCTAGTAGTTCGAACCTTGACTAGGGGACGTCCATGACATTTCAACATTCTATGACTAACAAGGCTTTGGAGATGGAGAAAGTTAATATTTCATGGACGTCCCCTAGTCTCCGAGCTTTTCCTCAATCGCCTTCCACAATTGCTGCTTGCCCAGGCCCGTTGTTGCAGAGAAGAGAATGAGTGACGAAGGATCTGTGGAAAGTTCTTTAGCAATGACGCTTCGCTGGCTTGCCTGCTTATTCTTCTTTAGCTTGTCCGCTTTGGTCAGGACCACGAGGGCTGGAACCTTGTAGTGTGTGAGCCAAGCAAGCAAATCATGATCTCCCTGGTTTGGGACCCTCCGAATATCCAGGATCACGACAACCGCGGAAATACCCTGCCCTACCCCCGGCATAGATTCCTCTCCTGCCCTTCGGGTCTTCAGGTATGTTTCGACCATGGGGCCCCAGCTTTTCCGCACGGCCTTTGGCACCTTTGCATAACCGTATCCCGGCAAGTCCACACAGAAGAAAGCGTCATTGATGCGAAAGAAGTTGATAGTCTGCGTGCGCCCGGGCGTGGAACTGGTCTTGACCAAGTTCTTCCGGCCCAACAACGTATTCATCAGGGAAGATTTGCCTACATTGGAGCGCCCTGCAAACGCGACTTCAGGGCCGCTGAGTGGAGGATACTGCGAC
>JAQBAU010000012.1:0-52806 GCA_032126655.1 Desulfobacterales bacterium
CATCGGATGAAACGTCTCTGGAGAACGAGTAGGCGGGTGCATGAATTGTACAGGTTTTGGTGAACGCCTCACTTATTCGGTTTGCCTTTGTGGCCGCAACAATTACGCTTTCCTCGGGTGTTTTTTCTATCTTTTTTGCAACACGTTTAAATTGCCGCTGTACCTTTGCCTCTTCACTTTGAAAAAAGACAAAAAATGCAATTATTCCCCCTACCAGAACCACTCCAGCAATAATAATGTGTTTTGTCTTCACCACAGGGGCACTCCAATTATCCTGTCAATTGATGTTTGTCCAAACTGATGAACATCGATCGGGACACTTCGGTTATCTCCTACAACATAGACATGATCTTTATCAACCTCACGAGGGGGAAGGTTCCAGCTCGATGGGTAGCGGGTATATGTCTCATCAGCTTTTTCTTCATTCACAAAAAGGGTTCCATTCCGAAATTCAACAACATCTCCTTCCAGAGCAACTACACGTTTCAACAGGATGACTTTTTCACCCGCTAAACGGATGGTGACAACATCGTGTCTTTCGGGTTTTGAGAGAATATATCGTAACTTGAAACAGAAATTAAAGCCTCCGTTCATGTAAGTGGGCTCCATGCTGTGTCCCTTTATACGGAAGGGCACACAGACAAAACGAAAAAAAATGAAGGTAAAAATGGCAACAAGCAATATCCTGAAAAGGTATCGCCTTGTAATTGCAGGGAAGAAGAAATGCCTAAGATTCGATTTCAATGACATTCGACCACGAAACATGAGAGTGGTGGGCGTCCTCTATTTCACCAGGGCTCAGTCCATCAACTTTGCGATACGGCTGTGTTCCTTTTTGAGCTTCAGGATCAGCCGATCCTGACGATGCAGGTGGACGATTGATTGAACGATCAGGTAAGAGCCAAGGACTGCCAGTGTCCCACAGATTGCCAGTAATGGAATGAGCCAGTTGAGGACTTGCATAACATCGTAGTATTTCGACGTGGCTATGAGCAAGCTGAGGACGGAAAGAGGGATGACAAAGACGGCAATACCTGTACGCAAAGTCGCTAACCAGGTTCTCTTCTCCGCTAGAACAAGCTGAGCCTCATTTATGAGGATACCGTCAGATTCTGTTTTCTCAAATTCTGGCATCAGCGTATCTCAACCGGTTGCAGGAGTGACACGTAGGAATGCGAAGAACACCATCCGAGTATTTATTACACTACGGATGCCAAAGCCACAAGTGTTTACGCAGTATTTAATCCCATGTGGTCGAGCCGGCTATACCCCAGCTACTTTCCTGGAAGGTGACACTGTTTTCTTGCGGTAGAATATGGAAGGGAAATTGGTGGTTTTTCGTGGATGATGGGTGGGATGTGAGATGTGGGAGGTGCGATGTGGGATGTCAGGTTGGGTCAGCGAAGAAACAGGAAGGAACGTTTCAAGACAGCGTCAGCTTAGCAGCATCCGCACTCGTCGGATTTCTGGGAGGGGGCACAGG
The DNA here is from genome assembly GCA_032126655.1 of Desulfobacterales bacterium. GTDB lineage: Bacteria > Desulfobacterota > Desulfobacteria > Desulfobacterales. The sequence continues at coordinate 1,484 of JAQBAU010000012.1, forward strand.
GGGTTGCTGACGTGTCTTTGGGCTCGATCACGCAGCAGCATGATGAGCTACTGCGGCCCAGGGCCGTGTTGATGACGGCAGCAGCGCAGCCCACGCCGGATTCCACCGTCACTGCATCTGTTGGGCAGTTCTGGGCACAGGCCCCGCATTCCATGCATGCATCCGGGTTTTCAATCCGGGCATGTTCATCGTTCATACTTAAGACGGCGTGTGGGCAAACGAGGAGGCACAAACCGCATCCCGTGCATTTTTCCTCGTCGAGGGATAGCGTAGTCACATTCGGCAGATAAATCAGTTGACCCATGTTTCAAATTCCTCAGGCGACAAACCGCGATCCGAGCCACAGGGATAATCCGACTACACCCCCTGAGATCTGAAGAGGCACGGCCCATTTCATCTCTCTCTTCACTCCTGAGAGCGACGTGTAGGTGGAGGCGCCAGTGAAGTTCATACCAAGATAAGCTGCAATGGCTGGTATCAGAAAGAACCATGACAGAACCTCAAGCCGCCCCGGCCAGGTGTCCAAAGTTCCGCCCCAAAGGAATGAAAGAATTACTGCAGCAACAAGACCCGCAGCCAGGCCCTTCAGTGAAAACGCCCGGCCGGGAAGCCACGGCAACAGCAGGGGCGTTAAGATCGCACCCGCTGTAAGTGCGGTGAAGACGGCGAATGCTGCAAAGAGTCCATGGTGGAACGCATTGGTCCAAAACCCGTCTGGGCCTCCCAGCCCACCAAGAAAGAAGAAGAGCAGGGCAATGACTATTGCCCACTTTAATGCACTAACAAGTTCAACAGGGATCAGTACCACCCTTTCCCAAGTGTCGAAGGTCTTGCGCCGCATCTCCGGTGTAGCCTTAAACCCTTTGTCCATGAAAGCGGGCAGGTCCCTTGACCGGACCGGACCGTAGATGACTTTGAAGCCGGAGAGCTTCGGCACTTTGTGCGACGCAATGCCGGGACCTGCTAACTGCGGCAGGATCAGTTTCCTATGAGCTACTACGTGTGAAAGCCCGCTGGATGCAATGCGTTGAACCAGTTCTTGCGTTCCAAACGTTCCTTTACCTGCGGCACACCAGACATTTATCCCGTCTGTGTCCAAGACCAAAATCCAGGCGTCACGACCCGGCAAGGCCTCGCGAAGCCGATCAAAACTCATCTTGTAGTTTGCGGTGACAAGAACAGGCGCTTGGGCGTCGGGACTTCCTAGGCCGTAGAGTCCTGGTTCGACCGTGTATTTCATACGGCCTACCCCCCAGCGTGCCTTGATTGTTCCCCAATGATCAGCCGAGGTGAGGGAAGACGAAACCTGCGGCACCTCACCGGCGGGTGTCTGCATAGAACCCACCACAAACGGCTGATTCATACTTGGTAGGCCCCCCTGGGCCCCATCTTTCTTCGGTCAGCAAGGAGCGGTTAACTTGACCGGCCCTCCGGGGAGGGGTTTTTCCAGCTTCATAGAAATTCTCTCCTATACATTGCACTTTGCAGCGCAGGCATTTCTTGTGGCATTCAGAAACGTCCTGACGGCGTCGTATACTTCCGCCCTTTTTGTTTTGGGGATTTCACTTTCAAGCGCATCGAGGAATCCTGAAAGGCACGTCCAAACCCTTTGTCGAACAGATTTCCCTTCTTTGGTCAGCTTCAGATTAACGGCTCTGGAGTCGCGGCTCGATTTTTCGCGCACGATAAGGCCCTGGGTGACCAATGGATCAACCAGCCGGGTGGTCGTGCTCTTGTCTACAGAAAGAATCTTGTGCAGTTCAGAGAGCTTCAGGCTTCCGCTCCTTGCAACCGTATCTAAAATGAAAAATTGGGAAAACGTGACGTTTTCGCAAAAGACTGCCTCCTGCTGACAGCACCGGACCGCCCTTGAGATTTCTGAAATAAGGGAAAGCACCTCGTGATGATTTTCGGGAACTTGTTCTGACATGGTTGTAACATACAACTAACAGGGTGACTTGTCAAGTAGTTTGATAGGAATTGTGGGGATGCCCGATGTTTTCACCAGAAAGTCCCTTGACATTAAAACGCTAAATCGCTATATTGCGATATATAAAAACAATGAGAGAATTTCTGAAGATAACAAAGGCATTGAGCGACAAAACCAGGGTGCGCGTCTTCAAGATGTTGCAGCAGAAGACGATGTGCGTATGTGAGGTGCAGGCGGTCCTTGGCATAGCCCAATCCACAACGTCCAAGCATTTGCAAATACTGGAAGATGCCGGCCTTATCAAGAGAACTAAAGAGGGGCTCTGGGTCAACTATGACATTGATGAGGATTCTCGCAATCCCTTTGCCGGGCCGATTATCGACGATTTGCTGGGCATGTTCAATGATGATCCGGAGGTGAAAGCAGACATCCAAAAGGTCAAACGGGCCAACCGCTTTGAGCTATGTCCTAGATAAAGAGTTTTAGTCCAACATGTCATTGTTGCGGAATCATTCGCAGAAGACGTGAATTGATGAAAGAACGAACTAAACTGTTACTGATCATACTGGTCTTTTTGGCCTCCTACTACGTGCCGTGGAATCATCCCACAATCCGGCAGTCGGGGCTCGAAGCGTTCATGATGCTTCGGGAATATGCCCGGGATCATGTGCTGACATGCCTCATACCGGCCTTTTTCATCGCCGGGGCCATTGCAGTCTTCATCTCCCAGGCCGCGGTCCTCAAGTACTTCGGGGCAACGGCAAAAAAGGTACTCTCATATTCGGTGGCTTCTGTCTCCGGAGCCGTTCTTGCGGTTTGTTCCTGCACCATCCTGCCACTCTTTGCAGGAATTTATACCCGGGGCGCCGGGATTGGTCCTGCCACCGCCTTTCTCTATTCAGGACCCGGGATCAATGTCCTGGCAGTCGTGCTGACGGCCAGGATTCTAGGGTGGCAGCTTGGCTTGGCGCGGGCTATCGGTGCAGTGGCATTTGCTATCATTACCGGCTTACTCATGGCCTTCATTTTCCGGAAAGATGATGCGGCCCGCACCGCTGGAAAGATTTATCTGCCGGATGAGGAAGAGGGGACACGGAGCCTTCTGCAGGACGCACTTTACATGCTCACTATGGTCTTGATCCTAATTTCTGCCACGATTGCACATCCAGCCGAGGGTTCAACAGGTCTCTGGCCCGCTCTGTACGCTGCCAAGTGGTACATCGTTGTAGCCCTTCTCTTTGTGCTGAGCATGATGCTCAAGTTCTGGTTCACAAAAGATGAGTGTGTCACCTGGGTACAGTCCACGTGGGGGTTCATGAAGCAAATTTTTCCACTCTTAGCTGCAGGGGTGCTGGTGGCCGGTTTCATGCTGGGCCGGCCCGGTCATCCCGCCCTGATTCCGGAGCATTACATCCAGAGTCTGGTGGGAGGAAACTCTCTGTGGGCCAACCTGTTTGCCGCTCTTTCCGGGGCGCTCATGTATTTTGCCACACTGACAGAGGTGCCCATTCTTCAGGGCCTGATTGGTGCCGGCATGGGTAACGGGCCTGCCCTGTCTCTGCTTCTTGCAGGTCCGGCGCTTTCGCTTCCCAACATGCTGGTGATCGGCGGCGTCATGGGTGTCAAGAAGACCGCCGTCTTTTGCATGATTATCGTGGTTCTGTCCACAATCGCCGGCATGGGCTATGGCTGGATTGCAGGTTAAAGGAAAATACGATGTCCGAAGACGATATTGTGCGCATCAAAGTCAATAAGCAATCGGTAGGTATCATCGGCTTGAGGCAAGTCATGGAAGAGATGGCACGGGAATACGCTGATAAACCCGATGCAGAGGTTCAGAGTGAACTCGCAAGGAGGGTTTCCAAGAAAAACTATATTCCGGACCATGCCAAGGAGGAATATGGTCTGGCCCTCTTACGGGAATTCAACAAGTCTCTTGGCAGGCCATATGAAGAAGAGGCTTCAGAAGGACTGGAGATCAAAGTCCTGGGTCCGGGATGTGCCCGGTGCGACAAGCTGGAAAGAGAAGCCATGGAAGTTATGTCGGAGATGGAGCTTCCGGGCGATTTGGAACATATCAGAGACGTGAAGGAGATTGGCAGATACGGCGTTATGGGAACTCCGGCTCTGGTCATCAATGGCAAAGTGGTGTGCGTGGGTGAGGTCCCGTCCAAGGATCAGATTCGGGCATGGTTGGATGAACTTGGGTAGTTTTTCAACTCTTTAGGAGGAGTGGATGGATATCAAGGTATTAGGACCAGGTTGTGCCAAATGTGAATTGGTAGTGAAAAATGTAAAGGCGGCGGTTGTCGAGGCAGGTGTGGATGCCGAGGTAGAAAAGGTTACCGATCTGATGGAGATCTCTAAATACGGTGTATTTGGAACGCCGGCTGTAGTCATTGACGGCGAAGTAATGAGTGTAGGCAAGGTCCCGCCCACCGAGGAGATCAAGACGTGGCTGCAAAAGTAGACCAATACAACTTCCTATTTATGGTGACAGATTGTGGCAACTGAAGCATGTGTGACTAAAGAGCCGAAGGGGCTCAGCCTTTTTGAAAAGTACCTTTCAGTCTGGGTGATCCTCTGTATTTTGGGCGGTATCATCCTTGGGAAAGTGGCCCCCGGATTCGCGAAATATCTGGACGGATTGGCCATCTACGTGGGAGAAGCCCCCGTTGTTTCTATCCCCATCGCCATCTGTCTCTTCTTCATGATGTATCCCATCATGGTGAAAATCGATTTTGGCGAAGTCATCAAAGCCGGAAAAAGCGGCAAACCGGTGGGGCTCACGCTGTTCATGAACTGGGCGGTCAAGCCATTTACCATGTACGCCATTGCCCTCTTTTTTCTGGGGACTCTCTTTTACGGCTTCATTGGGCCGGATGCAGTGGACTATGTGAAGATGCCGTTCGGTCTTGATCTGTCTGTAGGAACTGTCTACGGCTCCGGGAAGGTCGTTCTGGTTGACGGATTGAAGATGCTGGAGGTGCCCCTGTGGCGGAGTTATCTGGCGGGATGTATCCTGCTGGGAATAGCTCCATGCACTGCCATGGTGCTTGTTTGGGGCTACCTAGCAAAGGGCAACGACGGCTTGACGCTAGTGATGGTGGCCATCAACTCGCTCACCATGCTGGTGCTATACGGAGTGCTGGGAGGGTTTTTGCTCGGCGTAGGGAGACTTCCGGTACCATGGCAGGCCCTGGTGCTTTCCATAGGCATATACGTGGCACTTCCGCTTGCTGCAGGCTATGTTTCCAGGAAGCTGATTATCCGGTCACGTGGAGAGGTATGGTTTAAGGAGAAGTTCCTCCACATCTTAACACCGATCACGATCATAGCTCTGCTTGTCACGCTGATCCTCCTCTTCTCTTTTAAAGGTGAGGTGATCTTATCCAACCCGCTCACTATCCTGTGGATCGCCATTCCTCTTTTCATTCAGACCAATCTAATTTTCTGGTTAACCTATGGCTTGGCTCGTCTGCTCAAACTTTCGTATGAGGAGGCAGCCCCTTCAGCCATGATAGGCGCTTCCAACCATTTTGAAGTGGCCATTGCCACGTCGACCATGCTCTTTGGCCTTTCCTCCGGGGCCGCCCTGGCAACCGTTGTGGGCGTGCTCATTGAAGTCCCGGTCATGCTTATGCTCGTAAAGATTTGCCTCAAGACTACCCGCTGGTTTCCCCGGAAGGTCTCCACGGGTTGAAAAGATATTAGGAGAAGGATCACCTATGCCAAAATGCAGATGTTCTGACCAGAAGCAAGCGGGGTTTGTATGAGAAAACGGACAACCTGGCTCACGGCCATGTTTCTTCTCGCTAGTGCTTTTCTTGTTCAAGCTGAAGTGAGTCAAACGAGCCTTCCCGAAGTGCCCACAAAGGGCATGGTCACCGTGCTTGATCTTGGAGCAAAGAAATGTATTCCGTGCAAAATGATGGCCCCCATTCTTAAGAAACTGAAAGGGCAATACGAGGGCAAGGCCTCCATTGTCTTTATCGACGTGTTTGAGCATAGGGAACAGGCCGCGCGGTTTGGCATCCGAGCCATCCCGACCCAGATATTCTTTGACAGAGATGGTAACGAGGTCCACCGCCATTTGGGTTTCATGAGCGAGGAGGAGATAGTCAAGCAACTGAAGAAGATGGGCGTAGACCTGAACAAAAATGATGAACCGGGAAAGACAGACGCACGTCACACGCTAAATTAAAAAGAGATATTTATGCTTGAATCATTCTTTCTGACCGTCAATGAGTGGATCGCCGGAGGACCGGCTATTGCCGCCGTGGGTTGTTTCGTGTGGGGCATGATCAGCGTAGTCTTTAGCCCGTGTCATCTGGCTTCCATACCACTGATCGTAGCTTATGTCGGCGGCCAGGAGCAGATCTTGAAACCCCGCCAGGCTGCCCACTATGCCATAGCTTTCAGCTTAGGGCTGTTTATTACAATAGCCTCTATTGGAATCGTCTGCGCGCTGTTGGGGCGAATGTTAGGTGATGTGGGGAACTATTGGCAGATCCTGGTTGGCCTCATACTACTTTGGGTGGCCCTGGGAATGTTCGGTGTGGAAAAGTGCTCAATGTCCGGTAGTCTGCTGCATCGCCTCAATGTCAGAGGTCTTTTCGGAGCCCTTGTTTTGGGACTTGCTTATGGAGTGCTGTCCGGGTCGTGCACCTTTGGCTTTATTGCTCCTATTCTCGCCATCATCACAATCCAGCAGAAAGTGGCATTGGGGGTTCTTTTCATTCTGCTCTTTGCCACCGGCCATTGTCTGCCCATAGTGGTGGCCGGCAGTTGCGGGGCTGCTGTCAGGGGTTTGCTTGAAAACAGCGTCTGGCAGGGGGCTGGAAAATGGTTCCGCAGGGGGGCTGGCGTTCTTATTGGTGCTTTGGGAATCTACTTCATCGTTAATCCATTCTTCGTGACCTGAAGATGTTAAAGGGCTCAAATCAAATGATCAACAAACATGGCCTCAGGTTGGCCGTGATCTTCTTGGCCATTTCCGGGATGATTCTTGCGGGAATCAGAAGCACAGAATCAAAAGAAGTCCCCAAAGTCGCGAGCGAACACCAAGGATCCGAAAGACTTCCGGGAAACGATTTCTCGGGAAGGGAAATTATCGTATACTATTTTCACGGGACGTACCGGTGTCCCTCATGCCTGCAAATAGAGGATTGGTCGTTTGATGCGATACAAGAAAGGTTTGCCCCGGCACTTGAACAAGGGACGATCGCGTGGAAAACGATAAACATTGACAAGCCGGAAAACCGTGATCTCGCGGAAGCGTATCAAGTCTCAAACCAGGCCCTGATTATTGCAGAGATGACTGGAAAGAAGCAAAAACGGTACAAAAACCTTGAAAAGGTATGGGAGTACCTTTCGGATCAAAAAACCTTCTATGACTACGTAACGCAGGAGATAGACAAGTTCTTGACCGGAATATGAATATAGGGGTCAACAAATAGAGCTTTTTGACTGAAGCTCTCCGCAGTCCCGACAAAATCGGGGCGGGGGATACTGTTCCTAACGCTGTTCATAAAAGTTCACGCCGGCCCCCTGATTCATCTATGTGGTCTTCTCCTGTCCTTTCCCTCTCTCCTATCTCGACCGCTTCTTCGTTCGGGTTTTTTGTAATTAGGATCCTTGAACTTCCTGCGAGGGCCCCCATATCTTCGTTCTCTTCCGGAACGACGCTCTCCTTCATTCATGACATTCTCCTTTCGCCTTCAGGTGATGCGGCATCTACTACGGTTCAGGATCTTGCCAGACTTCGATGCCGTTTTTTGTGTCCTGGACAAGGACGGAGCGCCCGTGCGGGAACAGTTTCAGAAGGATCCAAATATCCCCCATAGATCCGATGGTATTAGTCATGAGACACAGAAAAACAAAGGTTCTGAGGAAGCCGACCGCATACAGAGAAATGCATATCACATTCAGAGTGACTAGTGGTGCGAGAGTAACGAACATGAAGTGTGTGCGGGGGACTTTTGTGTCGAAAGTGACGTAGAAAAACGGCGGCTTGATCCCGAAGATCGGTTGGTGACCAAAAAGAAGGGCAACCGCGCCATGAATACCTTCGTGAAGGAATATGGTGGTAACGATAGCGCATGCCAGCCAGGCGAATAACGCGGGCCGCAAAGTAAAGTCAATGAATGGTATCCAGCTGTTGATAAGACCCGTACCCACTCCAATACATGTGCCATATACCATGGCCTTGTTCCTTGAATACGTGTAGTCAGCGATCTTGGTTATTTCAGGCACCTCAACCCAGGTAGGCTTGCTTGACTTGGGGATTGGTCAGTAATTCGGCAGATTCTCCTTCCAGCACCAGGTTGCCGCTTTCCAACACGTAACCCCTCTGTGCAAATTGAAGTGCCAGGCGGGCGTTCTGCTCGACGAGAAGGATCGTCGTTCCCTCCTCCTTTAGTTCCTTCAGTGCTTCAAACACGCTCATCATCAATAACGGAGCTAGCCCCATGGAGGGTTCGTCCAGGAGCATAATTTTTCTGCCACTCATGAAGGCTCTTCCGATCGCCAGCATCTGCTGCTCTCCGCCGCTGAGTGTTCCCGCCTTCTGGGTCTTTCTCTCGTCGAGGCGCGGGAAAATGGAAAAGACCCTACGGAGATCCCTCTCTATTGCCTTACCGTCTTTCCTTGCAAAGGTAGACAGTTGGAGGTTTTCCATGACTGTCAAGTTGCCAAATACGCGCCTTCCCTCCGGGACGTGGGAGATTCCGAGTTCGCTGACAACCTTGTCGGGGGGGTATTTGAGCAGATTCTTTCCCATGTATGTCATTTTGGCTCCGGCTTCCACAGGGATCAAACGCGAAATAGCCCGCAACGTGGTGCTCTTTCCGGCGCCATTGGCGCCGATGATACACACACTTTCTCCTTCATCGATTCGGAAGCTGATGCCGTGGAGTGCCCTGATCCTATCGTAGGAAACACTCAGGTTTTCCACTTCTAGGAGCATTAGTGAACTGCCTCCGTGCCTAAATAAGCGTCTATAACCTTAGGGTCGTTTTGAATCTCTTGTGGAGTTCCTTCCGCAATGACCTCGCCAAAGACCAGTGCCTGCACGATCTCACAGAGCTCCATGACGATTTTCATTCTATGTTCAATAAGGAAGATGGCTATGCCCAGCTCGTCGTGGATTTGACGGATGACTTCCATCATTTGAATCAACTCTTCCGGGTTCATTCCTGCCGTGGGTTCATCCAAAAACAGTATCTTGGGTTCTGTAGCCAACGCCCGGGCCAGTTCCACTCTTCTCTGTGCACCGTATGGAAGACTGGTCACAACCTGATCCGCGAGGTTGCCGATGTCCAAGCGTGTTAGAAGGCTGTGGGATTTCTTTTCGATCTCTGCCTCTTCCCTGTGGCGCTTGGAGGTACCAAAGAAAGCCCCCACGAGTCCGTAGCTGATTTTAGAGTAGTTGGCCATCTTCACGTGTTCGAGGACAGTCATGTGTCGCCACAACCTTAGATTTTGAAAGGTCCTGCCAAGACCCCTGGCGGCTATCTGGTGAGGTTGAAGTCCTACGATTGGCTTGCCATCCAGGATGATGTTCCCTTCAGTGGGTCTGTAGATCCCGCTGATGATGTCAAAAATGGTAGTCTTGCCGGCTCCGTTGGGACCGATCAGTCCCCTGACCTGACCTGGTTCAATCTCCAGGTTGTAGTCGTTGACAGCACGAAGACCACCGAAGTTGTGGCTCATATTCTCAACCCGAAGCAATGCCATACTACGCTTCTTCTCCTGCAGAGGACGTACTGCGTTCCCGCGGTTCCCCTTTTGGTTTCATCATTCTTCTGACGTCAAACTCCTTGAAGGCGATCAGGCCGGTCGGCCGAAAAATCATCAGCAAGATGAGAAGTAACGGAATGATAATCCACTTCAGCATCTCTAATGGTCGCAAGGCTTCGCCAAGAAGGCTCAAGCTCAAGGCGCCAACAATCGATCCGTACACAGAGTTGAGTCCTCCGAAGTAGACCATGGCCAGGACTTCGGCAAGTTTTTGAATGCCGAAGGTTCCAGGATTGACATACCTGAGAACATGGGCGAAAAGTCCCCCGGCTACACCTGCCCAGAACGCCCCGAACAGGAATGCCGTAATCTTGGTGCGTCTTGTGTTGACCGTCATGGCATTAGCGGCCATCTCCTCGTCCCGCACCGCGTTGAGTGCCTTTCCGAGAGTAGAACGCACGAAGTTGTTGATGATCCATATACAGGCGACGGTCCAAAGGAAGACGGTAGGCAGGTTGGCCAAATCCGGCTGACTGCTCAATCCTCGTGCACCCCCAACGACTTCAAGGTTCTCGATCAAGCTTTTAACGATGAACATGAATGCCAGGGAGACTATGGCCAGATAGTCGCCTCTCGTTTTGAACGAGGGAATCGCGATAGCAAGTGCTCCCAGGGCTGCAACCACTCCCCCCATGATCAATCCAACAGGAAACATGAACGGCCCCAAGGCAGCAGGGAGAAGCGCTGGCCCGAAAAGCTTGTCGTTGACGAACAGGGCTACGGTGAAGGCCGAGGCCCCGTAAGCGCCCAAAGCCATGAATCCCGGGTGAGAGCAGGAGAACTCTCCCATATACCCGTTGATTACGTTCAAACTCAGGGTGACCATGATGGCAATCAGGGTAAGCTTCAGAGTAATGACCCTGTAGGCACTGATCCCAGACCAGAAATGCAAGGCAGCGTAGAGGAGACCAAGGTGGATCGTGACGGAGAACCACATGGGAAGACTGAAGAGTCTTGCGGCCAGCCTGTTTGTCAGTGGGGCGCTCAGACGGGCGAATACTCCTATGGGCAAAACATATATCAGAACTACGTATAGGACCGCGCCCGGAATCAGCACAGGTTTTTTGAGCATGATAACGGAGCCGAAAAGGACAGGTATTTTGGACAATCCCAAAGCCAGCGCAAGTTGGTTACCCAGGAGATGTTCAAGGGTAACCGCTATCGGCGCTCCAAGGAGCCAGCCCAGCAAAGGAACCCGGGAGAACAGGTTCCGGATCCTTATTAAGTGTCTTCTATCCTTTGTGGGGGGACTCAAGGTTCGTCGCTCCAATGAACGGATACTGGATACTGGTCTCTGGATACTGGATAAAGTGGTATTCTAATGTTTCGTCCAGCATCCAGAATCCAGCATCTGTCTCTTATGCCCTAAATGTGTCGCAGGGCCCATACGCTATTATCTGGACAAAAGACATGCTCCAAAAACTCACAGCCTCAGACGGGCGCTGTATGGCTCGCCAAAGAAGCCGTGGGGCCTGAAGGTCAGGATGACCAGGATAATGGAGTAGGCGATGAAATCCCGCATTGTCGAGGGAAAGATCATCGCCACGAAGATTTCAATGAATCCCAGCATAAAGCCGGCCAGAGTTGCCCCCAGTATTGAGCCCCTTCCCCCCAGGATCGCAGCCACGAATGCCTTCCACCCGAATACGATCCCCATGTGAGCATCCAGTACCGGATACGCCACGCCAAAGAGTATCCCTGCCGCAGCAGCCAGCGCCGAGCCGATGGCAAAGGTCAAGGCCGCAATGGTGTTCAACGGCACGCCCATCAAGGGCACAACGGCATAGTCGAAGGCCATTGCCCGCATGGCCATCCCCCACTTGGTCCTTCGCACGAACTGATGTAAGGCTGTCATCAGCAGCAAAGAGACGACGACAATCATGATCTTCTTATTTGTTACAAACACGCCGCCGATGTTGTAGGTAGTTGACTCGATTAGGGACGGGAACCTGAGGCGTCTGGGACCTATCATGGCTAGGTTTCCGGTCTCAAGGATTATGCCGATCATCAGACCGGTGATTGCAGCCGAGGCCCGAGGCGCTTCCCTCAAGGGCCGATAGCCTACCCTTTCCACCAGCACGCCAACAAATGAAGTGAGGAACATAGAGATGAGGATGGTCAGCACCAGGATCAGCCAACCGGGCAAGGCAACGGCGCTCATGGAGGCGAGCGCCACCAGTCCAGTTGCGACACCGAACCCGATGTAGGCCCCGACCATGAAAATATCGCCGTGAGCAAAGTTGAACAACATCAGGACTCCGTACACCATGGAATATCCCAATGCGATCAAGGCGTAGAAGCTGCCCCACTGCAAGGCGTTGACCAGATTCTGGAAGAAAAAGGTCAATGTAGTCGTTCCTTTTTGCTGAAAAAAGGCGGGCTCAGGTTCAGGCTCATCGCCTTTGCCCCGGCCCGCCCTTTTGTGCGCCGAGTTTCAACTCGCTTGGGCCTAAACGACCTCTTCGTTGACAGGTCGTCAGCAAAAGTCATGGTTCGCGACTGCAATTATGGACAGACAGATTTATAAAACTCGTATTCACCCTTGTCGCTGATCCTGACAATGACGGCACACTTTATAGGGTCTCCATCTTCAGTGAACGTCATTTGCCCTGTAATGCCATTGAATTTCTTGATCCGGGCCATGGCGTCTCGGACACACTGACGGTCCTTCCCAAGATTTCCGGTAATGGTCCCACAAGCCTGAATGGCCTCTTGAACGATGTGGAGGGAATCCCAGGTCAAGGCAGCGACATCGTCAGGTACGTACCCATGCTCTTTGTTGTAGCGATCAATGAATGCCTTCGTTGCTCCGGTGGCGCCGGCAGCAGCATAATGCGTGCTGAAGAAGAGTCCGTAGCAATGCTTGCCGCAGAGTTCCACGGTTTCTGCTGAACCCCAGCTGTCGCTTCCCACGATTGGCTTGTTCCACCCCAGTTCATGAGCCTGCTGAACGATTAAGGCCACCTCATTATAGTATTGAGGCGTGAACAATACTTCCGCGCCCGATCTGATGATCTTCGTCAACTGAGAACTGAAGTCAGCATCTTTGGTAGTGAAGCTCTCAAAGGCTACGACGGAGCCTGGACCGTACAGGCCTTCCCATGCCTTCTTGAAGAACTCGGCCAGACCCTTGGGGTAGTCACTGGCGACATCGTATAGGACGGCAGCTTTTTTGAATCCAAATTCTTCTTTGATGAAATTGGCCAACACCGGCCCTTGGAAAGGATCAAGGAAGCAGCCGCGAAAAACATACGGGCGGTCCTTGGTGCTGTCAGGATTCGTGGACCATGGTGTGACCATTGGGGTTTTGTAGTTGTTAGCCACTTCACCTGCGGGCACCGCCTGTTTGGAGGCCTGAGGTCCGACAATGACAAGCACTTCGTCCTCAGTGATCATCTTCGTATTCACCTTCACGGCCGATTCAGCCTTGGCCTCGTTGTCATCAACGACCAATTCGACCTGGTACATCTTCCCTCCGACCTTGAGACCCCCTGCGGCCTTAATGTCTGCAAGCCACATCTGGGCGGCAAACTTCGTGCCCTCGCCTACCTTGGGGATGTCGCCTGTAATAGGGGCGTTAATACCGATCTTGATGGTGTCTTTTGCGCACCAGGCAGATGGGGCAGAAACCAATAGGACACAAACCAGGAGCATAATTACTGCGGGGTGCTTTTTCATTCTGTAACCCTCCTCTTCTATTGATTCTCTTGCTTGCCTAAAGTCAACTTCACGGCCTGTACTCAGTGACGAGGAGATAACATAGGGGACACGAGTTTTCAACATTCATATCGATATCGATGCCTTCAATTGACACCAATCATTGGCTCCGTTATATTTAAACACTCAGCCATTGCGTAGGTAGGAGAAAATAGTCGGTTCATGAATACTGAGACTTCATTCAAATCCGGGTTTATTGGGATTCTTGGTGCGCCTAATGTGGGTAAGTCGACACTTATAAACCGGCTGCTCGGGCAGAAGATCGCCATCACGTCGGAAAAGCCCCAGACTACTCGCCACCGTATCCTTGGCGTGGCCCATCAACCAGGTGCCCAGTTGGTGTTTTTAGACACACCTGGAATTCATCGGGCCAGGGGACCGCTAAATGTGCGCATGGTAGATGTGGCCCTGAAGGTCCTCGAGGATGTCGACCTGGTGGTGTTCATGACGGATGCGGCTTCTCCAGATGATCTTTCCGATGAAATCATCCTTCAATCTGTGAAGAAAAGACCCCTTCCTGTCATTCTTGTGATCAACAAGATTGACCTGGTAAACAAGGAAACGCTGCTCCCCCTGATAGAACACTGGCGTGAAGTCTATCCCTTCCGGGCTGTTGTCCCAGTCTCGGCGTTGCGGGGCGTTCAGATTGATGTGTTGCTGTCAGAAATGGTCGCCGTGCTCCCTGAGGGGCCACGATATTATCCGGAAGAGAGCGTTACTGACTTGCCGGAGCGCTTTATCGCAGCTGAGATGATCAGGGAAAAGGTGTTTCGTTTGACGGGTCAGGAGATTCCCTACGGCGTGGCCGTAACGGTGGAGTCGTTCAAAGAGCGCCAGGAGAAAAACCTGATCGATGTTCAAGCCACCATCCATGTGGAACGTGATTCACAAAAACCCATCATTATTGGCAAGGGAGGAAAGCTGCTAAAGCAGATCGGGGAGCAGGCGAGAGAGGATATCGAACGCATGGTGGGGTGCAAGGTTTTCCTGAAGTTGTGGGTCCGCGTGCAGAAGAAATGGACCCGTGATGAAAAGGCGATCAGAAGATTTGGATACTGAGATGGTTCTATCATTTCACCCGAATATTGTAGCCGACAAAAACATTTTGTGCGCAGGTCGGTTGCCAGATGATGAAGATCGCGCCGCCATTTCCCGGGCTCAGGCTGTCATCCTCCCTCAGGGGTGCAGTGAAGCCCTTTACAGGATGTGCCGCAATCACTGTCCTAACATCTTCCCTAACTATGATGCCCGCTTTGATTTCCCTGGCAAAGTCGGCCAGGCCAGGCTGTTTCAAAAGGTCGGAGCGCCGTTTCCCCATACCTATCCCTTTGATACGGTCTCTGACTACTACAAGGATTTCGGTGACAAAGGTCGTACGAGTCCCCTTGGGTTGCCATGCGTTTTTAAGTCTGACTGGGGCGGCGAGGGGGATGGGGTGTTTCAGGTCAAGACGGCCGAAGACCTGGAACAGGTCCTGGAAAAGGCCCAAAGCAATGAACAAAGCGGACAAAAGGGTTTCGTGCTTCAGACCTACATTCCTTCAAGGGATCGGAGTCTGCGAGTCGTGGTAATTGGAGATGAATTCTTCAGTTATTGGCGCGTCCAGGAAGATCCGTCGCAGTTCGTGACAAGCCTGAACGCAGGAGCAGTCATTGACCATGATACCGACCCCGATCTGCAGAAAGCAGGTAGGGCTGAAGTGAAACAGTTCTGTATGGAGACCAGAATAGACTTAGCAGGATTTGATCTGCTCTTTCCGGAAGATGAACCAGATACAGGGCCCTTGTTTCTTGAGATAAACTACTTCTTTGGCAGACGAGGATTTGGAGGGTCGTTGGAGTATTATAAATTGTTCGAGGCAAGCGTCAGGAGGTGGCTAGGCCGACTTGGGCTGAGCCTTTGAGCTCCTGCGGCTTTTCTTGTCTCTAGGCTGTTGCCTTTGTTTCGTGGTCTTTTGTCTTCCTCCGGGACGAGGGGCTGCAGGAGGGCGACTTGATGCAGCCTTCTTCCGTCCCGGACCGGGCCGCCTGGCCTGGTCCTTTTCGTGCCAATCGTCTTCGGCCCATTCCACCTTTATCTTCTCTCCGATGAACTCTTCTATCGCTTCAAGATGGTATACATAGGTTTCACAGGCAAGCATGATCGCCTTTCCGCTTTTTCCGAGTCGACCTGTACGCCCGATACGATGGACATAGTCTTCAGGATCCTGGGGGATGTCGTAGTTGATGACGAGATCAATGTCTTCGACGTGGATGCCCCGGGATGCCACGTCTGTCGCTACCAGGATTCTTATCTCCCCCGCCTTGAACTGCTGCATGATTTTCAAACGCTGCTTTTGTGGAACCGTTCCGGTGATTCCGACCGCTGCGAAGCCATTTCCTCTCAACTTGCGGGTAAGCATGTCAACACCCGTTCGGGTATTTGCAAAGATGAGGAGACGGTTCCACGCCCCGCGTTTAAGGAGGCCGAGCAAGAGATTTGGCTTTACGCTGTTTCCTACATGGTACAGGACCTGGTCAATCTCTTCTACGGTAACCTTCTCGGGATCTGCGAAGACCTCCTGTGGATTGTTCATGTACTCATAGGCAAGTTCCATAACGGCATAAGACAGGGTGGCCGAAAAGAGCATCGACTGCCGCCTTGTATAACGAGGAAGCTGTCCAAGGATGTAACGGAGATCTTTGATGAAACCCATGTCAAAGAGTCTGTCTGCTTCATCAACCACCAGCATGCGCACGTTTTTCGGGGTGAAGACCCTTTGTTTCATGTAGTCAATGAGACGGCCCGGCGTGGCGACCACTATATCGGTTCCCCTGCGAAGGGCATCTTGCTGTTTCTGGTAATCGATGCCGCCAAAGACGGGCAACACCCTGAAATCGGTGTGGCTTCCTAAGAGCCTGGCCTCTTCACAGATTTGGACTGTCAACTCCCGGGTGGGCGCAATAATCAGAGCGTGAGGTCCCGCCTTTTTTGGCTCAGGGTGCTTTACGAGATGATCGAATATCGTAATGAGAAAAGTCGCTGTCTTACCCGTGCCCGTCTGGGCCTGTGCCGCAATATCGCCCCCTTTCAATGTAACAGGGAAAGCCATGGCCTGGATCGGCGTGCACTGTTTGAAGCCTGCGGAGTCAATTCCCTTCAAGACCTGTTGGGAAAGGTCAAACTCGGTAAACAGGACGTCTTTCGTTTCTATGTCCAAGGATTTCATAAGAGTTTTGGGAATATAGAACACGTTGTGCGTATTTGCAAGACAAACCGAGGATGGCAATTGCCACCTTTTGGCTTGAAATGCCGGGTGCGCTTGGTTAGGGTGTGATCGGGGAATTTTGAATCACTTCGCAATTGACATAGACGATGCCTTTATCAGCCGGGAGCGGCACAAAGCAAGGGAGCTGAGGGCGTCTCAGTGGTGGAAACGTCAGCTGGGACAAGGCCGGTGCTACTACTGCAGGAGAGCTTTTCCCCCGAAGACCCTCACTATGGATCACGTTGTGCCCCTGACAAGGGGTGGCAAGTCGACCAAACGGAACGTTGTTCCTGCATGCAAGGAATGTAACAACAAGAAGAAGTATATGCTGCCAATCGAGTGGGAAGAGTATCTGCAGTCTCTCACGAAGAATGGTATCGAATAATGATATTATCGACGTCGGCTGGCCGGAAGTGATGGGGCTGCCTTGGGTAAGAAAAGCTCAAACAAGGAGGCTCCACAGACCTGAGACAATGGCCGTGAATACAAATAGGGTTTCTACCAGGAACTCAAACCTGAAACCGGGAACGATCCAGCGTCGTTCAAAAGCTATAAGGATCCCTGCCATATAGAACAGGGAAAGGATCATGCCGTAAGCCAGGGTGGTGGCAAGGTGTATCAAGGGCGCTAAAATGAGCGCCGCCAGAAAGATAGTCAGGACCTGTTTGAGTATACGAAATGTCTTCTTCTCGCCCAGCACTATAGGCAAACTTTCCTGTCCCACAATCCGGTCCCCCTGCATATCGAGAATGTCAAAAACAGCGGTTCGCACGAACGCCATGACGGATGCCCAGAGAGCGACGAAGAGCATGGTCGTGGTAATTTTGAGCGATACTGCAAGGTGTGGGAGGGCCGCTGTAACAACACCCCACGCGAGAGCAATCAACACCGTCCTGGAGCCGGGTATGTCACTGATTCGCTCGATTCTTTTTCCTATCTTGAGCCCTCCGGGTATGATTTTCACCTTGTAGAGAACACCCAGGAGGCTGATGATACACAGGATAAGGAACGGAACAGGTCCCAGAGTAAATGCCATGAAGAGTCCCATCGCACCTGCAACGATAGCTAGGGTCAAAAGGGTGTAGCGGTTGCGGTGATGGAAGCTCGCCCGATCCGGATCGTTGTAGCGGACCGCCTCCCTCCCGATAAAATTGTTCAATATATGCATGGAGAATACGTAACAAGCAGCCATCAGGGCGGATGCAAAGCTCGGCACTATACCCGACAACAGCGCACACGTATAGCTCAGGCAACCAGCACCCAGAGCGAGGTAGAGATTGCTCAATAACAGCCAGCGCCGTGCCCTGAATACTGCAAGGTGCCAACGTTTTCCCTGATGAGGAAGCGCTTCGAGGGTTCTGTAAACATTTTTTATGACCCAGTTAGGCGTGGAAGCCCCGGCCGTAATGCCTACGGCATCCAACGGTTCGATTTCCTCACTGTTGAGTTCTTCCTCGCTCTCGATATGAAAGGCTCGAATTCCCTCTTGTTCAACGACCTGTGCCAGTCGCTGGGTGTTGCCGCTGTCATGACCGCCCACCACCACCACAGCATCCAGATTCGCTGCCATCTCCCGGACTTCGGCCTGGCGTTTCAAGGTTGAATCACAGATTGTGTTGAATACCTTAAAGTGAGGAAAACGCTCGACAATCGTACGGGCCATACGATCAAAGAGGACACCGTCTTGAGTGGTCTGGGCTACCACGATGCCGCGTTTGAGAGGTGGAAGTCGGTCTATATCGTCGGGGTGGCTGATAACATAACCCGCTTCCTCGGCATACCCTAAAAGGCCCGCAATCTCAGGGTGGTCTTTGTCGCCAACGATGATCGTGGTCCACCCCTTTTTTGCGTACTTGCTGATAATGGTTTGAACCTTGATCACCCTGGGGCAGGTTGCATCGATGATGGTACACCCTGCATCAACGAGATTCTGTTTGACCTGGGGTGGCACTCCATGGGCCCGGATGACAACGCTTCCAGGAGTGGGTCCAGCAACATCATGGAGTACCGTGACGCCCTTTTCTGCCAGAATCTCCAGCACCTGAGGATTATGAATGAGCGGGCCGTAGGTGTAAATGGGGCCTTTCTGCGTATTGGCCGTGTCCAGGACGATCTCAACGGCTCTGCGGACTCCCATGCAGAAACCTGCTGTCTTGGCGAGCTTAAGCTTCACAGGGGTTCTGTCCCGGTCTCTCGTTGTATTGCTGCTATTCCTTGAGGAGAATCCTGTGATTGGAAAAGAAGAGGGAGTGAATATGGGCGTGTACGAACTTCTGGTCGCCGAAGATATTCACGAGCCGGAGTCCATCGTCTTCCGGCTCAATCTTGTCGACTGCCTCCATCACAAGTTCTTCATCACCATCACGAATCATGTACACATTTGCTTCACACATTTTCAGAAACGAGCTCCTTTAAGTGTTTTTCAATCATGGTTTCGATCAGCGGCGGGAGCGGGGACGGCGACAGCCCGACAATTTCTACATTTTCCTGAGTGAGGGGGATGAGGAGCTTCTTGGCTGGGCATGCGGCTACGGCCTCAGCGATCCTTGGGGTTACCTCCCCCATCATGGCGTGGGCCATCACAACTCCGATGGGGGCCACGACTAGGTCGGCTTGCGAAACCATACGCACAATAGCATTTTCTCCGGAAGCTCCCCGGTTTGCCCGCGCCTTCAGCATTTGCGCTGTGGCAACCGCGTTTGTCCCCAGGGCTATGATCTCCACTGATTCGTTGAAAGCTTCTCTGAGCTTCTTGATGACAGCACTCCCAATGCCGCCACCCTGTCCGTCGATTACACAGATTCGCATTCCCAAGATGATACCCCCTCAACGCTTCTTGTCGCGGGCTGTTCGAACCTGGTCATCATCAAAACAACAAACGAAAAGAAGCATCCCAACAAAAGACGCTTAGAATCTCTCTATCTGTTTCGTGCAATTAGGAAGTTAGCAGATTGGGGATGGGGGGTCAATAAGAAGGCAAAGGAAGAACGGGCAAAACAAGGTCATGGGGAGAGATGAGAGACGGACTACTCTATCTTTGGAAAGACGTTTGCCTTGAAATACTCAAGGCATTTTTGCATGTAGTGCCTGGATTTCTCCTGCCAAGCACTTCTGTGTTCGGCATCTCGAAGTTTTTTACCGCGGAAGCCTTGAGCAGAGAGGGGTTCTATCATGGACTCTGGCAGGTCATCAGGCAGGTCAATCCCGTTCATAATCGCCCATGCCAACGTCCAGGCACGTGCCACACTTGCCGGGTTGTAGCCCCCTCCCCCTAATGCTACCCAAGGGATTCCTGCCTCGGTCAGATAACTGATGGCTTTACAGAATCCATTGGTGGTGAGCTCAAGCGCAGCAAGGGGATCATCTACGAATGTGTCAACGCCGAGCTGAGAAACGACCACGTCCGGGCGGAACCGCTCTATGAGTATGGGGACGACTGCGCTAAAACCTTCCCAGAACACATGGTCATCCGTGCCCGGGAGCAGGGGTATGTTTACCGAATACCCTATTCCCTCTCCGCGGCCCATCTCCCCGATTCCGCCGGTGCCAGGGAACAAGGTGCGCCCGTCCTGGTGAAAAGAAACGGTCAACACCCTGGGGTCTTCATAAAACGCCCATTGGACGCCATCGCCGTGGTGGGCATCTATGTCTAAATACATGACACGTTTCCCTAAATCCACAAAATGGTAGATGGCGAGGACCGGGTCGTTCGCATAGCAGAACCCTGAGGCCTTTGAGGCCCCGGCATGGTGGAGACCGCCGGCGATGTTAAAAGCGACATCGACCTGACCCTCGGAGACCAGTTCAGCACACTGAAGGGATGCGCCCGTATGAAGCTGCGACCACTCCCAAAGACCAGGAAAGACGGGGTTGTCCCCTGGCCCGATTCCGTATGAGAATCCCCTGGTCATGCGATCGGAACTCGCGCCTTTCAAGATCTCAACATATTCGCCCGTGTGAAAGCGGAGGAAGGCCGAGTCGGATGCAGGCGTGGTTTCAATCAACGATGCATCAGGAAGGGAGTAAAGATCGTATGCCGTGCAAAGGTCGTAGGTGAGGCGCAATCTCTCTATCTTAAGAGGATGACTCGCCCCGTAGTCGTATGCAAAGTACTTGTTGGTATAAAGAAAGGCTGTTTTCATCAGGGCTTGAGGACTTTCTTGTAGAACTTCTTGTATATCATAGTGTTAAGCGCCCTCGCAACATTGATGAGCTGACATAACGAGAAACCCGTTAGCATTGTGGCAGGTTAAGGGTTGATGACAAGTTGGACTTGCGTTCCCCCACCCCTAAGAGGGTTGCAATAAACAGAGTGACATGTGTAACATCAGATGATAACCAAGTCCGGATTGCCTGAGCTTGCGTCCGGTTACCAGGCCACGCGGAGCGGAGAGGAGTTTCTGCTATGGAGAAGAAAGTTCTGTTGGTGGTTGATGGATCGATTCACTCAACGCATGCGGTCACATATGCAGCCAGGATATCCTCGGTGGTAAAAGACCTCAGCTACACGTTGTTTCATGTTCAGCCTACCCTTTCCCGGTATCTTTTGGATGAAGCTGAATGCGATCTCGAGTCAAGGGCTGCGCTCAAAAAAGTCGTCCGCAAAAATGCCGAACATGCCTGCCAGATCCTGGAGCAGCACAAAAACAGGATGGTGCTCATGGGAATCGATGAAAAGCGCATCGAAACTGCGACCCAGAAGAAGGTCATGGGAATTGCCAAAGATATTTTGGACCGTGGCCAGCGGGGCCTCTATGATGCGATTCTGGTGGGCCGAAGAGGCCTGTCGCGCCTGCAGCAAACCTTTATGGGCAGCACAACTTCCCAGTTGGTGGAGCATTCCAGGTTGATCCCGGTGTGGGTGGTGGACGGTGATGTGGAGTCTATGAAAGTGATGTTGGCCGTGGACGGTTCTGAGGCGTCACTTCGGGCTGTGGATCACTTTAGCTTCATGGTGGGGGGAAACGAAGAACTGAAGGTGACGGTGTTTCACGTTACGCCAATGCTCAGAAACTATTGCGCCATTGATTTCGATGAGAAAGAAAGTGACGCAGGAAAGGTCATTGCTCGGGGCGCCAGACGATGTGTTGACCATTTTTATGCCCAGGCACGGAAGAAATTTACAGAGGCAGGCCTCCGGGATGATCAAGTAGAACTCGAGGTGGTCAAGCGTAGCGTGGATGTCGGCAAGGCCATCGTGGGCCAGATTCGGAAGCAAGACTATGGGACGGTGGTCCTTGGCAGGCGCGGGACGGGCGAGGCTTTCTTCATGGGAAGCGTGTCGAAATACGTGCTCGACAAGACATATGGCCGCGCCCTGTGGGTTGTCTCTTAAGACAGGGACATCTAAAACATCATCCTCTTGACTGTAGCCGTAAAGTGATTAGTTTTTTGTTGAAGTATAACGGGACAGGAAGGAGGTTGATGATATGTTTGCTCTTACACCCATACTTAGACGAAAGGGATTCTTGAGCCGTCCTGAAGCGGACTTCTTTGATCGCTTCTTTGGCGATTTCACCCTGCCAAGCCTGATGTTTGAAGACACGGAATGGACACCGGCTTTTGACGTGTCCGAGACCGATAGGGAACTCATGATCAAAGCCGAGGTTCCCGGCATGGACAAGAAGGACATCAACATTACCGTGTCAGACGGAATGCTGACCATCAAGGGGGAGAGAAAGCACGAAAAGAAAGAGGAGAACGAGCACTACCACCGTGTTGAAACACGCTACGGCACGTTCTCCAGGACTCTGAGACTCCCTACCGAGGTCAAGGCAGACAAGGTAGATGCAACCTATAAGGATGGGGTACTCAATATCACACTCCCCAAGTCCGAAGCTGTTGAGCCGAAGAAAATAGAGATAAAGAGCTAATGAAATCCCGAGTTTAAAGGGTGCGCCGGGTACGAGCCCGGCGCACCTTTTTTCTCTTGACTGAAAAAGCCCCAACCCCATCCATTATTCTATTGACCCACCTCTAAGATACTTATTATAAAGGAGAACCCCAGAACTTTGAGGGGGCTGGAACTGGTAATGGTGATTCTTTAACACATGGAATACATCGGGAGAAATTGCCGTGCCCATCTATGAATTCTATTGCAAAGATTGCAACACCCTGTTCAACTTCTTATCCAGAGGGGTGAATACGACCAAGCGGCCGATCTGTCCCAAGTGCAAGAACGCAAAGCTCGAAAGACAGATGTCTACTTTTGCCAGGCTCACGGGGGCAAAGGAGGGTGGCGACCTGGATGATCTTCCTGTGGATGAGACCAAGATGGAGAAAGCAATGAATATGTTGGCCCGGGAAGCCGAGGGGGTCAGCGAGGATGACCCCAGGCAGGCCGTCAACTTGATGCGCAAGCTCTCGGATGTTGCTGGTATTGGTTTTGGACCAGGGATGGAAGAAGCCTTAAGCCGGATGGAAGCAGGGGAAGACCCCGAACAGGTAGAGGCAGAGATGGGGGACCTGCTCAATGAGGAGGAGCCATTCATCATCGGGGAGAAGAAGGGCCGGAAGACCACGCGGGTGGAACCGCTCATCGACAAGACGCTTTATGAGTTGTAGGTAAGGATTCAACTTGTTGAATAAAAAGGATATTTTGTTCGGAGTGTTTGCCTCAGAATGAGGGGATTGCTACCATGACCAAAAAAGAGGTCATTCTTAGAGGTCCTGATATCGACCGGATCTTAACACGGATGACGCACGAGATTCTCAAGCAGCATAAGGGAACGGAAAATCTCGTACTCATCGGCATCCGGACGGGGGGTGTGTTCCTCGCGGATCGAATAAAGACAAAGGTTCTTGCTATCGAAGGGACAGACATTCCGACGGGAGATCTCGATATCACTCTCTACAGAGACGACTGGACCCGTATCGGCCACCAGCCCACAGTGCAGAAGACAGAGCTTCCGTTCTCCCTGGACGGCAAACAGGTGGTTCTGGTAGACGATGTCCTTTTTACCGGCCGCACGGTTCGAGCGGCCATGGACGCCCTGATAGATTTTGGACGCCCAGACCGGATTGAATTGGCCGTCCTTGTGGACCGGGGTCACCGCGAACTGCCGATTCAGGCCAACTACGTTGGGAAACATGTGAAAACCATCCATGACACCATGGTCAACGTCTACCTCAACGAAAAAGGTGGGGTTGACGAAGTGGCTGTCAGTCCGCAATAAAGTCCCGTATTCGAAGACAATATGTGCTTCAAGACCTATTCATAGGGCAGGCCGTTCACACCTTTGACTACGCCCAGAATTCATCTTCATTTTTCTCCTATAATTGGGCCGGCGTTGGGATAGACGAGACCCCATTCTTTTTTGGCGTAATGCTTATTTGATGTTGACAAATTTCGATTTTTCGTATAATAGGATCAGACGCTAAAACAGCAACTGCAACGAGTGCAAAGGTAGAATCTTAACAAAGAAAAGGAGGACGTTGGCATGCCAGAAATCGAGTTTGAAGGTCAAACCTTTAGTGTAGACGAGGACGGTTTCATTGACGATTATAAAAACTGGTCTCAAGGATGGGTCAAGTATGTGAAGTCGGTTGAGGGGATCGATGAACTGACCGATGAGCACCAGAAGTGCGTGACTTTCCTGCGGGAATACTATGAGAAGAATGGGATTGCCCCTATGGTCAGGATCTTCTCGAAGGTTACCGGTTTCAAACTGAAGCACATCTACGAGTTGTTCCCGTCTGGACCAGGTAAAGGCGCATGCAAGATGGCAGGTCTTCCCAAACCGACCGGATGCGTATAGTTAAAAAGCTTTGATTTAGTGAGACAATTTGGACGTCCGAAAAAGAGGCTTTACTGCGCAGTAGAGCCTCTTTTTTTTGTCTGGTGAGCTCATGAAACAGACAATCTCGGTTAAGACCAAATCCAAGACTGAATTCGTTGAGATTACCGGGGCTGTCGAGGATGCCATCCGATCTCAAGGAGTCGATGAAGGGATTTGTATGCTCTTTGTTCCGCATACCACGGCGGGTATTACGATCAATGAGAGCGCGGATCCCAATGTCAAATCAGATATCTTGATGGTTCTGAATAAGATGGTCCCCTGGAAGGAGGCGTATCGTCACCTGGAAGGGAATTCGCCAGCCCACATCAAAGCCAGCATCATCGGGGCCTCAGAGCTCATTGCGGTGGAGGGCGGCCGCCTGAAATTGGGGACATGGCAAGGGGTGTTTTTCTGCGAGTTTGATGGCCCTCGGAGTAGAAAGGTCCACATCCGGCTCGTATAGACATGGCGAAGCATACCAGTGGATATTTTGACCAGAATGGATGACACCGATAGAGCCATACTGAACCGAATTCAATCTGATTTTCCAATTGCTTCCCGGCCGTATCTGATCGTCGCTCAGGAACTGGGTTTGGAAGAAGATGAGGTCATCAGGCGCATAACTCATCTAAAAGACAGCGGAATTATCAGGCGCATAGGCGCCAATTTTGTGCCTGGCAGGCTTGGATTTGTCAGCACACTTTGCGCGGCCCGAGTTCCGAAGGACAAGATCCCTCTGTTCTCGGAGACCGTGAACCGATACCCGGGAGTCACTCACAACTATCGGCGGGACCATGAGTACAATATTTGGTTCACGTTTATTGCCGAATCCATGGAACGGATAGAGTCGTATTTGAAGGAGATAGCCTCCAAAACGGGTGTAACCGAGATACTGAACCTCCCCGCCACAAAAGTGTACAAGCTCAAGGCACAGTTTGAGGTGTAGAATAGGCCCCTGGCAGGGACTGATAAACCATTTGTATTTTCATAAAATCGCGAAATAGTTCTAATTTGTTTACATTTTCTGCCAGCTGCTTAGATGGTTTTTCCCACCCAGTCAGCACCACCAGCCGACAGTTGGTATCCGCCGATGGGTCACAGGCCCTTGAGAGGATAGCATGAAAGACCTCCGTATTGCCGCTGTAGTTATGCGATCCGTGTTGGGGGAGACATCGGACAACCTGAATCGCACCGCAGCTTGGGTCCGAAAGGCTGCATCAGAGGGGGCAGGTCTGGTCTGTTTCCCCGAGTTGAACTTGACGGGATACAGTGTGCGCGAGGTCGCTCGTTCGGTGGCAGAACCTGTTCCAGGTCCTCTGAGTGAGGCAGTGGTTCAAATGGCTCATGAAAGCGGGGTGCTCATCCTGGCAGGTCTGGTTGAAAAGGGCGCGGATGGAAGTGTATTTGCGAGCCAACTGGTTGCGAGTCCACAGGGCTTTCAGGGCGTCTATCGTAAATGTCACCTCAGCCCGTTTGAACAGCCGCTCTATTCCTCCGGGAACGCCCTCCCTGTGTTCAATTCCGGGGACGCAAACTTCGGTATAGAGCTGTGCTATGACACCCACTTCCCGGAGTTGAGTACTCTTTTGACCCTCAAAGGGGCAGAGATCCTGTTCTGTCTCCATGCTTCCCCGCGTGGCACACCCGAGGAGAAGCAACGCAGCTGGATGCGACACCTCACTGCCAGGGCATACGACAACGGCGTTTTTGTGGTGGCATGCAATCAGACAGGTGACAACAATGATGGACTGGAGTTTCCGGGCTTGGCGTTCGTATTGAACCCCTCTGGGGAAGTGATTGATGAAGACATAAGTGGAGAGGAGGGGATTCTTATTGCGGATCTCACTGCAGCTCAACTGGCCCATGTTCGGGAGAACAGGATGCGGTTCTTCTTACCCAATCGACGTCCCGAATTATACGAGGGCTTAACCGGCAAAGGACCTGCCTAAGAGATCGACGACGCCTTCAAAGATTGGGTCAAGAAAAGTGACCGATTTGCTTGACTTAGAGCCTACGATATGTTACCAGCAACACGTGGAATGGCTTCATTTGTTTTTCAGCTTCACACCTTCGGGTGGGGCAAAGCAGTGGTTTGGGATAGGAATTTTGCAGATTCTAGGAAGATGCCAGCAAGGTCCGCAGACCTTGTTGGCTTTTTTTTTCTGTCAGGTCCATATCCCAGCTCAAGCTAATATGTTGTGAAAGGGGGGATATGGTTATGGCAGAAGGCGTGGTGAAGTGGTTTAACGAGAAGAAGGGCTACGGTTTCATCAGCATGGACGAAGGTCAGGATGTCTTTGTTCATTACAGCTCAATTCTCGGAACCGGTTTCAAGTCTTTGTACGAGGGCCAGCGGGTTCGATTTGAGGTCGAGCAGGGAGACAAGGGTCCTCAGGCAGTGAATGTTGAAACCACGTAGGATGAAAGGTTATAGACCATTGCAGGGAAATCTTTAGACCGAACGTTGAGGCCCGCGGCAACCCAGGAAAAAGAAAAATCAAGATTGCGATGACGCGGGCAACAAACCGCTAAATTAAGAATTGAATCGAGAGCCCCGTCTCCTTGGTGACGGGGTTTCTTGATTCTTGTGGCCCCGGTATTTTGGATTTAAGAAGCTTGGTGTCACCGTTCGCAGGATCTACTGTTGAGAGATGGCATGATTAAGCGCAGTTACACGCTGCCTGAAGTAGGGGAAGTTTCTCGCACGCACTGTATTCGCTGTGGAACCTGTTGTGCGAAAGGGGGACCCACCCTGCACGACGAAGACGCCGTCCTGTTCTCTAACGGAGTATTGAACAAGGCCGATGTTTACACCCTTAGAAAAGGCGAAATCGTACGAAATATCAATGATACGCTAAAGGTCATCGAGCAGGAAATGGTCAAGATCAAAGGGCAGGGTGAGTCGTGGTCATGCATGTTTCACGATGATGACGAGAATGCATGCAAGATCTATCAGGACAGACCTGCAGAGTGCAGGGCATTACAGTGCTGGGATCTGAAAGGTCTGAGGGAAGTCATGGCAAGACCGTGTCTTCAAAGGAAGGACCTTATCAACCCGGGTGATGGCGTTCTCAGAATCATCGAGGCCCACGGAGAGAAGTGTGCCTATGCAGCCCTGGATTCGGCAGTAAAAGAATTGCAGCAGCCAGACTCCGACAAGGCCGCGGAAAAGATACTCGACCTTCTGCAGTACGATGACTACCTGCGGCCCTTCTTGGCAGAGAAGCTCAAGATGGATCCGAATGTGATGGATTTCTTCTTCGGCAGGCCCTTGAAAGACACTATCCGCATGCATGGCCTCTGTGTCAAGGAAGATGGCAATGGCTTCCTTCTGACCAAAGCATAGATTAGAAGCCACTTCAAAACCTTAGATCGCGGTCGAGGGCAAGACGTCCCGCGAATTTAAGACGGAGCGTACACGTCAGTACGTGAGTATTTCAATTCGCAGGACAACACAGCCATCGGCCGTTAGATGGGGTTTTAAAGTGGCTTCTAGAGCTGGGGGGCTTCCCTCTGCTTCAGTAGTTTTTTCAGCTTTCTCTTGTATAGCTCACGCCTGAGTTTGCTTATATGGTCAATAAATAGAACGCCATTCAAATGGTCAATCTCGTGCTGCAGGACAACGGCACCAAGTCCTTCTTTCTTTAACGTCACCGGATTTCCTTCCCTGTCGACACCCTCCACGGTCACACGTGCGGCCCGTTTGACCTCGGCCCTACAGTCAATGACGCTCAGACATCCTTCTTCTTCGACAATGAGTCCATCAGCTTCGATGATTTCTGGGTTGATGAGTACCACGAGATCGTTGGGTTCATCCTTGGGTGAAGTGTCGTAGATAATGATGCGGCAAGGCTCCCCAACCTGATTGCTCGCCAACCCAATCCCCGGGGCGTGATACATGGTATCAGCCATGTCATCAATCAGCTGCTGGATCCTGCCGTCTAAATCGGTGACGGGTTCCGCACGTTCTCGCAAGACCGTGTCCGGGTATGTAAGTACTTTCTTTATTGTCATCCTTCGGTTTACCCTCTGCTCAACCCACTATAATTCAAGAGTAATGACTGTTTTTCAATAAGTCAATCCACAAACAGAAAAGACGCCGCTAAGCGCGCGGCGCCTTTCTGTGCTGGTTGCAGAGGGATGGCAATAAACACTAGTTATGACATTCAGGAGGTTATCTATCTATCAGTTCGTTTTTGACCTTCGTTGCATTCCATCAGTGGTCACAAACGTTCTCTCCAGTGACCAGGGCGCTCGCAAGGTACTGCTGGACCAACTCCTCCGGGGTGAGGCTTGGGGCACCCGTGAGGACCTTGATGCCGTTTTCACCAAATAGTGCCTGGGCTTTTGAACCCATGCCCCCCGCAATAATAACGTCCACGCCAAGATCCCCGAGCCATTTCGGCAGTACCCCGGGTTCGTGGGGCGGCGGCGTCAGGAGTTCTTTGTCTTTTACTTCCTGATTTTCTACGTGAACGATGGCAAATTCCGCTGCATGACCGAAATGCGCTGTTAGCTTCCCTTCGGCAATAGGAATGGCAATCTTCATAGAACTTCCATCTTGTCCCTTGAGGTTCGATTTGGTCTCAGACACTTCTACCTGTTTACTTTCCACGATCTGTTCCACAATGTCGTTGAACACTTTTGTTGCTTCCGAATCTGGATTTTTCTCGACGTATGATTCTCCTGCATCGGAGCACTCCACCATTTTGGGATCGATGGGGATTCGACCCAAATACGGAACATTCATGGCTATGGCTGTTTTAAACCCGCCCCCAGAGCCAAACAGATCTATCGATTGACTGCAATGGGGGCACACAAAACCGCTCATGTTTTCCACCAATCCAAAGATAGGCATATTGACAGTTCTGCAGAAGTTGATCGATTTTCTAATGTCAGCCAGGGAAATCTCCTGCGGTGTGGTCACGATAATGGCCTGGGCGCCAGGGATGGTTTGCGCTACGGAAAGTGGTTCGTCTCCCGTACCGGGTGGTGAATCGATAATCAGATAGTCGAGTTGTCCCCAGTGGACGTCTGAGATGAACTGGCGGATGACATGCATTTTCATAGGCCCTCGCCAGATTATGGCGTCATCTGCATCTTGGGATAGAGATTCAATGGAGACCACACCCAAGTTCTCTGAATAGCGCTTTGGGAGCAGATGTCGATCATCGTTGACGTCAAGTAACCCAGTCAGGCCGAGCATTCTCGGGACATCAGGGCCGTGCAGGTCTACATCCATGAGACCCACCTTTGCTCCTTTTTTTGCCAGGGCCACGGCCAGATTCACGGAAACACTGGTTTTGCCGACGCCACCTTTGCCGCTCATGACTAGAAATTTTTTCTTGATCAGACCCAGAGATTCCTGGATCGCCTTATCTTGCGGGTCAACCTCCGCACCGTGCTGGCACGTACCTGATCCGCAGTGTTTTGTGTCACTCATATGGAACCCTCCTTCATTGGTATTGTGTCAAAAGATTTATGCTTCATGTCACATGACAATAAGCACGAACAGATTGGGTTGCAAGTGCGGGGGGCCTGGCCTGTCCCTGTGGCAGACCCTTCTTACGCCCAATGACCCTCTACATTTGGCCCGTCCGTGGTTTCGAGTTGCCCGCTCCTATATTGCGTAACGGCATCTATCACGCGCCCTTGGGCGCCTGTTACTACCTTGACGCCGGCAGCCTTCAGCACTTGAAATGCCTTTGGGCCGCAGTTGCCGGAGATCAACACATCTGCTTTCTGATCCACGATGGTCTTTGCGGCCTGTATCCCTGCCCCTTGAGGCAGATTGAGGTTCTGTTCGTTTTCCACAACCCCATACTCGAGCGTCTCTGAGTCCACAATAACGAAATACTTCGCTCTCCCAAAAAGGGGATCCATGTCTGAAATTAGTTCATTCCCAGTAGATGTGACGGCTATCCTCATTGTTGGTCATGCCTCCTTATGGATGGAAACTAGCTTGTTTTAGAACCTCCATGAGTTCATCGGCCCTGTTGTACCCCGCGACCTTGACTTCGACTTCCTTGACGCCCCCTGTTTCTTGAACGGCCCTCTGAATATCATAAGCGAACTTAAAGGCCATGGGGCAGACCGGAGAAGACGGATGAAATGT
The DNA here is from genome assembly GCA_032126655.1 of Desulfobacterales bacterium. Taxonomy (GTDB): domain Bacteria; phylum Desulfobacterota; class Desulfobacteria; order Desulfobacterales. The sequence goes on from JAQBAU010000012.1 coordinate 32,071, forward strand.
CAAGCAAACCCTACCATCTAGGTCCACGACCAGGTCTCTGACCAATTTCATGCGCATGATGTCAAGATTGGTGCCGGGGTCGATGACCCCCTTTAACGCATCTTCTATGTCTTGTTTGAGTGTCATCGGGGATTCTTAAGTTGATAATAGGCTACTGAGCCGTCGCTCACTATGGCAATTGATTGGTTTTTAACCAAGGGCTCGATGTATTTCAAAATTTCATTTCTATGTACTTTGAGTGCGGAAGAAATATCGTCCAATGTGCACGGGCGCCTTGCAAGGATGTTCAAGAGATCTTCCTCAATATCAGCGCCTCTCTCATATCTCTCAGTGTCCTTGAACGGGGTAATGACTTCGGCCTGTTCTCCTATGATGTTGCAGAACGTGTTCATCTCTTGCACAGGAACCCTCCGTGCATATGACTCAGCCGGAGGGCGAACGGCTGTATTAACGTGTACCTTTTGGGGGTTCACCTTTTCAATCCAGTGTTTGAACTGTGTTGCGTCAGTTGGGGTCGCATTAATGCCATCCAAAATGAAGACCTCGAGCCATATTTGTCCGGAGTATTCCTTGCGAAACTTGAACAAGCCCTCGAGTACCGACTCAAGCCTGATTTCAGGATGGGGGCGATTGATGGTTTGAAACCCTTCTTCATCATGCGCATCAAGGGAGGGAAGTACTGCATCGGCCTCCATTAGTGATTCCCGCACCTGCCTGCTTCCCAAAAGGGAGCCATTTGTCAAGACAGCCACCGGAATCTGAGTAAGTTCCTTGATTTCGTGAATCAATGGTCCGATTTCAGTGTTCAATGTGGGCTCCCCTGAGCCCGCCAGAGTGATGTAGTCTACGTCGACACCTTCTTCGAGCTTCTCACGTACTTGAACAAGGATCTCTTCAGCAGGTATGTATGGCTTTCGCTCGATGGTTCTCTGTTTGGTTCGTCCGAGTTGACAATAGATGCAGTCGTATGAACACACCTTAAGCGGTACCAAGTCAACCCCGAGAGAGCGACCCAATCTTCGTGAGGGCACGGGCCCGTATACCAAACGCTGTTTCACGATCGATCCTTCATGTAGTGCTCGACCCTATTCCATATCCCTTCTATGGCTTTGGAGACGTCCCCGTCTGCGAACTCCACAATGCTTTTACCAGCCACCATGGCATGAGTCACTGCCGTATCATAGGGGATACGGCCCACCATCTCAATTTGGTTTTGGGCACAGTAATCTGCAATCTGATTCGATATGTCCTCGTTCAAATCGAATTTATTGACACAGACAAGTGTTGGTATCTTAAAGTGGTCAGCCAATCCTCCAACCCGCTTGAGGTCGTGCAAGCCTGACAAAGTGGGTTCGGTCACGATGAGAACTGCACTGGTTCCGGTTATGGAGGCAATGACGGGACACCCGATTCCTGGGGGGCCGTCCACAACGATCGTCTCAAATCCTCGCTCTTCAGCCAACACCTTCGCCTGGTTTCTCACCAAACTGACCAACAATCCAGAGTTTTCTTCGGCAATGCCCAACTTGGCATGGACCATGGGGCCACACCGGGTTTCCGAGATGTACCATTTGCCACATATATTCTGGGTAAAATCAATGGCATCGACCGGGCAGAAATGGACACACACGCCACACCCTTCACAGTCTATTTTGTTGACCACAAAGTCCGGCCCGATTGCCTTGAACTGGCAGAAATCCAGGCATTCCCCACATTCGATGCACCTTTCGGGGTCTACCTGGGCGGTTCTTCCCCCCCTAAAATCCTCTTCATGCTGTATTTCAGGAGCGAGTATCAAATGGAGATCGGCCGCATCTACATCCGCATCAGCTAGAACCTTGTTTTCGGCAAGAGCCGCAAAAGAGGCTACAACACTGGTCTTCCCGGTGCCCCCCTTCCCACTTATGATCGTCAGTTCTCTCATGCACAAAACCTTCAGTTATTTCCCGTTAGGACAATTCTTTTATCTTTTCATACATTTTCCGGAAACGATTCCTCATCTCGGGTACGACGTCTACCATCATGATGCCGCGGGAATATGCCTCTGCGATCTTTCGGTCATTTGGGATCTCCATCAGGATCGGTATCCCTTCTTCTGCGGCATATGCGGTGACCCGATCGTCTCCTACATCACAGCGGTTCACGATGATCCCAAGGGGAATTCCCAGGATACGCACAGCCCCAACCGCAAGCTTCAAGTCGTGCAGCCCGAAGGGCGTGGGCTCGGTAACCAGAATCACGAAATCTGCACCTTTCAACGCTACAATGACCGGGCAGGATGTCCCGGGTGGAGCATCAATGATGGCAATCTTACCCGGATCGATATGCTCCTTAACCCGCTCAATGAGGGGCGGAGACATTGCCTCGCCAATCCGCAACAAGCCATGAAAAAACTCTACCAAGCCGGATGTGCCTGTTTCCAATTCGCCAAGCGCCCGGCCCTTCTCGCTTATCGCTTCTTTGGGACAGACCATCATACACCCCTTGCAGCTGTGACAGAGCTCCGGGAAGGTCAGAACTTTTTTCCCGATGACAGTGATGGCGCTGAACTGACAGATCTCTCCGCACTCTCCGCAAAAATCGCACTTATCGAAATCGACTTCAGGGACTGGCGTAGTCACCACCTCGGTGTGGTCAATCTTAGGCTTCATGAAGAGGTGGGCATTGGGTTCTTCCACATCGCAGTCCAGCAGCTGAACATTCCCGTTCAGCGACACGGCCAGATTGGTCGCAATCGTGGTTTTGCCCGTACCCCCTTTTCCGCTGGCAATACAAATGATCATCGGTCCACCTCGGTATGACTACAGCTTACTGACATCGTAGCCATTGACTTTCAACCAGTCCTCCCTGCTGGCACTCTCAGCAACTGGAGTAATGGAGTACTGGAGTGATGGAAAGACAAAGCAAATGCCGTTTCAAACTCGATCTCTCTTCCCAATACTCCAACACTCCATGCCTTTCTTCTATTCCCGCGTCATTGCTTCTTGACATTTGGGGCATTTTTCCTCAAAGCACGGTTGTCCCTTCTTGTGCGGTACACGTTCACCGCACTTCGGACAAACGCAGTCTCCACCTGGACCCCTGCCAGGCCTGCCGCCCTGTCCCGTGCCCCTTCCCGTGCCAGAGCCTTGGCCTGTGGGACCTGTTTTATCTCCTTGTGGCATTGTAATCTCCTTCGTTAACGTTAGAAATTGGAAACTCACTCACGGATTTTCATTTTCGAGCTCTTTGATCCGCCGTTCGATTGCTTGCATCTCCTCACGCAACGTCCGGGCGTCCTGCTTAAGACCGGCAAGTTCATCTTTCCCTGTCATTTTTCCCAAAGATGTCATAGCAGTTGGAGCAGACAGGGCGCGTCCCATACCTCGGCCCATACCCATGCCCCGACCACCCCCTTTGCCGCAACCGCCTCCCATGCCCATGCCGCGACCCATACCGGGTCCTGCATTCGGTGTTTGCTGAGCACGCGGTCTCCGGGACTGGTTGGCATCGGCCTGCAGACCCGGGGCGATCTGGGCGTTGGGTTGATCGTTTTGCTGTAGTTCTCCGTCCTTGTATTGTTGGGCCTTCTCGCGGACAGTTCCGGATATACCGGTGATGATATCCACACCCACTTCTGCAAGGACATCCTGTGCCTTGGGGCCAATGTTTCCTGTGAGCACGGCCTTGGCCCCTTGATCAACAACCAGCTTGGCTGACTGTATGCCCACACCACTCCCCTGAGCGAGGTTTGTATTGGGTATTGCCTCGAAGCTCATATCGTCCAAGTCTACGATCATAAAGTATTGACACCGCCCAAACCGCGGGTCGACTTCTGAGTCGAAACTCGGACCGGTTGACGAAATGACTATCTTCATAAACGAATTTCTCCTTCAGATTCCCCTATTGCTCAACTTCCTCGATGTTCTTGCCGGCATTGGGCTCAGGACTGGTGACAAAGATATCTGTAATCTTCACGATAACGGCTGACTTGGGTGCCAGATCAGGCTTTTCAGCCTTGACCATCTCAACAGCCATGTCGAAGATTTTGCCGGATGTATCAATTCTGGGAGTCCCTTTGAATTGATACCCCTTGCGGGGTTTTACATCCCAATCCCATACGGAAATAGCCAGGATCGGGTTCTGCTGAATGTTTTCAAAAGTCTTCTTCATGAAGATATCGGCCAGCATGATCTCATCATCTGAAAGGATCTTGATGAAATGTATGGGAACCACGTTGGGGTACCATCCTTGGTGCTAGTGGCTATGGCATAGCCACTGGTTTTTTCCATGACATCCTTCATATCCTGTGTCAGTTTTGCCATTTTGTGCTTCCTTTCTTCCTGTGTTGCGGCGGGGGAAAACCCTCCGTCATCCTTGTGTCACCGGCATCTTGACCGCAAAGCATTTACCCTTTTTCCCTCACGCGTTGGAATGCTTTCCAGCCACATGAAGGGCACTTCTTGGGTCGACCTGTGCCACGTGGTTCTTCCCATCGAAAATCGCACTTATCGCACTGAAAGACCCGATCCGCGGTGTTGTCTACCCTTTCGTAATTCCCGCCCCCTACATTTATGGCTTTTCCGTGGATCAATGCATCTGCTACAGTCTTTCTTGCCTGTTCAACAATACGCCCGAATGTAGCCCGGGACACGCCCATCTGCTTTCCGGCATCCTCATGGGACTTTCCCAAAAAGTCAGCCAGCCTCAATGCTTCCAGTTCATCCACGGTCAACTGGACCTGTTCCAAATTGATCATGGGGACGCCCCGGGGTTTGAAATAGCTGATCTCCGGGTCGATCTTCACCAAACGGCTTTTCTGGGGGCGTGCCATGGTGCCTCCTTTATAAGCATATGCTTAAAACTCAATTTAGGTACTCGACTTGAGGTTGTCAAGTCATTTCTGTGAGGATTTTTTCGATTTCTGTGCGTATGCCTAATGGTGGGGTCCTGGTGCGGTCACTTGAGAACCTTCAGGTAGTGGGCGAATTGTCGAAGGCTCAGGCTGGAGAACTCATCGAATTCTGCAAACATCTCGAGGCCGGGCACGATTGCCTTAACGACCGGGATGTCGAGATCCTCCCGCGTCAGGTTCACATAAATCGGTTGGTACCCGTTCGTGATCAGCAGCCTTTCCAAGAGCCGCAAATCATGACTTGCGTTGCCCGACGAGTAGTCTGAAAGGGTGTCTTCCTTCATCCTTTTTACGCCGGGAAGTGCTGGGACAGGACGGAACCACGAAGGGTGGAATGGCAGTTCCAACAATGCAGAGACAGCAGCCCTTTTTCCATCCAGATGGGCCGCACATCCTTTCAGGATTTCGCCCCCAGGGCCCTGGGCAAATGCCTTGTAGCAGGGAACGCCCAATTCGGTGGTAATGTCCAGGAACTGGACCTGGAGGCCCTCTTGGGCTGAACGCTGCAAAATGTCTTCAACCTCGGGGAGATCCGACTCGAGTAGGAAACACCTCTCCTCACAATAGGGCATAACCCGTTCCGCGTCCCTTTCTATGACCTCAAGCAAGGCATGGAGCTTGGCTTCCTCCATGGTGTTTCCTGAAGCCAGGCCGGTGGATGGCGGACCGCTTGTGAGACTGATTTCATCCAGATTACAGAAGAGGAAGACCAGTTGAGCCGGCACATGGGTCAAATGTGTCCCCTGCTCATCAACCCTTTGAGCAGGCACCCAATAAAGAGGTTGGTTTTCATAAGGTACCTCAAGGTTCATATCATTGGGGTTCAATACCTCATGAGCGTTCTCTCTCAGATCTTCATAACAGGCTTGGATCAAACGCAGACCATCTTTGTAATGAAGCGCAGCCTGGGAATCAATGCTCGCAAATGATGAAACTCTTTCAACGACTTCCATGAAACATGAGGCTCTCGCCTGGTCTGTGCCAAGCCCCTTGCCATAGCTGGTCTGGACTCCTGTCAGTTCCCAATGGTTTCTCCCCACTGAGGTGCGAACATGCAGAAGCCATTGCATTTGAAGGGCGCAAGGACTGAGGCTGGCCTGGTTCTCCGTTTCCGGTCCAAGCTTGAAGTCGATGGCCTTGAGTCTTTCCATCGCCTTTGCCTGGGTTGCTGCAGGGCTGAGTTGGTTAGCCGTATGTTCGGATGTTGTGTCCCTTTCAGGACGGTCCAGCAACGCACTGATCGGTATGACCCGACTCATCAACGCGTCCATAGCTTTCTGATCAAACGGGATCGGAAACGCTGTTCCGTTGTCACGCCTTGCAGGCTTGTGCCGCAGGATATTGTCTGAAAAAAGCCCAAGCCAGTGAGCCTTCTCGTCCATTTCTTCTTGCAGCGACCAGTTAATGAAGATCAACGGCGTATACTGCGCTAGGGTTTTGGCATCCACGTCGTCGAATTTGCTTCTCAGTGGAAGAAATCTGTCATTGAGAACACACACTTCATACATTATCGCTGCAAGGTGCGCGCTTTCGTCCTTCCCTCTTTGAATCAATTCGCGTGTGAGGTTCGGCCCGAATTGTCCTGCCAGGTGAAGGAGGTACTTGTGCATGAAATCGTCGTTAGGATGCTCCTGGACATAGATAAGGGCATCTTCAAAATCGAAATGCTCCACCGGAAAACAGGCAAATTGCCCCGTTCCATGCTGTGTGACTTGGTGTTCAAGCTCATAACCAATGAAGGAATGAGCTGTCGGCCGTTCGTCAGAATGATTCATACAGTCTCCAGGTGATGGGTGCTAGCTTGAGTTTCCAATCCAGAAATGAGGAATTTTCCGTAAGGTCAAGGAAATCAAGGGATTGCGCGGAGGCGTACATTTGGTACGTCGCACAAGCGATCCCGCAGATTGAAGCCGAGATTGCGGAAAATGGCCATTTGTGGATGGAAACTAGTTTGATTGCGGATAAACTAAACAGGTGCCCTTGTCAACAGGGGCCTTTACACAGATGATTCTTCCGACGACGAGCAGCCGAAACGCATCCGGACGAATGGTCGTTGACAGTTATAATTGCGGTCTGTTATCAAGGTGCCCAAGCTACCACTCAGTGAGGCATGATCATGTTAGATTTTTCAAAGACGTTTGCCCGGTATGAAGCTCTGGTTGCCGAAGTGGACAAGATCTTCAGTGCCATGCAAAACGCCCATGAAGACTGCGTTCGGTGCGAGATCCATTGCAGTGACTGCTGTTATGCGGTTTTTGATGTCACACTTATTGAATCGGCCTACATCAATTATCATTTCAACAGGTCCTTGAACAGAAAGGAACGTCGACCGATTGTCATGCGGGCTGAAAAGGCTGATCGGGAGTATTATAAGATAAAACGTAAGCTTCAGAAGATGTACATACAACAAGGGAAGCCTCCGGAGGAGGTGTTCTCGTACCTGGCTGAGGAAAGGGTCGCGTGTCCACTCCTGAATGACGAGAAGGTGTGTGATCTGTATGCCAGGCGGCCAATTACCTGCAGAGTGTATGGGATACCCACGTCGATTGGTGGAACCCCCCATATCTGCAAAGAATCTGGTTTCAAGGAAGGGACAGCCTATCCGACGGTCAACCTCGACAACGTGAATGACCGTCTCATTCAGTTGTCTAAAGAGCTGCTTGAAGAGGTCGGGTCGGACCGATTGAAGATGCAGATGAGTCTTGTGCCGGTTTCAGCAACTCTGATGACGACCTATGACGCGGAGTACTTCAAGATTTGAGGGTGGAGGGCATTTCTAGATGGTTCAGCGAACGCCTGAAGATGAAGAGAGAAAGAAAAGCATTTTTGACAGCATGTCGCCTCGACGGCAGAAGCATATTTTGGACAAGACCGGCTACGATAAATGGGACCCCTTCATTGAACCAAAGGAGCCGATCGATTTGCGCGCGGACAAAACAAAGCGCACAGCCAGGGACTTAGCCAGGCAATTTCTTCAAGACTGTGAAAGTGAGGACTACAGCAATGCTTTCGGCCAGGGGGTCTGGGACATGTGTCTTGGAATCGTTAATGATGACGACCGCTACAAAGGGATGTATGAATTCTCATGCTGGTATCGGGAACTTCTGAAAGAAGAGGGCACGAAGTAACAAAGAAATCGTTTTTGACACGACCAACTGTTTTCATTACTGAAATCCGATGGCGCCTCTGGCGCTTTATTTTTTGTGTGTAAGGACTCATGTCTGATCATTTCCTTTTTATCCATGTAAACCAGTCAGCCCCGGTGGAGTCCCCGGACACCATCCCCATCTCAGAGGCCACTATCCTGGCCCATTTGAAGAACCACGGCTTCTCCGGCCAGATCCTGGGCGATTTGGCGAACAGCCCTCTTAAACCCCGGGATTTGGCAAAGGTCATTCACAAAGATCAACCACTTGCCGTTGGGTTCACGGCATATCAGCAAAACATTGAGCAGATAAGGCTTTGGGCCAAGTTTACCAAGAAGGTATCGCCCGATTCCAAGGTTATCCTCGGGGGACCCCAGGTGACGTTCATGCCGGCCGAGGCTCTCAGGCATATGCCAGAGGTCGATTTCCTGTGCAGGGGGGAAGGGGAGGAAGTGATGCTGGGCCTCGCCCAGGCCCTGAGCAATGGGGCAGAGATCTCCCGTGTTCCTGGCCTCTGTTTTTTGCAGGAGGATGAAGCGGTAGAGACGGGTCCGGCGCTTGGCGCGAAAGATCTGGATGAATACGCCTCTCCCTATCTGACGGACCTGATCGATTTGAGGTACAAGGCACGGGCAGTGATGCTGACTTCCCGGGGATGTTCATACGATTGTGCGTTTTGTTACACACCAAAGGCGAGTGGACGAAGAGTTCGGCTTCACTCCATCGAGCGAATCGTGGAGGAGATGAGATACCTCAAATCGAGGGGAATGCCCGCTTTTTGGTTTGCAGACCCGAATTTTTCTCTTTCTCGAAAGCGCCTGGTTACCCTCCTCGAGGCGATCCTCAGGGAGGTGCCCGGGGTTACCTTCTGGTGTCAGACACGCTACGATCTAGTAGATGAAGAACTGGTTTCTTTGCTCAGGCGGGCTGGCGCTGATAATGTGGCTTTCGGACTTGAGTCGGCAAACCCCGAAGTGCTTGACCGAATCAACAAACCCATTGACCTGGTACGCCTTTCAGAGGTGATCCGTATGACCCAGGAGGCAGGTATCAACGTGGAACTCTTCAGCATGTTTGCGCTTCCGGGGGAGACGTTTGACCAGGCTGCTGCTACCCTTGAGTTCGTGAAGGAAAACAGAGTGGCCATAGAGAGCAACTCTATATCGCAGCAGGCCCACCTTTTCTTTGGCACCCCTATGAATGACGATCCTGCAGCTTACGGGATCCGACCTCTTCCCCGCACGCGGCCAGCGTATCTGAGCGTGTGCCGGGACTACGAAACGGATACCATGTCGGTGGATGATATCCACCGTATGAGTTTGATCTGGCGTCTCAACCGAAACGATTTTGCCGAGGACGTGCTCACCGGGAAGAACCTGTTCCACAGAGCAGCTTTTATTACCGAGAATCGCGACGTTCTAAAAAACCGACCTGAGGCCGCATATCTGCTGGCCCGCATATATCTTGCCCTTGAGGAGTATAGTGCCGCAATAAACTCCATGCGTCTGCTGAGCAAGGAGTTTTCAGAAGATCCCGGAGCGCAGGAACTGCTTCGGGGTCCCTTCTTGTGTTTCAATGTGAGTCACGAGAAAGCCCGTCCCGGGTTCAAGGTAATTTACGACTGTCAGGGCTCTGTGGAAGGCAGGCTCGTGTTGGCAACATGCGGCAGGTTTCAGGAAGCAGTACTTGGCGAGGGCACGCTATTGCCTGAATTCGAGGTGCACCTTCAGGAAATGAGTCCTGGGGAAGACATCCGGTTTGACATGACCTTTCCGGACAATTACGGACGCACTGCACTGGCAGGGAAAGCTATCACGTTTCGGATTCATCTGCACCACACCATGGAGCCAGTGGCCGTGGAAGGTTATGAGGACCTCGATAACGAGGCACCGCGCAATGGCTACCAGATAGAGGACTTGGCAGCGTTGCGCCAACATAACATCAACCTCTATTATAGAGTGCTTCGCACAACCAACATGAGTGGACAGAAGACAGACATGGCTGATGCCCTCATGCTCGTGAACCTTTATCTTAAGCTGGGGTTCATGGACCTGGCCAGAGATGTCGCCGAGACGCTCCGAGACAACGCCGTGGTTTATACCCACGCGGCGCACATATTTCGCCAAAACGGCCAGCCCCAGGAGGCTTTAAAGCTTCTGGATGAGGGGGGGCAAGACGGACAGATGGAACAGATGATCCGAGCTGAAGCACTTTTCGAAATAAACAGGTTGGAGGAATCAGAGGAACTCATGAAAGAGATGGGGTTGCCCCACAATGTCACGCTTGCAGACCTTCGGGTGAAGCTGGCTGCAAGCTTGGCCCTCCCCATTGAAACATACCTTGAAAGGGAAGAAGACCTGCTTGATGCAAGAACCCAGGCCATGCTGTAAAGCCCTACAGCTTACCCTCCGGTTGGTGAGAGCTCTTTGACTGGGACAGGTGGCAATCTTTCGGATTCTCTGTATGTTGGAAACACGGCGAACGTCTCTGAGTCATGAATCAAGCATTAAGAGATATCATATACAACACAGTCATTGAGGCCAGTGAAAAGATGACCCCCGGCGAAGTTGGAAAGGCAGTTGCCGTGGCCACCGGCTTTGACAGGGAAGACATCAAACTCGCCATCAGGGATCTTGTTAGCCAGGGAGAACTCAGCTACACATATCTCTATGGCACGAGCTATTTAGAAAGGTCCTTTGACAGACCGATTCGGGTTTCTACAAGGATTGTGATCAAACCTCCTGACAAGGTGTACAGGCCCCAGACCGGTGAGGTCGTGATCGACATCGCAACAGGGGCTGCGTTTGGAAGTGGAGCCCATCCGAGCACTGCTCTGGCCTTAAGAGCATTGGACGCTGCCTTGCCCGAGCCTCACCGCGTGTTGCAAAGGACCCCTTTTAAGGGGCTTGACGTGGGTACGGGCTCAGGCATTCTGGCCATTGCCATGACCAAGCTCGGCGTCCAGGAAGTGGTCGCTGTTGACATCGACCCGAGTGCCATATTCGAGGCCACTCATAACATCCGGTTGAACGACCTTGTCGCGCAGGTAACCGTTTCAGATTCTTCTCTGGAGGAATTGACGACCCATTTTCAAATGATTGTTGCCAATTTGGCTCATCCCACATTGAAGAAGTTTGGACTTCTTTTTTCAAACAGAATGGAAAAAGATGGGCTACTAGTCCTGTCCGGTTTCAAGGAGGCGGCATTTGAACCCCTTTGTTCAGTCTATGCTGAAAACGGGTTCATGTTGATCCGGCAAGAGAAAGAGGGCGAATGGATGGCGACGACATTTCGCAAGAGCGCGTGAAGCCAACGAGGCAATATTGACAACTCTGGGGACGTTTGCTACGAAGTACGTATGCACAGATGAAAACCCAACGATTCGTTTACGTAAAGGAGCACTATGGCAGAGCCAAAGAAGGAAGAAAAGACAACCAAGAAATACATTGAGGAACAAATCAATACCCTGTCTACCAGTCCTGAATGCGGGACCACGCATTACAACCTTGGGATTGGCCTGATCAAAGAACAGAAATGGGACGAGGCCGCTGAGGAGCTTATAGCAGCCGTGGATGCCAGCCCCACCCTGGGAGAGGCCTATGTGGCTCTGGGTGGGATTTCCATGTACAAAGGACATCTGGATGACTGCATCAGGTACAACGAGCAGGCTGTCAAGGTCAGACCCAAGTTCTCACAGGCTTACGGGAATCTGGGTTTTGTCTACTTACAGAAAGGTCAGCCGGACAAAGCTCTTGAACCCCTGGAAAAAGCTGTTTCCCTGAATCCGCAGTTTATTCAGGCCCACAGCAGTCTTGCGAGTGCTTATTTTATGCTTGGCCGGCTGGACGAATCGATCGCCGCTTCTGAGAGGGCCTTGGCGCTTGACCCCACTTTTGCCGTTGCACACAACAACCTTGCATTGGCGTATTTTGAGAAGGGAGCGCATAAGGAAGCCATTGAGCACTGCGACAAGGCACTGCAGCATGGATTTGATGTTAAGCCCGAGTTCTTGAAGGAGTTGGAACCGTATCGGTAGGCAGACCTTTCAGCTATCGTGTGGTCATGCAAGAACAGTGGCTTTGGATGGGGTTTGATCTTTGCCGTCCATACGGCGTGATGGAGTATTGGAGTGCTGGAGTATTGGGTAGGAATAGCCGAACAACTCCTTGTTTTCTCCTATATCCATCACTCCAGTACTCCATTACTCCAATTGGGGCCAGGCTTCTAAGTTTACCTTTTTGATCTATTGAGTCAAAACACCCTTGACCAAAGCTCCCCCACCCAACGTTACTTACCTGGTTCCATCCCCAGACGGTCACGTTCCCTTAGACGATTCCACGTCTCAAGCCCCTATGCGCCTGACACGGCGCGGGGACACCATTCCTGGTGATCTTACTCTCAATTATGGACAGTATTTCAAAGGGATAGCTGCTGTTATATCAAATGACAGTTATGCATCCCTGATGAAGGCCACAACCAGGCAACTGGAACGAGACATATTCCTGTCCGACATTGACCGAATTCTGATCTACGCTGAAAAGCACGGCAGTGACTACCACCCGGCGAAAATCGAAGTTGTACTGCCTGACACCATTGCCGCCTTTGTGATGAATGTGGCAGTCACGGCAAGGGGAAAGGCCAGGCTGTCCCGTGAGTTTGAAGTCTTGCAGGATCTGAACAGGAGGTATGATTTCCCTTATCTGCCGAGGACATACTTCCAAGACGAAGCTTCCCTTCCCCCCATGTTCATGTTCCTGGCAGACTGGTTTGAGGGATATTATGAATTCCATCTCTCAGTTGATCCGAAAAGCGGTTCAGAGCGAATTGCCCTTTGGGATGCAGGCGGGGGTCACCTCTACCTGTCTGACTCGCAGACTCGGGAGATATACCGTCAGGCTGCTATGATACTGACCCGGTATTATGATGTGGAGACCTTTGAACAGATCTTTCCATGGCACCATGCAGCCGGTGATTTCGTGGTGAAGGCAGAAGGGAGATCCTTAGAAGTGAAACTCATAACAGCCAGGCAATACACTCCTATGCTAGACAGTTCCGAGGGGGTTACGGTCCACGATGCTTTGCTCTTCTTTCTGTTGAACCTCTCTTTGAGGATGCGCCTGGACCGTTTGGATGGCGTGGGTGCGGTGGCATGGGCAAATGACGGATGCGTTCAAGCGACCCTGGAGGGATTCATGGAAGGTCTCAGGATCAAGGAGCAACGAGGGGTCATTCCGGGTGGCTTTCTCGACGCGTTCATCCGGGATATCAAGCCTTTTTCTGTAGAAGAATTGTCACGCGGATTCCACACCCTTGTTGATGCGTGTGATCAATCGGCGCCGGACATACCCGTCCTTAGAAACCATCTCGAAAAACACACTTCGAAATTCTACTCAACCCTTCAAGATTTAGGCGGTTTGTGAGAGCATCTCTCCCTTCCCGTGGAGCCAATTAGCACCCCTCTTGACAGCCGGGGCGGCTTTGTTTTCCCTCACAACCAAAAGGAGACAGGTCCACCGCATAATCCAGGGTTTTTTTTGTTGACAAAATGAATGAATCAGACTATATAGAGCGTCTGCGCAAGCGTGTCTGGATGTTTGTTCCCAGGTCACTGTAACATATTCTTTTTTCACTATTTTTGCTAATCTTTGACAACACAGAATCACCAGACTGAGAGGAGGTGAGAGGGGACTTTATCTTGGAGGAGAATGGGGTAACGCTTTTTTATATTGTATGAAATGATGATAGAGAAAGAATGGAGGTAGGATAATGGAATTTAAGCACAAAACCCCACTGCTGGATCAACTGGAGACCGGTCCTTGGCCGAGCTTTGTGACTGACATTAAGCGCGAGGCCGAATCCAGGAAGAAGAATGAGAACAACGTTGAATATCAGGTGAATCCGGATATTTGTGAGGACCTCTTGGGTATCCTCGAGTTGTCCTTCGAGCACAAACGGACGCACTGGAAACATGGCGGTATCGTGGGTGTGTTCGGCTACGGCGGCGGCGTTATCGGTCGGTACTGCGACCAGCCTGAGATGTTTCCGGGCGTGGCCCACTTTCACACCATTCGTGTCAACCAACCCGCGAGCAAGTTCTACAGCACCGAGTTTCTGGGGGCACTCTGTGACCTTTGGGAATTCCGTGGCAGCGGCCTCACCAACATGCACGGGTCTACAGGGGATATCGTTTTCCTGGGGACCTTCACAGACCAACTGGAAGAGATATTCTACGAGTTGACCCATAACCTGAATCAGGACCTTGGCGGCTCGGGGTCTAACCTCAGGACGCCATCCTGCTGCATAGGAAAAGCCCGTTGCGAGTGGGCCTGTATGGACACGCAGGACATATGCTACAACTTTACCATGGAGTATCAGGATGAGTTGCACAGGCCCGCATTTCCCTACAAGTTCAAGTTCAAGTTCGATGGATGCCCCAACTGCTGTGTGGCCTCCATTGCCAGGTCTGACTTGTCTTTTATCGGGACCTGGAGGGACAAAATCCGCATCGATCAAAAGGCGGCAGCGGCTTATGCCGGTGGAGAGTTGGCCCCCAATGGTGGAGCCCATGCGAGTCGAGACTGGGGTCCGTTTGACATCCAGAAAGAGGTCATAGACATTTGCCCCACCGGTTGCATGGCTTGGGACGGCAAGAAGCTTTCCCTCAACGACAAGGAATGCACCCGGTGCATGCACTGCATCGCTGTCATGCCCAGGGCCCTGAGGCCGGGGGTAGACACGGGTTGCAGCGTTCTGGCTGGTGCCAAGGCCCCCATCCTTGACGGTGCCCAGATGGGCACACTCATCGTGCCCTTCATAAAAGCAGAAGCGCCGTATGATGAGATCAAGGAGCAGGTTGTTGAGCCCATTTGGGATTGGTGGATGGAAGAAGGCAAGAACCGCGAGCGCCTCGGTGAGCTGATCAAGCGCCAGGGCATGCAGAAACTGCTGGAAGTGACCGGTTTTAAGGCGGTTCCGCAGATGGTTCAGGAGCCTCGATCCAATCCATACGTCTTCTGGAAGGAAGAGGAAGTTGAAGGCGGCTGGAAACGAGACATCAACGAGTTCAGAAAATATCATAAGAGATAGGGGGTGAAGCGGAATGGCTTTTATATCATCTGGATACAATCCAGCAAAACCGATGGAAAACAGAATTACGGATATTGGACCGAGGAAACCCGATGAGTTTTTTCCTCCAGTCATCAAGAATAACTATGGCAAGTGGCTGTATCACGAGATTCTTGAGCCAGGAGTCCTGGTTCATGTGTCTGAAACGGGAGATGAGTGTTACACCGTGCGAGTGGGCGGTACCCGTCTGATGAGCGTATCTCACCTCCGTGAGATATGTGAGATCGCCGACAAGCATTGCGACGGCTATCTCCGGTTCACTACCAGGAACAATGTTGAGTTCATGGTGGACAGCAAAGACAAGGTAGCGGCCCTGAAAGAAGATCTTTTGAGCCGGAAACAGGCCGGCGGGTGCTTTAAGTTCCCAGTTGGCGGGAGCGGTGCAGGGATCACAAACATCGTGCACACCCAGGGCTGGGTCCATTGCCACACCCCGGCCACGGATGCTTCGGGTCCGGTCAAGGCGACCATGGACGTGCTCTTTGACGAATTCACCAGCATGAAGATGCCGGCCAAGGTGAAGGTTTCACTGGCGTGTTGTCTGAACATGTGCGGTGCGGTCCATTGCTCGGATATTGCCATCCTGGGCTACCACCGCAAGCCGCCCTTGCTGGACCACGAATATCTGGACAAGATGTGCGAGATTCCCCTTGCCATTGCAGCCTGTCCTACGGCAGCTATCAAGCCGGCCAAGGTGGAAGTTGGCGGTCAGAAGCTGAACAGTGTCTCGGTGAAAAATGAGCGGTGCATGTTCTGCGGCAACTGCTATACCATGTGTCCGTCCATGCCTCTGGCGGATACCGAAGGTGACTGCGTGGTCTTGATGGTCGGCGGCAAGATATCGAACCGTGTCAGTGCACCAAAGTTCTCCAAGGTGGTTGTGCCCTATTTGCCGAACAACACCCCTAGATGGCCAGAGGTGACCGATGCGATCAAGAAGATCGTTGACGTGTATGCCGCTGATGCAAACAAGTATGAGCGCCTTGGTGATTGGGCCGAACGGATCGGTTGGGAGAAGTTCTTTGAGAAGACAGGTCTTCCCTTTAGCCATCATCTCATTGACGATTTCCGTGACCCGGCTTATTACACGTGGCGTCAGACGACCCAGTTCAAATTTACCTAAACCGAAAAGAGGACATAGATGGACACAGATGCATCCAAGCAGCTCATTTTAGACACGCTTGCAGCGAAGAAGGGCAAATCGAAGTTCTATCTCAAGGACTTCTACAACATGTTGCCCGACGAAAAAGTAAGGGCTGTGAAGAACCTGGTGAATGAAATGGTCCGGGATGAAACCCTTGAGTACTGGTCGAGCGGGAGCACCACCCTGTACGGGCTCAAGGGCGCCGGCAAGCAGGCTGCAGCCGAACACGAGGATTAGTCTTCGGCTTTCTTGAAGACGACCCGGATCATTTACCAAACCGGGTTGTTTCTCGGTATTAGCTAACTGTAAACATGGCCTTTCCCCGGATCATAATCGCTGCCCTGCGCGGGGGTTCGGGGAAGACGATCGTCTCAGTTGGATTGATCGCGTCCTGGCGCAAGCGCGGGATGGTCATAGCCCCTTTTAAGAAGGGACCAGACTTTATTGACGCGGGGTGGCTGGCCTTGGCGGCCAGCCGCCCCTGTCATAATCTGGACACCTTCTTGATGCCCACCGATAAGATTCTCCTTTCCTTTACAAGCCGCACCAGGACGAGTGACCTCGCAGTTATCGAAGGAAATCGGGGTCTCTACGATGGAATCGACCTTGAGGGGAGCACCAGCACGTCGGAACTGGCCAAGCTCCTTAAAGCCCCTGTCGTTCTTACCATAGACTGCACCAAGAGTACCCGCACCGTGGCTGCCATGATCCTGGGCTGCCTCCAATTCGACCCTGAAGTCGATATTTGCGGCGTTATCTTAAACCGTGTAGCCGGTGCCCGCCACGAGTCGATCATCCGCAAGACGGTCGAACAATATTGCGCCCTCCCTGTGCTTGGGGCGATACCGAAGATGAAAGGGGAGGCCTTTCCCGAGAGACACATGGGACTCGTCCCTACGCCTGAGCACAACTGGGCAGACGAGTCGGTTGAAAAAGCAGCCGGGATGGCCGAGAAGTATCTCGATCTTGACAGGCTTTCTTCTATCGCCAGCAAGGCACCTGACCTGGGAGTTAAGTCTGAACTATCTGGTGATGACGCAGCATCCCCGTCGCAAAAACCCATGCCAGCGCCGCGTATTGGCGTGATTCGGGATGCAGCCTTCCAGTTCTACTACCCTGAAAATTTGGAGGCGCTTGAAGCCGCAGGTGCCGAGGTTGTCACGGTAAGTGCACTAGCAGATCCAGACCTTCCGGACCTGGACGGTCTCTATATCGGAGGGGGGTTTCCGGAAACCCATGCCCAGATCCTGTCGGCAAACGAAGGATTTCGAGACGATGTGCGTCGTATGGCCGAAAAGGGCATTCCCATCTACGCAGAATGCGGCGGACTGATGTATTTAGGTGAGAGCCTCGTGTTTGACGGGGTGACGTACCCCATGGTTGGGGTCTTTCCCGTGGTTTTTGGGTTTTCAAAGCGACCCGAGGGACACGGCTACACGGTCTATGAGGTGGAAAAGGCCAATCCCTATTTTGAAACCGGTCTTGAGGTCCGAGGGCATGAGTTTCACTATTCAAGTGTCTTGAGCTGGCAGGGAAAACCAGAGGACCTCGCTTTCCAAGTAACACGGGGAATCGGGTTTGCGGGCAAGCGTGACGGTCTTTGCTACAAGAGAACCCTGGCCACCTATTGCCATTTGCATGCCCTGGGAACCCCTTCCTGGGCCAAGGCGATGGTTGCGGCCAGCATTTCCTACCGCGCTTCCGTTCCGTTATCTGCCGAGAAGTAGCCGGAACAAAAAAATGGGGCAAGGCCTGAAATGGTCCTTACCCCATTCTTGACGTTTCTTTCTTTGTTACTACTTAGCGGGATGGCACTCCTTGCATGTGGTAGGGCCGGTTGGCTTGGCTTCTTTCTTCAGAGCCTTGTGGCACGCTACGCAGTTCTCGTGAATCGCTGAATAGTAGTACTTCTGGATCTTCTCTTCATTGGTCAGCTTGGGTGCATCTGCCCCAGCCGGCGCTTTGGCCTCAGTGTGGCAAGCGTCGCACTTCTGGACCGCATCACCCTCTTTCCACGTGTTCTTGCCGTCTGTGTATGCATGGTGACAGTCCGCACATGGAACCTTGTAATCCGCGTTGTGTTTCTTGTGGGAAAATGTGACCAGGCCTTTCGTGTGCTCTGGGAAAACCTTTGACTCCATGGTCATGGTTTCAGCGCACTCCTGAGTGGCATTAACAACTGCAAACAGAAACACCACACTCATGGCTGCGACTGCCAATACTAGCATTGATCTCTTCATAAGCTGTTTTCACCCCCTTTCAGAATAAGTCTAAATACAGTAAAAATGACTCTATTCGAACGCGCTCTGTTACCAAAAATTGGGTTTAGTGTCAAGGAGAAAACCCCCTATCCTGCGCTTTCCTGGGGCTCCTCGGCATCCTTTTTTGCCGCCTTTTTTCCAAACACCCGTGCGCCTATGATGCTCACCTCATAGAGCAAAATCAGCGGTCCTGCCATCAGGATCTGTGTGATCACATCCGGCGGCGTCAGAATGGCGGCAAATACAAAGAACAATAGTATGGCATACTTACGGTTGGCCTTCAGGAAAGGGACATCCACGATGCCGAGTTTGGCCAGGAAGGTTATAAAAAGAGGTAACTCAAAGACGATGCCAAAGGCGAAAAGGAGTTTGGCTGAAAAACCCAAATATTCCCTCATGGAAGGGAGGGGCCTGACATAATCAGATGCAAATCCCATGAAGAATTTGAATCCAAATGGAAAGACAACGAAGTAGCCGAAGAGTGCTCCGCCTACAAAAAAAATTGAGGAGAGGAACACGATAGGCAGAACGAACCGCTTTTCCTTGTCATAGAGCCCGGGTGCAATGAACATCCAGAGTTGGTATGTGATGACAGGTATTGCAAGAAGAACCCCTGCCAGGAAGGCGACTTTGAGATAGGTAAAAAAAGCCTCTGGGAGCCCGGTGTAGATGAGTTTTTCTTCCGGAGGCATTGCAGAAAGAAGGGGCATCATAAGGATTTCAAAGAGTCGTCGTGAGAAGATGTAGCTGATGACGAAGCCGACGCCGATTGCGGCGAAACAGATTATCAGGCGCCTGCGGAGCTCCTCCAGGTGAGCAGTGAAGGGGAGTTTTTCGTCGTCACCCATTGCTTGCGGGGTCCTTCAATCCAGGATTTTTTTCAGGCTTGTCCTCGGCAGGCTCTGCTGCGGGCTTCGTTGCATCATTTTCAACGGCGTGCTCAAGATCGTAATCTGCGACGGCATCCGGTTCCTGCTTGGCTGTTTCCGTCACAGACTTTCGCACTGTGTCTTCAAGATCGTCCTTGACCTCTCGCAATGTGTCTCTCGCCTCCCGCAGGTCGTTGTCTACGTCAATGTTCTCCTTGAACTCCTGTGTGGCCTTCTTGAACTCGGCAATACCCCGGCCGAGAGATTTGGCGATTTCCGGGAGTTTCTTGGGGCCAAGGACAATGAGCGCGACAGCCAGAATCACAATAATCTCTGGCATCCCCATGCCAAACATGCGTAACTCCTCTATATAAGGGCTGGTTTTCCGTATAAAAACTGCGTTAACGTATATTGATATCTTCACCCAGTGTCAAGGCATATCCAAACTGTGAGGTCTTCCCGTTTAAGCGGTCGGTTTCCCTGCCTGCCTTTACCGTCTGCGGCAATAATTCTGTTGACAACGCACACGCCCTTTCCTATGAAAGCAACTGGGCCGGAGTGGTGAAATTGGTAGACGCAGAGGACTCAAAATCCTCCGGACCTTGCGTCCGTGTCGGTTCGATTCCGACCTCCGGCACCAGAAAAATGCCCACGAACGAAGGGGCCTTGGCACTGCCAGGCCCCTTCTCGTATTCTGGACGGATCTACCGATCTTGGCCAAGCCGTGCTGCAAAAAAGCGGAACGTTTGATAGAGGCTTCTACTGGTGGGGGCTACAGGGAGATTCCCCGAGAAAACTCAGACTAGAGAGAGGGTGAAGGGAGAAGATCATGGAACGTGTAGGTCGACATTATCCTGAATTCTCAAGAAGGCTTGCAGCACTGCTGATTGATTTGATTATATTGGAGGTGGCCCTTGCCAT
Organism: Desulfobacterales bacterium; assembly: GCA_032126655.1. Classification (GTDB taxonomy): domain Bacteria; phylum Desulfobacterota; class Desulfobacteria; order Desulfobacterales. Next base: position 52,431 of record JAQBAU010000012.1, read on the forward strand.
CATTGTCTTTTTACCCGGGGCTATCCTGCACTTTTTAGGAAGATAAAAAGTGTCCGTGATGCCGCTGACGCCTGCCCTTAGTTATCTTCTCTTCCTCCGATACTTCACGCTCATGGAAAGCTCCTATAAACAGGTTACCATAGGAAAACTCTTTCTATGGATGGCCGTAGCCAGTGTGAAAGGGGGGAGGATGAGTTTCAATAAGGCCCTTTTGCGAGATATCGGCAGATATATACTGCCACTGATAGTACTTGAGATTAGTACCCCAGCCGCGCCGTGGACATTATGACAGGCCATAGGGGTCGTCATTGCATCGTATCCAGCCCCCGGGACCTGGACCCAAGTGGGGGATCATTGGGCAAAAAAAGAAGGAATA
>JAQBAU010000013.1:0-6236 GCA_032126655.1 Desulfobacterales bacterium
GGGTCGGTGGCCGTGGACGCCAGGTTTACGATACACGAATGAGACGAATGCGGAATGCGGATTGCGGGGATGTTTTGCGCCGGGGTTGCGCCTGACGGCTTGAAAAGAGGCACTTCGTGCCAAGCCGTCAGGCGCAATTAAAAAGCATAGCGCAGAGCGCGAAAGATGAAGAAACGCTATGCCCTATTCGCCATGCGCCATGCATTTGACTTTAGGCACTCTAGGCACTTTCAACAATGAACAATTGAACAGGGGGTTTTTGTTCTTATGTCTAGCCCAACCAAGTTCATCTTCATGACCGGCGGGGTCCTTTCGTCCCTGGGCAAAGGGCTTGCTTCTGCTGCCATTGGGGCACTCTTGGAGAGTCGAGGACTCACCATTACCCTTCAAAAGCTCGACCCGTATATTAACGTGGACCCGGGCACCATGAACCCATTTCAGCACGGAGAGGTCTTTGTGACGGACGACGGCGCCGAGACCGACCTTGATCTGGGCCACTATGAGAGGTTTACACACGCAAAGCTGGGTCGTGGTAACAACTTCACCACCGGCAAGATCTATGATTCGGTTATAGCTAAGGAACGCCGCGGTGACTACCTGGGGGGAACCGTGCAGGTCATTCCGCATATTACTGATGAGATCAAAGATAGTATTCGGTCAGTGGCAAAGGACGTCGATGTGGTCATCGTTGAAGTAGGAGGCACTATTGGGGACATAGAGAGCCTCCCCTTTCAGGAAGCGATCAGGCAATTCCAGGCAGATGTAGGCAAGGAAAATGTGCTCTATGTTCACCTGACTCTGGTCCCATACATAGCCACGGCCGGAGAGGTCAAGACAAAGCCAACGCAGCACAGTGTCAAAGAACTGCGCAGCATCGGTATCCAGCCGGACATATTGCTTTGTCGCACGGATCGGTTCCTGTCCAAAGAGATCAAGGCAAAGATAGGCCTGTTTTGTAACCTTGCAGTGGACCAGGTCATCACTGCAAAAGACGTTGAAACGATCTACGAAGTCCCTCTGGTCTTTCACAAGGAGGGCCTCGATGACAAGATTGTATCGCTTCTGAATATCTGGACCAGGGCCCCCAAGTTGGAAGGCTGGGAACGTCTCGTTGACAGGGTGAAAAACCCAAAACATGCGGTTACCATTGCGATCGTGGGCAAATATATCCACCTTCGGGAGTCCTACAAGAGCCTCAACGAAGCACTCTGCCATGGAGGCATTGCCAACGATTGCAGGGTGACCCTTGATTTCGTGGACTCAGAGACCATAGATGACTCCAGCTGTGCGGAACGCTTGGGTGCGGCTGACGGGATTCTGGTGCCCGGTGGCTTTGGTGAGCGGGGCATACCGGGAAAGATCATGGCTGTACAGTTTGCCCGGCAAGAAAAGGTGCCTTTTTTCGGCATCTGCCTCGGCATGCAGATGGCGGTCGTGGAATATGCTCGCCACGTTGCAGGAATGGAAGGGGCCCACAGCACAGAATTCGATGAGGCCACACCCTTTCCGGTAATCTACCTCATGACCGAGTGGTTCGACTACCAAACGCAGAGCATTCAAAGGCGGGACGTTACCTCGGACAAGGGAGGAACGATGAGATTAGGTGCCTATCCTTGTGTCCTGAAGGAGGACTCTGTGGCCTTCAAGGCCTATGGAGCAAAGGAGATTTCGGAGAGACACCGGCACCGGTATGAATTCAACAATGACTTAAAGGAAAGACTGGAAGATGCAGGCCTTGTTGTAACGGGCGCTTCTCCGGACGGGCAATTGGTTGAGATTGTGGAAATTGCCGATCATCCCTGGTTTCTCGGGTGTCAGTTTCATCCGGAGTTCAAATCCCGGCCCATGGACCCCCATCCACTGTTTGCCTCATTCATTAAGGCAGCCCGAGTATACAAACGAGCAAAGGCAAAAGCGTAATACTGAACTTGGGCGTCACATCGACCTCGCTTGCAAAAGAAGTAGGCAGTAAGCAGTAGACAGTAGGCAGTGGAATATGCGTATGTTCATACAGTCCCTACTGCCTACTCCATACTGTTTCTTTGGTTACGGCCAACTCCCGTTTCGCTCTTGCTTTTTCGTCTGTTTCGTTCTAACCATTTAACCACACAAAACCCTGCTGTGTTGAACCCTACTGGGGCTGGCAAGTGAATGAAAAAAACCGAAGAACATACCCTTCTTTATGAAATAAGCAACGCGCTCAATGTCAGTTTGGACCTCAAGAAATCCCTTTACCAGGTCCTCGATATTCTATCCAATAAAATGGAGATGATGCGGGGAACCGTCACGATTCTTAACCCTCTCCGCGATGAGATCAGCATCCAAGTGGCACACGGTCTTTCCAAAGCAGGGATAGAAAGGGGAAAGTACAAATTGGGAGAGGGGATTACCGGTCGAGTCATTGAAACTGGCAAGGCTGTAGTGGTGCCCAAGATCAGTGAAGAACCGCTGTTCTTGAATCGCACAGCCACGAGGAAAGCCTTTCAAGATCAAGAACTCTCCTTCATCTGTGTTCCTGTGAAGAAGGGGAACCAGGTGGTGGGCGCCCTGAGTGTTGATCGGCTGTTTGACGAGTCTTTCCCATTGAAACGGGGAAAGGAGGTTCTTTCCATCATTGCCTCGATGGTTGCACAGCATGTTATCAATCTGGAAAACATCCAACGTGAAAAGGAGCAGCTAAGGGAAGAGAACCGGAGGCTTAGACAAGAGCTTTCCAATAAATACCGAATTACTAATATTGTGGGGAATAGTAACAAGATGCGGGAGGTCTTTCAAATGATCTCCCAGGTATCCAAGAGCAATGCCACGGTCCTGATTCGCGGGGAGAGCGGCACCGGCAAAGAGCTGGCTGCAAATGCCATCCACTACAACAGCCTGAGGTCAAAAAGTCCTTTTGTGAAGGTCAACTGTGTTGCGTTGCCCTTGAGTCTTGTTGAAAGCGAGCTCTTCGGCCATGAGAAAGGGGCATTTACAGGGGCGATACGTCAGAAGCGAGGCAAGTTTGAATTTGCCAACAAGGGGACAATTTTCCTGGACGAGATCGGTTCCATCGATCCAGACATGCAGGTGAAGCTTTTGAGAGTCCTTCAGGAAAGAGAGTTAGAGCGGGTCGGTGGATATGAGACAATCAAAGCAGATGTTCGCGTGATTGCAGCCACGAACAAGAACTTGGAGCAGGCTGTGGAGGAAGGAACCTTTCGGGGGGACCTCTATTACAGGTTGAACGTCTTTCCCATCTACATGCCCCCACTGAGAGAACGCAAGACCGATGTACTGATGTTGGCGGACCACTTTCTAGAGAAATATGCCAAGGAGAACCAGAAGGACATCCGCCGCTTTTCCACCCCGGCCATCGATATGCTCATGCAGTACCACTGGCCCGGGAATGTTCGAGAGCTTGAAAACTGTATCGAGCGGGCTGTGTTGCTTTGCGAAGAGGGGGCCATTCACAGCTATCACCTGCCTCCCACCGTTCAGACAGCAGAAGAGTCTGACACGTTGCCGGATCGGTCTTTGGAAGACGCTGTGGCAAACCTGGAACGGGAGATGATCGTGGACGCGCTGAAGACGACACGGGGTAATATGGCAAAGGCGGCACAGACGGTCCAGACAACGGAGCGGAAGTTTGCCTACAAGGCCAAAAGACATGGCGTGGACTTCCGGGAATACAGATAAAAGAATGGAACAACTGGAGTACTGGAGTGTCAAGAGCCTGGAGTACTGGAGTAGTGGAGTGATGGTAAAGAAAAAAGCTGGCATAGACGTCAGGGCACAAGTTAGGTCTACGGGGGAAATGCCTTGCGTGCTTACGTCATGACCCCGTTTTGTTGTCCAGTACTCCAACACTCCATTGTAGTTGTTACGGTTACAGTAATCCAAAAACATTAGTCGAGGAGAAAGAAGATGTTGTGCGAGACGGTTGAGGATGTCGTAAAGGTCGTCAAGGAACAGAACGTCAGTTTCATCCAGTTCTGGTTTACAGACGTCCTGGGGATTTTGAAGAGCTTTGCCGTCACACCCTCTGAACTGGAGGACGGCATGACCGAGGGGATGGGCTTTGATGGCTCATCCATTGAGGGGTTTGCCCGGATTGAAGAGAGCGACATGATCGCCAAGCCAGACCCTACCACCTTTCAGTTCCTGCCGTGGAGGCCCGGAGACAGGCCAGTGGCCAGGATGTTCTGTGATATCTTGCAGCCTGAGGGGACGCCCTATGAGGGCGATCCCCGATACGTGTTTAAGCGCATTTTGAAGAAGGCGGCAGACCTGGGATATACGCTAAATTTGGGGCCGGAGCTTGAGTATTTCTACTTTGAAGACAACGAGGGCACCAAGGTCATTGATCGGGGCGGATACTTCGATGCGCGGCCCTTGGATATGGGGAGCGATTTGCGGAGAGAGACCATCTTTGCGCTCCAGGATATGGGAATCCAGATAGAATACAGCCACCATGAGGTCGCTCCAAGTCAGCATGAGATTGATATGCGCTATGACGAAGGCTTGAAGATGGCTGATAAGACCATGACCCTCAGAATTGTGGTCAAGGAGATTGCCAGGAAGAACGGATTCTATGCCACGTTCATGCCGAAGCCGATTTTTGGCGAGAACGGGAGCGGGATGCACACGCACCAATCCCTATTCAAGGGCGACAAAAACGCATTCTTCGATGCCAGTGATCAGTACAATCTGTCAGCCGAGGGCAAGTCGTATATAGCCGGCATTATGAAGCATGCCCGGGAGATGGCAGCCATTACCAATCAGTGGGTCAATTCCTACAAGCGTCTTGTTCCGGGCTACGAGGCCCCGGTGTACGTCTCATGGGCCCGGCGGAACCGCTCAGCCATGGTGCGGGTGCCAATGTACAAGCCGGGCAAGGAGAAGGCCACACGCATCGAGTTCCGGTCTCCTGACGCAACCTGCAATCCGTACCTGGCCTTCGCCGTTATGCTGGCTGCCGGGTTGAAGGGGATCGATGAGAAATACCCCCTTGCCGATCCCGTGGAAGAGGACATCTATGAGATGGATGAAGCTGCGCGGGACCGCGCTGGTATTGATTCGTTGCCAGGGAACCTCTTTGAAGCGATTCAGGAGGTTGAAAAGAGCGCATTGGTGCGCGAGACCCTGGGTGATCACATTTTCGACAAATTTGTAGAAAACAAGAAAATCGAGTGGGATGCCTACCGGACTCACGTGAGTACGTATGAGATAGATAAGTATTTGCCCATCATGTAAACCCATCATGGACGGGTCACGTTCCGCTCCTCCTTTGGTGCCCGCCTGCCTGTCGACGGCGGGCGGGCACTTCAATCTATCCAGGCTCCAGAAGAATGACCAAACACCTTCTTGTCTTCCAACACATGCCCTGGGAGGGACCGGGCAGGCACCTCCTGCGTTCAGCAGAAAGCCATGGGGTTAAGTTCCACGTGGCAGAGACTTCGCATCAACCGATACCCGATGTCCGCTCGTACGACGGTTTGGTTGTGTTGGGTGGGAGTCCCAATGTGGATCAGGAAAGGGAGTATCCCTTTCTCAAGGATGAAAAACTGGTGATCCGTCAGGTTTTGGAGGAGGACATGCCGTACCTGGGATTCTGCCTCGGGCACCAGCTCCTGGCAGAGGCATTGGGTGCCAGTATCGGCCCGAACTATACTCTCAGCGTGGGGTTTACCCACGGCTTGTTGACAAAGGCTGGTGTCCAGCATCCGCTGTTTGATCGACTTCCTGACACCTTCCCCCTGTTCAAGTGGCACTCCCAGGCAGTGTTTCCGCCCGTACCCAAGATCATACAGGTTCTCGCAACTTCTCCCCAATGTCAGGTAGAGGCCATTTCTGTCGAAGGCCGGCCCCATTTGATCGGACTCCAGTTTGACAACCATGCTGCCAGTGTGGATGACATAAGAACCTGGCTTCAGAACGATCAGGAATGGTTATCCAAGTCAGCTTCAATTGACTCGGGAGACATGATCAGGACCGCCCGAGAGCTGGAGGTCCTTCTGGACGAACAGTTTGACGTTCTGTTTGAGAATTTCATTAAGATGTTGACGTGATAGTTTTACATTCCCCTCTCTCAACAGGCGCATTTCACACACAAATGTTGCTTATTGTTGAAAAATCCTACCAAAGTGTATTTAACCAACGCCAACTGGGGGCCCCTATCTTGATATCTTTTTGAAATAGTTATGAATTTCTAGTTGGCCCGCCTATTGCTTTATTCATGAATTCGCGCTAACGGGAAG
>JAQBAU010000014.1:0-5808 GCA_032126655.1 Desulfobacterales bacterium
ATCCGTGCTCATGTGACGCACGCCTCCTGTAATGTCATCATTTCCCATTCAGGGACCAGTCATAATCGAGGTACTTGACTTTGATCTTGTCCCTGTTTGCTGTCAGCTGTTCTTTCGTACCTTCGTCAGCAAACCTTATGAAAAAGCCAACCACGTCATCGTTGAAATCCTCGGCAAACCATTTGAAGATTTTGCTGACGTAAAGTTTTTTCCCATCAAGATAGTTTTTCTCAGAATCGTTGAGAAAAGCGCGTGTCACAGCAGTCAACTGCTGATCCAAAGAGCTTCCCTGATATGGTTCTGAAATAATGGGTGGACAACTCTTGGAGGCACAGTTCACGGCAAAATGGACCCTTGGTTCCTTGAAGCGAGGACGAATAATGCCATGCTCCAGATCATCCAGGCTGATCGTTTTTCCTTCAATGCGAACGATCTCCTTGTCAAAGGGCTTGTTGAAAAACCTGCCGCCCAAGTCCCAGATCGATTTTATGTCGGGATAAGTACTCAGAATCAACTTGATAGTCGTTGCATTGTAGGTGTTTATGTAAAAGGCGAGCTGCTCATCCCTCGATAGCTTGCTCGTGTCGGTTTGCTCCAACACCTTCAAATACGCATCAAGCTGGTTCTCCTCATTCTTAAAACCTTGATAGCTCACGACCCCGTCTTTTACGTTCTTGCTGAGCAACTCTGCATACAGGGAGTTGTCGACTGTATCCATTGCCCGTGAGAGGCCCGAAAAATTCAGCAAAAGGAAAGATGACAAAAAGCAAAAGAACAGGGACTGGCGCAACAGCTTCATGATTGCCTCCCAAATCACCCTTGATAACCGAAAATAAATTTCAAAATACCTCTGACTTTGGGACTGAAGATCTTCTGTGCATAGTACTTGCCGGCGGTCTTTTTGTGGATCTCTGAGAGCGTTGGATAGGCAAAAATCGGAGTGGCCAGGTCGGACAGTTTCATATGCTTGTTCACGGCAAGGATGGACGAACCGATCAGCTCGCCGGCATGAAGTCCTGCAATTTGCACACCAATAATCTTGTCAGACCCTGCCTCTGTCAGGATCTTCATCTTTCCTTGGTATTCGCTCTCCGCCAATGCGCGGTCGATTTCTTCGTATGTTTCCGAATGAACGTCGTATTCCACTTCGTCCTGTTTTGCGCGCTGCTCGTTGTACCCGATCGATGCGACCTCAGGATCCGTGAAGGTAACCCATGGAGTCATATTGTAGTTGATCTTACCAGGAACATGCATGATGCCGTTTCTCACAATGACGGACCCTTCCGCCCCCGCAATGTGCGTGAACGGGAATTTACCGTTCACGTCTCCTGCGGCATAGATGTGCTTTTGACTCGTCTGCATATGGAGATCGGTCTCTATGCCTTTTTTCGTGTATTCCACGCCCGCAGCCTCCAGTCTGAGCCCTTCAACATTTGCCTTTCGGCCGGTGGCAACCAGGATTTCATCGCATTTGATCGCCTCTTCCTTCCCATTTTTTCCCTCGATGACCATGACTTTATCGTTCCCGTCCTGATAGACTTTTTTTGCCTTTGAGCCCATCCGGAGGGAAATGCCGTCATGAATCATCTGCTTGATCACGACTTCGGCCATGTCCTCATCTTCAAAGCTCAGGGGCCGTTCCAGGATATCAATCAGTGTCACTTTGCTTCCCAACCTGACAAACGCGTGGGCGAGTTCTGCGCCAATGGGACCTGCACCCAGGACAACGAGCCGGCCAGGAAGCGTCTCCAAGGAAAAGACTTCAACATTCGTGATGAAACCGGTCTCCTGCAGCCCCTCGATAGGGAACACCATGGGGCTGCTTCCGGTGGCTATGGTAAAATGATTGCTGGATAACGTTTTTCCGTTGACGGCGACTTCACGATCCGACAAAAACTCTGCGTTTCCAATGATAACTTCAACGCCCATTTCCTCGAACCGCTCAACAGAATCGTGAACGCCCACCTTGTCGATTACGTTCCTGACATGATCCATGACCGATTTCAGATCGCAGGGAGGCACGTCCACCTGCGGCAAGCCAAATGCCTTCAGGTTTCTGGCATAATGATACACCTTTGCCGTCTTGATGAGCGTCTTGCTTGGGACACAGCCATAGTATAGGCAATCCCCTCCCAATTTCTCCCTTTCGATCAACGCGGTTTTGGCTCCGAGCTGCGCTGCCCCCGCTGCCACGGTCAGGCCGGCTGCCCCTCCACCAATAATGATCATGTCGTAGTCGTATGAGGACATCCGTGAACCTCCTCTGTATAGACGTCAGGCAACCCGACAGGTACGGCCATCGTGCTTCATGAGGTCATCTGTTGCCTGGGGCCCCCATGTTCCAGCAGGATAGAAGTGCAAAGATTGTTCCCGGTTCTTACATGTTTCGCAGGCTTCCAGAACGGGCGAAAGAAAGGTCCAACACTCCTCCACACCATCCTGCCGCACGAACAGCATGTGGTCTCCCAGCAGACAATCCAGAATGACCTTTTCATAGGCATCCAACAGGGCCCCTTCTTGAAAGGAGCTGTAGTGAAAATTCATAGTCACGGGTTGAAGGCAGACCTTCGCCCCCGGGAGTTTGGTTTGAAACGTCAACGTAATTCTCTCGTCAGGTTGAATCCTCAAGATGAGTACATTGGGATGAATGTCCTCCGCCAGGACATTGCGAAACATCAGGTTGGGGACACCCTTGAATTGTATGGCGATTTCGGTGAGCTTCGTGGCCATCCTTTTACCGGAGCGCAGGTAAAAGGGCACACCCTGCCAACGCCAGCTGTCTATGAATACCTTGGCCATTGCAAACGTCGGGGTCAACGACTCCTTATCAACCCCTGGTTCGCCCCTGTATGCGGGAACCTTTTTCCCACCGATGGTCCCTGCGGCGTACTGGCCCAGTACAAGGTTCTTATTCAGCTGGGTGACCGGGAAGGGGCGGAGTGACCGGAATACCTTTATTTTTTCGTCTCTCACCCGCTCTGCCTGAAAGACCGAAGGGGGCTCCATGGCGGTCATGGCGAGAAGCTGCAGGATATGATTTTGAAACATGTCTCGCAGGATGCCTGCTTGCTCGTAGTAAATGGCCCGGTGTTCTACACCTAACGTCTCGGCTGCCGTAATCTGGATGTGATCAATGTACCGGCGATTCCATATGGGTTCAAAGATGGCGTTCGCAAAACGAAACATCAACAGGTTTTGCACGGTCTCTTTGGCCAGGTAGTGATCGATGCGATAGACCTGATCCTCCCGGAAATACTCGTGGATGTCTCGATTCAAATCCTGAGCGCCCTGCAGGTCCCGCCCAAAGGGCTTTTCGATGATGATGCGTGACCACCCACCCCAGTCTTCATCTTCAGCAGCAAAACCGGCTTTGCCCAAACCCTGGATGATCCCGACATATTGTGTTGGCGGGACAGCCAGATACAGGAGCCGGTTTCCTGGCATGTCCGAGTCACGCAACGCTCTTTTCAGGAGATCTGCCGCGTCATGATAGGGTGACTCCGCTTTTGGATCGATGGTCTTGTAATGAATGTGTGTTACAAAAGCGTCCCATTCTTTTTCGTTCAGGTCTTCTCCACTCAGATCATGTATCGATTCTTTGATGAAGTCCCGATACCCCTCGGTGGTCATGTCATTCAGGTCTGCTCCCAGGACAAGGAAGGGGTCCGGCAACCCCTTACTTTGAAAGAGCCTGAAAAGTGCCAGGATGATTTTTCGTCTCGTCAGGTCGCCGCAAGCCCCGATCACAACAATCGCGCATGGATCAAGGGGTTCTTCAATCAGGCACGAACCTCCTTTCTGAAGGGGCGATTGTGCGACATTGACTACAGTTTCCCCGATTGTATCGGCATGTTTGTTAACCTGGTTCACTTCCATACCTCTCGCGTCAAACACTCATCTCACTGGCGGTTCTTTCTATGGTACTCAACAGGGACTGAAAGGATTTCGTGAAGGAGGCCGCGCCGTCTACGAGTAACTTGGCGCAGATGGTGTTCACATCGATCCCAAACTTTTTCAGGCTGTCAACCGTGTTCTGCGACTCCTCAGCGCCTGCAGTCAGGGCCTCTTTGACGACACCATGGTCCAGAAACGCCTCGAAAGTTTTGTCAGGGACAGTGTTTACGGTATTCTTAGCGATTAACTCGGTTACATACTTAATATCACTGTAGGCAGGGTCCTTGGTCCCGGTTGATCCCCACAGCACCCTTTGTACTCCAGCGCCTTTCTCTGCAAGTGACCCGAATGACCCGTGCGAAAAAAGCTCTAAATGTTTGTTGTATATCAGGTGCGAATTCGCAACGGCAGCCTTTCCCTTCAGGGATTCCAGCTTACGAGTTGCTGCGTCATCGATCATTTTGTCTGCCGCAGTGTCAACCCGACTCACGAAGACGCTCGCAACCGAGGCGACGCGGCTTATATCTCCCTGGTTTGCAAGCAACCGGTTCAAACCTCCAAGATAAGCCCGGGCTGTCTTGATGTACTGGTTCAAGGAAAATATGAGAGTGATGTTCACGTTTATCCCGTCGCCCAACAGCGCTTCTATAGCGCCAAAACCCTCTTCCGTTGCCGGCACCTTTAACATGAGATTGGGGCGGCCCACTTTTTTGTGAAGCCGTCTCCCTTCCTCGATCGTCTCTTCTGTCTTGTAGGCCAGCTCAGGGTTAATCTCTAAACTCACGTACCCGTCCAGTCCGTTTGTTTTTTCATAGACCGGCTTGAACATATCCGCCGCGTCTTGAATATCGCGGATCGTCAGGTCGTCATAGATCTCAAAAGTCGATTTGCCCCCTTTGTGCAACTCCCTGATCTTTTCATCGTAGTCAGAGCTATCTGAAATGGCATTGTCAAATATCGTCGGATTTGAAGTGACCCCTCGCACACCTAGTGCAATCATCTCCTGGAGCCGACCGCTCTCAATAAGGGAACGGCTGATGTTGTCAAACCAAACACTCTGTCCAAATCCTGCAAGCTGCTCAACGGTCGAGTCGGACATTTCTTCCTCCTGTTGTCTTTGTTTTTTCCGGTTCTTCCCGTCCGTGATATTTCACGAACCCTTTTGCTCATTTCTTCTTGACCCCATGGCCTCCAAACTCGTTTCGCAGTGCGGCAATGACTTTGGCCCCAAATGACTCTTTCTGGCGCGAACGGAAGCGCTCCAGGAGCGACAGCGTAATCACTGGCGCAGGAATATCGTTTTCGATGGCTTCGGCCACAGTCCAGCGACCCTCGCCCGAGTCCTCCACATATCCCCGTACGGAGCCGAGATGAGGGTCTTTCTCGAAAGCGTTCTCAGCCAATTCCAGGAGCCAGGAACGGATGACGCTCCCCTGATTCCAGAGGTGGGCGATTTTCTGAAGGTCAAGGTTGAATGCTTCTTTTGCTTTCATGATCTCAAAGCCTTCTGCATACCCTTGCAGCAAGGCGTACTCAATGCCGTTGTGCACCATTTTCACAAAATGCCCGGCCCCGCTCACCCCGACATAGGCATAGCCGTCGTCGGGTGCTAGGGTCTTGAATATGGGCTCCAACTGTTGAAAGGCCGCCCCCTCTCCACCAACCATGAGACAATACCCGATCTCCAAACCCCAGATACCACCACTTGTGCCTGCGTCAAGGAGTGCAATGCCATTTTCTTTAAGTGCCCCTGCTCTCCGCATGGAATCCTTGTACAGGGAATTCCCGCCGTCGATGAGGATATCACCCGCCTGCATAAGGGCTGTCAACTGGCTGATGGTTTCTTCCGTAGGGCCGCCCGAGGGCACCATAATCCAAATCGCTCGCGGGGCATCCAGCTTTTCGACCAACTCC
>JAQBAU010000015.1:0-5869 GCA_032126655.1 Desulfobacterales bacterium
AACAAAGAGATGAGCATCATAGGATTTGCCAACATAATAGTTTATGCGCTTAATCCACCACCCTCCAAAACATTTACTGTTTACGTCGAGTGTGATTTACAGGTGATAGACGGCCGAGGTGGAGGAGGGACTATGGGCAACCTGAAAGGGACCATCCCGAATTTGGTAGAATGATATTTTGCTCTTCGAAGAGGGATTGACCCGAATCAGCGCATACGCTTATTATTCTTGATAGTTGAAGAGGCTCCGGCCTAAGTGATAAAGCATAACATTGTGAGAGGAACAGACAGTGGCGGATATCAGTGTTAGATTAAAAACAGAGAGTCCTGACTTGAAGAAGATGTTTCAAGGTATCATCGACTCTGTTGAGGGGATGGCTGTTCAGTCGACCGACAATACGAACCGTGCCGACCTTTTGATCTTCGAATTGAGTTACGAACGGGACAAAGAGTTGCAGTTCGTCAATTCTCTTCTGAACTCAGATGAAGTGGGTGAAGTTTTTTTCACTGCGCACGATTCCGACCCGACCCTGCTGTTGCGGGCCATACAGATCGGAGCCAGGGAGTTCTTTCCTCAACCTGTAGCCGATGACGAAGTGCGGAGCGCGCTGGTAAGATTCAAAAAGCGGTGGAAGCCCCCGATTGAGGAAGTGGATGAGCATGCAAAAAAGGGCCAGATTATAGACGTTATCGGCAGCAAAGGGGGCACCGGGACCACGACCGTTGCTGTGAATCTAGCGGTGACCCTGGCCGAAAATCAAACCAAGCCATCTGTAGCATTGGTGGACATGAACCTCCTGTTCGGAGAAATACCCCTTTTCCTGGGGATCCAGCCAACCCTCCATTGGGGTGAAATTACCAAGAATATCTCCCGTCTCGACGACACTTTCTTGAAAAATGTCCTGGCCCCTGGTCCTTCGGGGATCTATGTCCTTCCGTCCCCAAACCGTCTGGATCGACAGCTTTTGGCCACTCCGGAAATCATGGAGCGTTTGCTGCAGGTTATGCGAAAGGGGTTTGACTTCGTCATCGTCGACGGCGGTCAGTCTCTGGACAATATCGCTTTGAAGATCCTTGAAATGTCGGATTCTGTCCTTGTTGTTTCAATCCTGAGCGTCCCTTGCTTGTCAAACACAAACAAGCTTCTAAAGTCATTTGACAATTTAGGACACCCCAGGAGGAACCAGACCAAGGTGATTATCAATCGTTTTCTGAAGAACTCGGACATCTCCATCGAGGATGCGGAGAAGGCCATAGGACACAAGGTGTTCTGGAACATACTCAATGACTACCCATCCACGGTATCTGCCATCAATAAGGGTGAGCCCTTGAGTAAAATGGCACCCCGATCGCACATAAGCAAGAGCTTCAAGGCATTGGCCGACACCTTTGTGCAAACCGGCACCGCGCTGCAAGAAGAAGCTGGCAAAGAAGTAAAGAAGTGGTGGAAACGTTAATGTCATTTCGAGCGTAGCGCCCGCCCTGGCGCTTGCCTTGGCATAAGCTGCCAGGCCAGTAATCCGGGTCTGGGCCAGGGAGAAGTCTTTATTTTATTGACTTAATGCCAATGATAAGATTTCTCCCTTCGGTCGAAATGACACCATTCCGGGACTTTTTACGATTTCACCACAGTTAGGAGGTCTCAATCAACATGCAAGTCTCTGCAAAAACCGTCCCGCTAAGAAAACCAAGGAAATTTGTCTCTGACGAATACTTCGAGTTGAAGACCAGGATCCATGACCGTTTGCTGGATCTCATTGACCTGTCGCTTCTGGAGTCCCTTGATCCGGCCCTTCTCAAGTCCCAGATCAGGGCCCTTGTAGATAGGGTACTGGAGGAAGAAGACCAGAGGTTCCCACTCAATGCAGCTGAAAGAGAACAACTCTTCACGGAGATTGAGGATGAAGTCATGGGCCTTGGCCCGCTGGAACCGTTTCTTCAGGACAACACTGTTTCCGACATCCTGGTCAATTCATATAAACAGATTTACATAGAGCGATTTGGCAGGCTGGAAATATCGGATTCCAGATTCAAGGACGATTCGCACCTGATGAAGATCATCGACAAGATCGTCTCCTCCATCGGGCGCCGGATCGATGAGTCTTCTCCCATGGTGGATGCCAGGCTTCCAGACGGCTCAAGGGTGAATGTGATTATCCCGCCCCTCGCGCTGGATGGGCCCATGATGTCTATCAGGCGATTTGGCGGAGAGCCCCTCAAGTTACATGATCTTATTCTGCTGAAAACACTCACGCCTCAAATTGCTGAGATTTTGAAAGGCATTATCAAAGGAAAGCAGAACATCTTGATTTCCGGTGGAACGGGCGGCGGGAAGACCACGCTGTTGAATGTCCTTTCTCAATTCATCCCGGAATCCGAAAGGATTGTCACCATTGAAGACGCTGCGGAACTGCAACTCAAGCAGGATCATTTGGTCAGACTGGAAACCCGGCCCCCGAATATAGAAGGTCGAGGGCAGGTCACACCGAGGGACCTGGTCAGAAACAGCCTAAGGATGCGCCCGGATCGCATTATCGTGGGGGAGGTCCGCGGTCAAGAGGCTTTTGACATGCTCCAAGCCATGAATACGGGACACGATGGCTCCCTCACAACAATCCACTCCAACTCGCCTCGTGATGCCTTGATGCGTCTGGAGAGCATGGTGGCTATGGCTCAGTTGGGCACGGTTATCGAGTTCATGAGAAGATTCATCGCCTCTGCCATCAATGTCATCATTCACATTGCGCGCATGGTCGATGGAACAAGAAAAATCATCAGCGTCCAGGAAATCACCGGTATGGAAGGTCCGGTTATCACGTTGCAAGAGATCTTTTCATTCAGGCAAACAGGCCTGGATTCGGAAGGAAAAGTCAAGGGATACTTCCAATTTCACGGGGTTCGTCCCAAGTTCATTGACGCGCTAAGCGTGGCGGGCATATCGGTTCCCGAGGACATATTCAGCCCGGATAACGTTGTGGAAGTCTGATCGGGGAGCAAAGAAACAATGGATATTCTGGTGCCGGCCCTATTAATATTTGTTATCACCGCGTTTGCCATAGAGATGTTTCTCTATGCCTTCAGAACCCTGAGGCACCCGGATCGTCCCAACATACGAAAGAGACTTAAGACCATTTCATTCAAGGCGGGTGAAGCTGCAATAACAGACTCAGATATCGTCCGCAACACAACACTCAGTGGCATACCACTCCTAAATCAAATCCTACGGAGCGTCATGGGAATTGACCGTCTGTACGGGTTGGTGCAACAAGCAAACACCCGATTCTCTGTGGGTGTCTTTATATTGTCGGCCATCGTCCTGGCAGTAGCAGGCTTCGTCGGAGCTTTCTATTGGGCCGGAGGTATCATTATTTCTGCAATCATTGCCGGACTTTGTGCAACGATTCCGTTCTTTTATCTTTACGTCAAGAAACATAAAAGGATGGCTAAATTCCAGAGTCAGTTGCCTGAGGCCCTGGATATGATAGCCCGTTCAATGAGGGCGGGACATGCCTTTAGTACGGGTATGAGGCTCGCAGCCGATGAGTTTGGCGATCCGCTCGGCCCGGAGTTTAGTTATGCCTTGGATGAAGTCAACTTCGGCGTCAGCGTCCCCGATGCCCTGACAAACCTTGTCGATCGCGTAGATTGCCCGGACCTGAACTTCTTCGTGGTCTCCGTCATCCTCCAACGTGAAACAGGCGGGAATCTTGCTGAAATCATGGAGAAGATTGCCCACCTGATTCGGGAAAGGTTTAAGCTGCTTGACAGGATTCAAACGTTGTCCGCTGAAGGAAAACTTTCAGCGGTTATCCTCAGCTGTATCCCCATCTTTGTTGCAGGTATTCTCTTCTTCATGAACCGAGAATACATCTCCTTATTATGGACAGACCCGCTTGGCAAAAAGATGGTTGGTTTTGTAGTAATACTGATGTGTTTTGGCTTCATTGTCATGAGAAAGATTATCAAAATCAAAGTGTAACAACCGAAGGTGCCAGAAAATGACCGGCGCAACCGCGTATTTACCAATTATTGTCGGTGTTCTTGCTTTTGTACTAATGTCCCTTGTGTTTTTCTGGGTATTCCGATTGACCTGGGAACGTGCCAAGAAAGGTGTGTTGATAGGAAGAATCCAGGAAAGCGCTGAAGGCACCACACCGTTTGACACTTTTGGATCGTCACAACGCGTGGGCCCGGTTCAAAGTCGCGTACTGAATTTCCTGGGTATGGTGGGAAAACGCACAGGGAGCAAAAAAGCTACGGATTACTCCCGACTGCAACCTGTTTTTCTCAAGGCGGGCATTCGTTGGCGGAACGCTCCAGCTGCGTTTTGGGGAGCCAAAGTCATTCTGGCAGTGCTCTTGCCAATAGGTTTTCTGGTTATCAGAGCCGCGTATCCTCAAAAAATGTTGTTTTCCCATTGGGTGCTGGTTCTCATCGGCGTTTGCGTGGCTGTTGCAGGTTTTTATCTGCCCAATCTCTGGTTGTTTCTTAAAACCCGCCGGAGAAAGGAGGTCATTCGGGAAGGGTTTGCAGATGCACTCGACCTTCTGACCGTCTGTGTGGAAGCAGGTATGGGACTGGATTCCGCCATCCACCGGGTTGCTAGGGAAATGCAATTGGATAACAAGACACTGAGTGATGAACTGAGTCTGATGAACCTGGAAATGAGAGGGGGAAAGGCAAGAAGAGATGCCTTGAAGAATTTGGCCATGAGGACTGATGTGGAAGATATAAACAGCCTCGCCACCCTGCTAATCCAGGCAGACAAATTGGGCACAGGAATCGGTCAGGCTTTGAGGGTCTTTTCGGATAGCTTCAGAACCAAAAGATACCAGAGGGCAGAGGAGGCCGCTGCCAAGATTCCGGTCAAGTTGCTTATCCCTCTAATCCTTTTTGTCTTTCCAACGCTGTTGGTTACAATTATGGGACCGGCAGCTATCCGTATATACAAGATACTATTGCCAGTACTTGGGAAATGATACTCAGGGGTATCGTGGAATATCCGCGGGCGGTGGTCATCCCCATTGTTGCCATCGTTCTGCTGACCCGGTCACATAAACCTGGCAGGAATAGAGTTGGGCTCTAGGCTCGTACTCAAAACTTCAAAGGCGTATTGTGTGTGCGAGTGATTAATAAAAGGGGTTGGCTGAGCAGCTTGCTGGCAATTGTCGTTGTCCTGTCCGGCAGCTTATGTGCTTGCACCCCCGGACCCAAGGACCTGCGCGCAGATATAATACCCTCTGAAACGCCTGTTGATGTTGACGAGCATGAGAAATCAGGGGATACCTACTCCAACCAGGGCAAGTACCAGGTGGCCCTGCTGGAATACGAGAAAAGTCTTAAGCTACACCCCGGCAATGCCAGAGTGCATTATAAGATGGGGATGCTCTTTCTCATAGGGGGTATGAATAAAGAGGCCCTCGAAGAGTTTCGAGAAGTCCTGAAAAGAGAACCGGGCAATGCAGAGGCTCATTACGGGATGGGGCGAGCGCTTTTTCAGTCCAAAAAGCATGACAATGCCAAGAAACATTTCCAGGAAGCCGCCAAGCTGGACCCAAGCTTATGGCAGGCCCACAACTATTTGGGAATCATCTATGACTATGAAAAGCGATACGAGAGGGCCGTGCGTGAATACAGGGCAGCCATTGACATTGAGTCTGACGCCGGGGTTTTGTACAATAATTTAGGACTGTCATACTCCCTAATGGGAGACTACGAAAAAGCCCTCCAATCATTCAGGGAGGCACTAGAGCATACATCGTCTTATCCAAAGATCTACAATAATCTGGGGCTGGTTTTGGCAAAAATTGGAAGATATGAGTCCGCATTTGAAGCCTTCTCAAAAGGAGGAGACGAGGCACAGGCCTACA
>JAQBAU010000016.1:0-11383 GCA_032126655.1 Desulfobacterales bacterium
GCAAAGCACGAAATAGAAGAGAATAGAATAGGGGACGTTCCCAAACCCAATAGTCGAGTAGGCCTACAATTGTCATTTCGAGCGACCTGTCTCGCCGTAGCTTAAGGCGAAGGCGGAAGCGAGAAATCTGACTTGCGTTAGCAAGTCATCCTGAGCATAGCGAAGGATCTGGTTATGTTATCAGGATCTCTCGTTTCACTGGAGACGATGCTTTGCATCGGATTTCTCCCGGAGCCTGCCCTGAGCGAAGTCGAAGGGGTCGAAATGACACAAAAGGCGTGTAGGGGCGGGGTTCATCCCCGCCCGCGGGAGGGCATAAAGCCCTCCCCTACACAACACTTGGTGGGCACCATGAAAGAGGGGTCGAAAGGACAACGGCACATCAGTCTTAGGCAATGACGATCTCCAAGAGACACAATAGACAATCTTCAATCGTCAATAGTCAATCCGGAGGCCCTCCCCTACACAACTTTTGTACAACACAACAGTGATTGCCAAACGAATGTCGGCGAACGGTCAACGGACAACGGTGAACGGATAGCACTATGACAATGATCATTGCGTTAGCAGGAAAAGGTGGCACCGGTAAGACGACGATGGCAGGCCTTCTCATCAAGTTCTTTCTGAAAAGGGACATGAAGCCGATTCTCGCTGTGGATGCTGACGCCAATGCGAATCTAAACGAAGTCCTCGGCCTTAAGGTGGAGACCACACTCGGTGCGGCCAGGGAAGGGATCAAGGATGAGGTGCCCACCGGTATGACCAGGGAAATCTTCATGGAAATGAAGGTTGAGGAAGCCCTGATCGAAAGCGAAGGATACGATCTCATAGTCATGGGTCGACCCGAAGGCGCGGGTTGCTACTGTCATGCGAACACCCTTCTTTCCCGATTTGTAGAAAGATTGTGCGATAATTACCGGGTAGTGGTCATGGATAACGAGGCCGGCATGGAGCATATCAGTCGGTTGGTTGCGCGCCGGGCCGATATTCTGCTGATCATATCTGATCCAACCCAGCGGGGGATCCTCACGGCTCGGCGGATTCGCGACCTTGCCAGGGAGCTCAAGATTGAGATTGGGAAAGACTACGTGATCGTCAACCGGGTGAGCGGCGAGTTGCCCCCCGCACTGAAAGACGCGATCGACGCCGCAGGATTGAACCTTGCTGGCTGTGTGCCGGAAGACGAATTGATTTCCCAGTACGATACCGAGGGACGACCCACTGCGGAACTTCCAGACGATGCCAAAGCAGTCCAAGCCTTGGATGGCATTTTTGACAAGATCCTGAAGACGGACAATTGAAAGTTGAAGAATGAAAATTGACAATTGATGACCGGTTTCGATCGAAAAGAGAATACAATGATGATTTGTAGTGCTTTTCAAGCTTCAAGCTTCAATCTTCAATAGTCAATTCAGAATGCTTCGCGAACTCTCCATAAAGAACTTCGCTATCATTGACGACCTTTCGATTTGCTTCGAAGGCGGCTTCACCGCATTGACCGGAGAGACAGGTGCCGGCAAATCGATTATTATCAACGCTGTGAACCTGATTCTGGGTAGCCGTGCCTCCCCCGAACTGATCCGCACATCTGAAGAGACAGCCGAGCTTGAAGCCCTCTTTGAAGTGCCTCTTCATAGTCCCGCAGCAACCGCGGCTGAGGACCAGGGACTCGATCTGTCAGACGGGCTGCTGATCCGCCGCGTCATCCAGAAAAACGGTCGCCACAGAATCTACATCAACGGTCGGATGGCCAGCATGCAGATGCTTTCTTCCATCAACCAGCGCTTGGCCAGCATCTCTGGCCAGCATGCCCATCAAGGGCTACTCAAAGCGGAACAACACTTATTGGTTCTGGACCAGTTTGGCGGGCTGAGCGGCCTTCGAAGCCGCGTCTCTGACGGTTATCAACAGATGGTTGCCTTGATCGGCGAATGGGCGGACCTCAAACGTCAAGACAACGAGCAAGTCAAACAGACGGAGCTCCTTGAGTTTCAGTACAATGAAATCCAGCAGGCGGAGATTGCTCCTGAGGAAGACGAGGATGTCGAACAAGAGCGCCAACGGCTGAGACATGCGCAGCAGCTATACGAAACAGTAAACAGGTGTGTGGACCAACTCTACGGAGGGGAAGGTGCAGCAGTAGAACGTGTAACTGAAGCTGCAAAAGAGCTTCAAACGCTCAGCGACATTGATTCCTCTCTAACACCGGTGACAGAAAGGGTTCATGAGGCTTCATATCAACTCGAGGACATTGCTCATGATCTGCGCAGCTATCTGAACCGGGTGGTCTTTGACAATGGGCGACTTGAAGCCGTGGAACTTCGCCTCGATCTACTGCAACGGCTAAAACGAAAATACGGAGGCTCTCTGGAGTCGGTCTTGGCCCATGGCCAAGAGGCCGAAGAGGAACTGAAACGCATATCATCATTGCCCGAAAAGATAGCCGAGGTGGAACAAAGGCTGGATCAGTCCTATGAAGAGCTCTGCAAGCTATCCCGTGAGCTATCTGATAAGAGGCAAAAGACTGCAAAACAACTGTCGAAAGAAGTGCAGCAGGAGTTGACCACGCTGGAGATGTCGGGAACCCGGTTTGAGGTCAGGTTCAAACCCAACCCGGTCGGCGAGGATGCAGACCCGCACCTTGTGTTGGACAATAGCGGCATAGAGTCTACAGGCATAGATCGTGTTGACTTTCTGATCGCTCCGAATGTGGGCGAGGATTTAAGGCCGCTTGCTCAGATTGCCTCAGGCGGTGAGCTCTCCCGGATTGTCCTCGCCCTGAAGGGGATTTTGGGGACAAAGGAATCTGTGGAGACCCTCATCTTTGATGAGGTGGATGCTGGAATTGGCGGGGGTGTGGCCGAGGTAGTGGGGCAGAAGCTCAAGACCTTGGCTTGTTTTCACCAGGTGGTATGTATCACACACCTTGCCCAGATCGCCCAGTTTGCTACCCATCACCTCAAGATCGCGAAAAGGGTTTACAAGGGGCGAACAAGTACTAAAATGACGCCGCTGCATGGGGAGGAACGGGTAAAGGAGATGGCCCGCATGCTCGGAGGGGTGAAGGTCACAAAGAAGACCTTGGATCATGCCAGGGAAATGCTGGAAGGATCTGGATTGATGATTGATGATTGATGATTGATAATTGTTGATTGAACGGAGAAAATATATCCCGTCTCACGAGGCGTGCAGTAAACAATCGACAATCAACAATCGACAATAATCAATGGTATATGTGAGGGCAGATGTCCATTAACGAAATGAGAGAAGCAAGATGCTCAAACGCATATTAGTGGCAACAGACGGTTCCCCCGCTAGCCTGGCCGCAGTGAAATACATGGCATTCGTTTTCGGCAAAGGTGCACACATCAATATAGACTTGCTCCACATCCTCCCCGGCATCTATCCACTTTTCCTGGAGCCAGGAGAAAGCATGGAAGAGATGGCGCAGCTTCAGGACTTTGCCCAGCAAATGGGGGAGGAAAACCGCCGGAAGGCCGACTCCCTCTTGGAAGAGGCCAAGACGGTCCTGGTAGATGCGGGTATGGATCCGGCAAACATCAACACCCGGGTTCAGGAAGCCTCTGTGGGTGTGGCTCGGGACATCCTCGACCTCGAAGCCAGCGGTGAATATGATGGGATCGTACTGGGACGACACGGCATGAACGCGGTAGCGGAGTTTTTTATGGGGAGCGTTTCACACAAGGTGCTTCAGCATTCAAACGGAGTTCCCCTGTGCATTGTGCACAACGAGGTCGAGTCGCGCAGGATTCTATTGCCGATTGAAAGTGCACCGAATTCGAAACGCGCGTTGGACCATGCTGCATGGCTCCTGACCACGGCGGGTCCCATGGAGGTGACCATCTTACACGTGGTTATGCCCTTGATTCCCAAAGAGGCGACGGCTATGTGGACAGGACTGGGAGATTTAGAGTCCACCATCGAGCAGAGATTGCTTGCCGATGCAGAAGATATGCTGTCTCAAGCCAAGACCTATTTGCTCGAAAGGGCCGTCCCGGAGATCGCCATCACCACACGCCTTGAAACCAGAGCCACTGGCGTTTCCCAGGCCATCCTGAAGGAAGCCGAGGAGGGCGGGTATGGCTCGATCATGATCGGCCGCCGCGGGCTTTCACGCACAGAGCGGTTCCTCTTTGGCAGTGTCTCAAATAAAGTCGTCCAGCAGGCTAGGGGCATGGCCGTGTGGGTCATCTGTTGACAGGGCAGAACCCGAAATGACGAAAAAGGTGTCGAGATAACAAAGAATGTAGGCGCGGGGTTCATCCCCGCCCGCGGGAGGGCATAAATCCGCCAGAGGCGGATAAAGCCCTCCCCTACACAACACTTGGTGGGCACCATAGAAGAAGGGTCGAAAGGACAAGGGAACGCCGGTGTTAGCCATGACGATGTCCAAGAGACACAATTGACAATCTTCAATAGTCAATAGTCGATCCGGAGTCCCCGCCCCTACATTTATTCCTTGGCTTCCCAAAGGCTTGGTAGAGGGGCAAGATTGCAAAAATAGGGGCGTCCCCAAATCAAAAACAGCTGTTCTTGAACATGTTGTCTTTTTCCCTTTGAGCTTTCAGCTTCGAGCTGCGTCTCGACAGAGACGCCCACGGTGAACGGTGAACGGACAACGGTGAACAGGAAAGACTTCACAAGTATGAACGTATCTGATAATCAAAACCGTTAGTATGTTGATTCACCACACAGTAAGGAGAGTTTTATGCTAGTTCAAGGATGGATGACCAGCGACGTGATTACCGTAGATGAGGATACCTCGATGATGAAGGCATCCATCATCATGAAAGAGAAGAAGATCCGCTGCTTGCCCGTGGTCAACGGGAAGGGCGAGCTGGCCGGTATCGTCAGCGACAGGGATCTCAGAGATGCAGCACCATCAAAGGCTACGACCCTTGATGTGTATGAACTGAACTATCTCCTTTCTTCCATCAAGATCAAGGATCTGATGACCACGAACATAGTGTATGTCAAGCCGGATGAAACAGTGGAGTTTGCAGCTATTCTTATGCTTGAGAACAAGATTTCATCCCTCCCGGTGATTAACGACAAAGGTTCCCTGATTGGCATCATCACACAAACCGACATTTTTAAAGCGCTTATCAACATTGCCGGTGTCTATACGGGTGGGATTCAATTTGCTTTCAGCTTGGAGGATCGCCCGGGTTCGCTGAGAGAGGCAGCGGATGCAATCCGTGCGCACGGAGGGCGGATTATAAGTATTCTGTCCACCCGAGAAACGGCTGAGGAGGCACGCCGGAACGTATATATACGGAGTAGTGATTTGCCGGAAGACAAACTCAGGGCGCTGGTCAAAGACCTGGAAGAGCAGTTTGTGGTTCTCTACACGTCTCAGGACTTGCTGGGGGAGGTTGAAAACCGGAGAGTTCGCGTCCCATAGTTAAGGAAGCTCAAAGCTCAAGGCTCAAAAAGAATTGCCGTGCTTTCAGCTTTGAGCTCTGGCGGCGTCTCACATATTGGTTTTGAAGAACTCGTCCGGTTCCGTGATGGTGCCGGGCTTTTTTGTGTATTCGGTCGGAACCGTCCCCTCTTTGAAGCATTCAAAAATCGTCTTCTCTGATTCAGGAATGGCTAACAGTCCCGTCTCTTCGTCTATCTTGGCAAAAACCACACCGTCCGGCACCTGAAAAATCCGTACAGGTTTGTCCTTGAGGATTTCCTGCATGAATTCCAGCCAAATGGGACTGGCAGCCCTGGAACCGGTTTCGTCCACTCCGAGCGGCCGTCCCTCATCAAAACCCACCCATGCCCCAGTGACGTAGCGCGGGGTATATCCTATGAACCAGGCATCATGGAGGTCGTTCGTCGTTCCAGTCTTGCCTGCCACGGGCCGATTAAGGGCCTTGACCCGCCAGCCGGTTCCGTTCTGGACCACGCCCTGGAGTAGATTGGTCATAATATACGCCGTACTCTTCTCAACAACTTTGTCGCTTTCGGGTTGATTTTCCTCCAAGACATTCCCATGGCGATCCAGTATCTTTGTGATGAAGCACGGCTTGACCCGGTATCCCTGATTGTTGAAGATGGCATATGCCCGCACGAGCTCAAGGAGGGAGAGTCCTGATGAGCCGAGTGCCAGGGAAAGGTCCCGAGTGAGCGGGGATTCAATACCGAGATTTTGGGCATATTCGATCACGTAATCAATACCGATATCCTTGAAAATCTTGATCGTAACAACGTTTCTGGAATGTTCTAAAGCATTTCTGAGAGTGGTGGGACCGTGAAATGTCTCCTCATAGTTTCTGGGTTTCCAGGTGAAGTCCTTTTCTATGTCTTCAAACACGACCGGGGAATCGATAATTATGGTTGCAGGCGTATAACCCTTATCGATGGCAGCGGCATAGATAATCGGCTTAAAGGCTGAGCCGGGCTGTCGCCGCGATTGTATTGCCCGGTTGAACTGGCTGTCCCTGAAGTCTCGACCGCCGATCATCGCCTTGACGTAGCCAGTCTCAGCTTCCATGCAAAGAAGTGCTCCCTCCGCAATCGGTGTTTGTTCCAAGGCGAGGTCCCAGCGCTCTGAGTCTTCCAACTGACCCTTCACACGGACCAGGATGACATCGCCGACCTTAAGAACATCACTGACCTTTTTCACCCTGACATTGTAGTGCGCAACCTCTGGGTTGGGCTTCCTTGCCCACTTCATGCTTTCAAGGGGAAGATGTCCTTGTTCGCTGCCAATGCGAACTGTGGCTTCCTCGTGAGCGTCGGTTACTGCAATGACGAGTCCCTCGACAGCTCTCCCCGGTTCCAAGGGTTGTTTCTCAAGGGTAGCCTGAATCTCTTGGGAAAAGGTCTCAAACTGTTCCGGCTTCAAGTGTTTGAGGGGCCCTCGATATCCCTGTCTTTTGTCCAGGTCCAACAGCCCGTTATTTACTGCTTCCCGTCCTATCTTCTGCATTTCAATGTTCAGAGCTGTGAGGACTGTGAGTCCTTCGTTGTAGAGGACATGCCTGCCGTATTTCTCCTCCAGATACCTCCGCACGTGTTCCGTGTAATAGGGGGCCTCCTCGATGTACCAATTCCGCCTGGGCTTAATATCAAGCGGCGTATCGATTGCCTCAGTCGCTTCAACATTCGTGATGTGCCCCAAGTCTACCATACGATTCAAGACATAGATCTGGCGCTGCTTGGCTCTTTTGGGATGCAGGAAGGGAGAATCGCGCCCCGGAGCCTGTGGCAGTCCCGCCAGCATAGCGCATTCCGCTAAATTCATATCACCCACTGATTTCCCAAAATAGTTCTCCGCGGCCGCCTCAACACCGTAGGCTCCGTGCCCCAGGTATATCTGGTTCAAATAGAGGAACAGGATCTCGTCCTTGGTAAAAGCCTTGTCTATGCGGTAGGCCAGGATCGCCTCCCGCAACTTGCGGGTGTAGCTCTTTTCACGGGACAGAAAGAAGGATCTGGCCACTTGCTGGGTTATGGTGCTGCCGCCCTGCACGATTTCACCAGCCTTGATATTTTTCAAAAATGCGCGGGCGATACTCAGAAGATCAATCCCCTCATGTTCATAGAAACGGGCGTCTTCGCCTGCAACAAAGGCATGGATCAGCATCCTCGGCAACTTGGAGAGTGGGACGATCACTCTGCGTTCTTTGAAGAACTCCGCGATCTTGCGCTTGTCATCTGTATAGACGGTTGTGATAATGGGTGGGTTGTAATCCTTGAGAGAAGATATCTTGGGAAGATCTTTCGTGAAGTAGAAATAGCTCCCTCCCAGGAAAAGCCCGGCTGCGACGGTCACAAGAATGACAGTCACGTAGAAGAGATAGAACAACCTCCGTATGCCGCTCTTCTTGCCGCGCCTGGCTCTGATTTCTTTGGGTTTAGATAGATTCTTTACGCGTGCCATAAATCAATACTAACAAAAAGCCATTTAACAAGCAAGGTCCATCAGGGCTTTCACATTTCGCATTCTGACCAATCTTCAATAGTCAATAGACAATCCCAAATATCCTTGACATCCTTAGAAAAATCCGACTAATAAGCTCATACCATGATCTCCCTTGATTTTGAAAAAAGCGGCGGTTTGATCCCGGCCATTGTGCAGGATTTTGAAACCGGTGAGGTTTTGATGCTTGCCTTTATGAATGAAGAGGCCTGGCAAGAGACGCTCAGAACGGGCAAGGCGACATACTGGAGTCGCACCCGCCAGGAACTCTGGATCAAGGGCCAATCATCCGGCAACGTCCAGCATGTTAGGGAGATCCGCATTGACTGTGACGACGACACCGTACTCTTGAAAGTAGAGCAGGTGGGAAATGCCGCCTGCCACACAGGGCATCGGAGTTGCTTTTTCAAGAAGGTGGAGGGCGACTCGGTTCAAGTGGTCGGTGAAAGAATTTTCGATCCCAAGGAGGTATATAAATAAAGTGGAGAACAAACTAAAACTTGGTATTCCGAAAGGGAGCCTGCAGGACGCTACCATTGCGCTCTTCAGGCGATCAGGCTGGAAGATCGACATCAACGGGCGCAGTTATTTTCCTGACATCAATGATGATACGATAGAGTGCGCCATCTGCCGGGCACAGGAGATGTCGCGTTACGTGGAAAGTGGTACGCTGGATGCGGGCCTTACCGGGCAGGACTGGATCAGTGAAAACGAATCTGATGTTCACATAGTTGAGGATTTGGTCTATTCCAAGGTCAGCCAGCGTCCGGCGCGTTGGGTCCTGGCAGTCCCTCATGGATCTGACATAAACAGCCTGGAAGATCTTGCGGGAAAGAAGATTGCTACCGAATTGGTGAATTTCACGAAGAAATACTTTGCGGAGCGCGGAATTGAAGTTCAGGTGGAGTTTTCGTGGGGAGCGACAGAAGCGAAAGTCGTGTCCGGTCTGGCTGACGCTATTGTGGAGGTGACCGAGACTGGGAGCACCATCAAGGCCCATGGCCTCCGCATTATCCATGAACTTCTCCAGACCAACACCAAATTTATCGCCAACCACGAGGCATGGGCGAACCCGTGGAAGCGGGAAAAAATGGAGCAGATTGCCCTTTTGCTAAAAGGTGCGCTGGTGGCGGAAAAGCTGGTGGGAATCAAGATGAACGTGCCCGAGGCAAGGTTAAAGGATATTGTGGTGCTTCTTCCGAGCCTTCATGCGCCCACGGTGTCGCCACTTTATCAGTCGGACTGGTTTGCCGTGGAGACGGTCGTGGACTCCTCTGTGGTGCGCGATCTGATCCCCGAACTCCTGAAGAACGGAGCCGAGGGGATCATCGAATATCAGTTGAACAAAGTAATTTGACGATGGGGGCAAGAGGCAAGTCCTTCGACTACGCTTCCGCCTACGTCAAGACTTCCACCGTCGCTAAAGCTATGGCGGGACAAGTCGTCGGACACGCAGGACAGGCTCCGGGAGGAATGACACCAAAGGCGTCAAGCCGTCAAAGAATGTAGGGGCGGGCTTCACGCCCGCCCTTCGACGTGTTTTGAGCTTTCACCTTTGAGCTCAGTAAGCGATGTAGTGTAAGGGCGGGCTTTATGCCCGCCCGCTGACTTTTCCAGGGAAGGGGATGAAGGGGGCCGGCCGTACGCGCCGCCCGTACAGTGCTGTCATTTCGACCGCTTCGACTTCGCTTCCGCCTTCGTCCAGCCTGCGGGACTATGGCGGATAGGCAGGACAGGCTCCGGGAGAAATCTTCATGGTTTCAACCAGCCACAAGGATCAGATTTCTCCCTTCGGTCGAAATGACAGAAGAGGCGTGTAGGGGAGGGCTTTATGCCCTCCCGCGGGCGGGGATAAACCCCGCCACGCACATTTTGCCCGATCCAAAAGGTTTGGTGGCGGGGGGAGGGACTGGCAGAAACAGTCGTTATTTGGGAAGTTGTTTGTCTTTTCCCTTTGAGCTTTCACCTTTGACCTTTGAGCCCAGTCTCTACAGAGACGCTTACGGTGAACGGACAACGGTGAACTTCTTTTCCTTTGAGCTTTCAGCTTTGAGCTTTGGGCTCGGTCTCGGCAGAGACGTCCACGGTGAACAGCCGAAGGCCCACGGTGAACGGGAAACTTCTTTTCCTTTGAGCTTTCAGCTTTGAGCTGCGTCTCGACAGAGACGCTTCACGGTGAACGGCCCATGATTTCTAAACGCACAGAAGAAATAACCCCCTTCATTGCCATGGATGTGCTGGAGAAGGCGCACAGCATGGAGCGGGAAGGGGTCCATATTATTCATTTGGAGATTGGCGAGCCTGACTTCGACACTCCTACCTGCATCAAGGACGCTGCGATTCGTGCCCTCAATGCGGGGCACACCCATTACACGCACAGTCTCGGACTGGTAGAACTCCGAGAGGCAATCTGTCGACACTATCACGGACAGTACGGTGTGACCGTAG
Organism: Desulfobacterales bacterium; assembly: GCA_032126655.1. Classification (GTDB taxonomy): domain Bacteria; phylum Desulfobacterota; class Desulfobacteria; order Desulfobacterales. The sequence goes on from JAQBAU010000016.1 coordinate 10,388, forward strand.
AACCGGATCAGATAGTCGTCACATCAGGGACTTCGCCTGCCATGTTCATGCTCTTTGCAGCACTCCTGAATCCAGGGGACAAGGTCATTATCTCAGACCCCCATTATGCTTGCTATCCCAACTTCGTCCGGTTTGCGGGCGGGGAACCGGTGACGATTCCGGTCTCTGAAGAAGATGGCTTCCAGTACAGGCCTGAACATATCCAGCAGAAAATCGATGACAGGACGAGAGCAATCTTTATCAACTCTCCATCCAATCCAACAGGGAACGTCCTTGGACACGAAAGGATGCAGGCCATTGCGGAGTTGCCCCCGTACATCATTTCCGACGAAATATACCACGGGCTGGTCTATGAGGGAGAAGAGCACTCCATCCTGGAGTACACGGATAGGGCCTTTGTGCTAAACGGGTTTTCTAAAGTCTATGCCATGACAGGCTGGCGGTTGGGCTATCTTATTGCACCAAAGCCTTTTATCCGGGCGATCCAGAAGGTTCAGCAGAACTTCTTCATTTCAGCCAATGCCATGGTCCAATGGGCAGGAATTACGGCCCTTGAAGAGGCAGGGGAAGATGTCGCGAAGATGCGGGCAATCTATGACGAGCGCCGCCGGTTCATGATCAAGCGTCTCAAGGAGTTGGGATTCGGTATCACCGTAGAGCCCACGGGTGCCTTCTACGTGTTGGCCAATGCCAAGAAGTTTTCAGAAGATTCCTACAAACTGGCTTTTGACATCCTTGAAAAAGCCCACGTGGGGGTCACGCCCGGAATCGATTTTGGAGCCAACGCCGAAGGCTACCTCCGCTTTTCCTACGCAAACACCCTGGACAACATAGCCGAGGGCCTGGACCGCATCGAGAAGTACCTGGCTCGGCTCAAAGACTGAAGATGAAAAAAATGAATCACGCCTCTTCTCAAGGCGCAGCCGCAAAGCGCGAAAAGGCGCTTCTTCTCAAGGCGCATGCCGCAAAACACGAAAAGAAGAGTAAGGGATGTCC
>JAQBAU010000017.1:0-3112 GCA_032126655.1 Desulfobacterales bacterium
CTTTGAAGCCTGATTGGGATTTTTGAGATGGCTTATAGTGTTTTAGAGTAGAAACTATGTTCCTAACAAAGCCCAACAGCGTAGTCGGATGGTTTTCAACGAAGGTGGATGGCCTCAGCACATTTAACGCAGAGATCGGATTCGGGCATAATCATCAATCTTGCAAATGGGATCGGCTCTTCACACTCACGGCACAAGCCAAAATCAGGATCATCGATCATCTTCAACGCACGTTCCATTTTTGATAAAGCCTGTTTTGAATTGTGCAGGGCGGCTTCATTGATGCTTTTGTTCTGTATCGCATCCATACGGGAGAGCCGCCCAATGGCATTATCCGGTGATATAGGCTGGGTGAGCAGTTGATAAGACTTTATGCTTTCCTTTAAGCCTTCAATCTTTTCTTTGATATGATTCTTTAGTTCTTCCCTTTTCTCGGTTTCCAAAATCATCCTGACTATCTCCTAAAATTAAAATATTTGATATCTCAGCTTTCGTTCGATCAATCGCAGTACTGACAGAGCTGTACATCCTGAGGCAGATGATAATGGTTTGGGCATTAAACAGTGAGCTGCAACCCTTATCAACACTGAACAAAACCGTCAACCGTAGACTTGACCCCTTTAAAGTTACCCTATTATGGGGTGTAATTATCGGAGAGTCATGATACGGAGGGAACACGAATGGCAATTGGAGGGACGATGAACGAAAAACATGCTGTAAAGATCGCTGACGAACTGAACGTCAGTCCCCAACAGATCATGGCAACAGCAAGCCTGCTCGAAGAAGGGGCTACTGTGCCCTTTATCGCTCGATATAGAAAAGAGGCCACCGGAACCTTAGACGAGGTGGCTATAACCGCAATCCGCGACAGAACAGCTCAATTAGAGGAATTGGACAGACGGAGAGAGAGCATCCTGAAATCGCTCCAGGAAAGGGAGTTGCTCACAGACGAATTGAAAGAAAGGATTCTGGCTGCGGATACCTTAAGCACTTTGGAGGATATCTACCTGCCCTATAGGCCAAAACGACGCACACGCGCAACCATCGCCAAGGAAAAGGGCCTGGAACCTCTTGCAAAACTCATTTTCGAACAAAAAGAGGACACTGACCCTGTTGCCGAGGCAGGTGCCTATATTGACCCGGAAAAGGGAATTGAGACAGTAGACGATGCCCTGGCCGGCAGCCGGGATATCATTGCGGAGTGGGTGAACGAAAACCAGGAAGCCCGCGAAAAGATGAGAGCTCTGTTTATGAAGAAGGCTTCTTTCCGCTCGAAGGTCACCGCAGGCAAGGAGACAGAGGGCGCCAAATTCAGGGACTACTTTGATTGGGAAGAATCCGTAACTAAGGCACCATCTCACAGAATACTGGCTATGCGGCGGGGTGAGAATGAAGGGTTTCTGACTTTGCGGGCGGAGCCCCCGGAGGAGGAAGCATTGGCTCTTTTGGAGCCCGTGTTCGTTAGGGGCACAGGGCCTGCCTCACAAGAAGTAAAGGCCGCTGTACACGACTGCTACAAGAGGCTTCTCTGTCGTTCCATGGAAACAGAGATCCGCATGGAAACGAAACAGCGCGCCGATTCGGAGGCGATAAAGATATTTGCTGATAATCTTCGGGAACTTCTCCTTGCGCCGCCTCTTGGCCAAAAGAATGTCATGGCCATTGACCCAGGTATTAGGACAGGGTGTAAGGTGGCGTCTTTGGATCGCCAAGGCAAACTGCTCCAGACGGCCACCGTGTATCTCTTCCAGTCCGAACATGCCAAGAAGGACGCGGCTGCAAAGCTCGGGGAATTGTCTAACACTTACGAAGTCGAAGCCATAGCCGTAGGAAACGGAACCGGGGGAAGAGAGACCGAAGCGTTTGTCAAGAGCCTGAGTCTTCCCCGCAATGTTCCCGTGGTTATGGTTAATGAGAGTGGTGCTTCAGTCTACTCGGCTTCTGAAGTAGCGAGGGCTGAGTTTCCTGATTTGGACGTCACGTTTCGAGGAGCGATTTCCATAGGGAGACGCCTCGTGGATCCTTTGGCGGAGCTGGTAAAGATAGACCCTAAGTCCATTGGCGTTGGGCAATATCAGCATGACGTGAACCAGCAGGCACTGAAGCAAAGCCTGGATGATGTGGTCATAAGCTGCGTCAATGCTGTGGGTGTGGAAGTCAACACGGCGAGCGAACAGCTTCTCACCTACGTTTCAGGTCTTGGTCCTCAGCTGGCAAGGAATATGATCGCCTACCGGAACGAGAATGGTCCGCTGGCATCCAGGAAGGATTTGAAGAAAGTGCCACGCCTTGGCCCTAAGGCATTTGAGCAGGCGGCAGGCTTCCTTCGCGTCAAGAATGGTACAAACCCTCTTGATGCCAGCGCAGTTCATCCTGAATCCTATCATATTGTGGAGGCCATGGCTGCGGATCTCGGCCGTGAAGTGAGAGGTTTGCTTGAAGATGAGGAACTAAGGCAAAGAATCGATTTGCAAAAATATGTGACAGACAAAGTGGGGGTACCTACCCTAACTGATATCCTTGCTGAGCTTTCCAAGCCCGGTCGTGACCCCCGAAAGCAGTTTGAAGGCTTTCACTTTACAGAGGGCATAGAAACAATTGAAGACCTCAGGTCTGGCATGAAGCTGCCTGGAGTGGTCACAAACGTCACGGCCTTTGGTGCTTTCGTGGATATCGGAGTTCACCAAGACGGCTTAGTCCACGTAAGCCAGATAGCTGACCGCTTTGTCAAAGATCCCAGCAAGGTAGTCAAAGTCAACCAGAGGGTGACTGTGACAGTGCTTGATGTTGACCTGGAAAGAAAGCGCATTTCTCTTTCTATGAGAGAGAATTCGGCCCAGTCTAATGGAAAGGAAACAAAAAGCTCAAAACGGTCTGGGAACAGTGACAAGGAACGCAGGCCTAAGAAGAGTGTGACGACTCCGCATAACAACCCCTTTGTCGAGGCCCTAAGTGGACGTACGAAGAAACCACGAGGCCGATGAGTATAGAAGCCATTTCAATACAATAAAGGGGTCACCCATTAATCTTCTCACCAGAAGTCAACTTAGTCAAAGACGGCCCCAAGCTCAGCAAGAATGTCCAAATGTCATGGACGGCCCCTATTTCTCCA
>JAQBAU010000018.1:0-2542 GCA_032126655.1 Desulfobacterales bacterium
CCGCTAAGGTTCTGGATCGTTGGTCTGTTTTGCCACTTCAGACAGGAAGTCTGCAAAGGCCAACAACTCTGCTTTTACTTCGGACCACAATTCAGGCAGATCCAATACGAGAGATTCCATTCTTCCCGGGAGCAGGTTGAACGTATAGACATTCCGCACTAGATGCCGAAAACGCCGCAATTCATCCAAGGATGAGACTCTCCCACTACTTATCACGGCAGGTCGTACATTACGGATCTCCTGCCCCATCTGCTCAAGCAGCTCACGGTGCCACATTTCCCCTGCCGGCACACTCTGGTCCACATGTCTGCTTATGAGTTCGAACAAACGCTCAAGGCCGGAATAGAAACCGTGGAGGTTCAACGCCACAGAGTCAAGAGATATCTCTTTATCATCCTGTGAGCTTGTTCCATGTGACCAAGCCATTAGCACCCGCTGAACAAGGTGTTCCAAATCAGTTACTTGCCCACGAATGCGGTCGGCAATCTCCTCGTAGATGTCATTCATAGCTCAACTCCATGACGTTCAATGGCGCGCCTGAGGGAATCACCCACCGTCTCCAATGCAATAAAGTCAACTGGCCGATCGCCTATGATTTCTTCAACGAGCTTCCATGCCTTCCAGTACTCTTCATCCTTCAGGCCTTCGATCACCAAGTCCACATCGGAATCGGGCATAAACCACGACGCGTGGGCAAGAGAGCCGAACAGAATCACCCGCCGTACCGCAAAACGGCTTTTAAGCATTGCGGCAGCTTGTTTGGCAAGAGCTACCAGGCGCTCCCGATCCTCCCGCTCCTCCGAACTCAATTCCTCACGGCCACGTCGTTTCGAAAGTTTCTCAATGTAGGGTTTCCAGCCTTTTCGGGTTAACTGTAGTGCAGTTGCCATCGGTGTTTTCCTCGTTTTTGTGGTGCATAGCGTGGCGCATGGGGCAGAGCGCATGGCGTAAACAAACAAAAGACATCCGACAAGATTTACAGGATTTTAAGGATTAAAGATTTACACGATTCTTGTTTTTGCTTTCGGAGTTTCTTCATGAAACACCGCAATCAAAAACAAGTCCCCCGATCCTTTAAAACACGTTAACCATATTACAGGATGGGAAGTCTCATGATTAGAGAATTGCCTCCAAGTGCGCTGTGAACTTCTCCTTGGCACTTAGGCTTTCCTCAACCTCGTCCATAATACCCAATTCCTTGGCATTTTCGAGGTACAGTTCCACAGCTTCCCTCAAATTACGGATAGCCTCATCAAAGCTATCCCCCACACTAGCAACTCCGAGTTCAGGGCATTTGGAAACATAATCCTCGGCTTCTTTCCACACCACCGCCGTATACCCGAAAACCTTCATGATTTCTCCTTTCCTCTTAGGGAGTGAGGTTAGATAGGATTAACAGCATTAATTAGTCGCAGACGAGGCGCGTTGCGCCAGCTCAAAGCTGAAAGCTCAAAGGATATTGCATAGCGCAGGGCGCATAGGGCATGGCGCAAAGAATAAAAGGCATTAGACCAGTCTCCGCATAAAGCTTCCGCCGTCGCTAAAGCTGTGGCGCGACAAGTCGACCCGGCAAGCAGGATTTACCCCCAGTTAAATGCGCTTTGCTGTCCTTCGGAATTTAACGGGGCAAGCAGGATCAAAAGGATTAGAACCAGATTCTTGTTTTTGGTTCCAGGGTTTCCGTTAGAAACACCGCAACCAAAAACAAGTCGCCTGATCCTTTAGATTATCCTACTCATGTTAGCGCTTCTGATATCGTTGATCTTGTTAGCCTACTCCAACTGCAATGGGGAGCAGTAGTCTTAACTAGTCAAAATGTCCAACCCTTTGTCTTGCACATCATCTATGATCTTCTCTATTACAGTTTTCATCTTTGGGATGTGTTCCGAACAAACAATATGTATCGTTTCTGCATCAATGTCGAAGTAGTGATGCGTTATTATGTCCCTCAACCCCTTAGCTTTCTTCCAATCAATCTCCGGATACTTTGATAGCAGTTTCGCATCAGTCAATTTGTCCAAATATTTTAGTCCTTCACCAACGTTAATAAGCTGCATACAGATGCTGTCCAGCTTCTCCATGCCGTCATCATCGAGCAGTAAATCATCACTGGTGGAAATGGCTTGGAACCTCTTACTTATTTGATCTATCGACCATGCGACATTTTTTAACACTTCGACAATTAGATCTTTATCAGACATAGATCACATCCCGTTCTATTCTATTTCTCAGCGATTCGTTCATTCTTTCCCTCAGCCTGACAATATCTACCTTGTTGTCAAAGGCGTCTTCAACGGTCTGCTTAATTCCTATTAAGTGAAAGAGATCTGGTTTTTGAAGCTCAACTACAATATCAATATCGCTGTCTTCATGGGCTTCACTCCTGGCGTATGATCCAAATATCCCTATCTTCTTGACTTTGAACTCTTTTTCAAAGAAGTCCTTTTGGCTTCGCAGAAAGTCGATGATTTGTTCTCTCGTGTGTTTCATTGTATGACCTCCTTAGAGACATTTTAAGAAGAAGCCAGACAGGATCAACAGG
>JAQBAU010000019.1:0-4104 GCA_032126655.1 Desulfobacterales bacterium
GTGAAATGTAGATAGAGAGGGACGATAAAGACAACAAATAGATGATCTGTTCGGCTGATCCGAAGCGCCACATCCGGATCAACGACGACCGAGGCCAATGCCTTGTCCAGGCTCAAAAGACTCCCCAAAAGACAGATGCCCGCCAGAAGCAGATTGACTTTCCGACCCCTTCCTTTGACCAAGGCCAAGGTTCCCAGGCCAAACGAGGTCAAGAAGCTGATCAAGGGGGGTATGACCCAGAGATTGAGTTCTATCGGTAAATGACTCACGGTGCCTCGCCAATATCATGCCATTACGTCCAGTATAACGGGTTTTGAGGTGAAACGGTTGCCAGAAAAATACGCACAAGACACTGATTTGTTATCCGCATCTTTCATCGGCTCGGCACGTGTGGTACACATCCTTGGCCGACAGAATTGCCCAAATCCACCGCCAAAAATTTGAAGTTTGATTTGGAGGTATGAAGAGATTAAGTTCGGTGTTGCGCGGCTCTTCAGTGATGTGGCTGTGCCGAATCCTGACGTGAGAGGAAAGAAACCCTGTGTGTGGCATCTGCGGTGTCGTTCATGTTGATGCTGATTCCCCGGTAGACAAAGGCATGCTGGGCCGCATGACGGATATTATTCGCCACCGTGGGCCCGACAGTGATGGTTTCCACCTTGCACCCGGGATTGGTCTCGGTGTCCGACGTTTAAGCATCATTGATCTCGAGACAGGCGACCAGCCCATTTCTAATGAGGACCAAACCGTTACTGTTGTCTGTAATGGAGAGATATACAACTTTAAAGAACTACGGCAGGAGCTTCTTGCCAGGGGTCATCGCTTTCGCTCCAGGTCAGATGTGGAGGTCATCGTCCATCTGTATGAGGACTATGGTGTTGAATGCCTGCAGCACCTCAGAGGAATGTTCAGTTTTGCCCTTTGGGATGCGCGTCGTCGAAGGCTCATGCTGGCCAGGGACCGCTTTGGCATTAAGCCTTTACACTATGCCGCTGCAAAAGAAGGGCTCTATTTTGCCTCTGAACAAAAGTCTATTCTGATCGCCGATCGAATAGAGAGGAAAATCGACATCCGTTCGCTGCAAGACCTCTTCACGATTGGGTTTGTAGCCTCGCCCAAAACTCTTTTCACGAATATAAGGTGGCTCTTGCCAGGTCATTACCTTCTCTATGAAGGCGGACATTACACCATCCACAGCTATTGGCAACCAGACTTCCCATTAAATGCGGATGGCGGCCCTCGGATGAGCGTGGATGACTGGGTGGAGGCTTTGCGGGAACAGCTGGAGGAATCTGTACGAATTCACATGCGCAGCGACGTTCCGGTTGGAGCCTGGATGAGCCCTGGGATCGATTCAAGCGGCGTTGTCAGCTTGATGAGTCGGTATACCAGTCAACCGATTCAGACTTTCACGTTAGCTTTTGAGAATCCTGAGTTTGATGAAACCGCCACCCAAAAGACTCTTGAGCGCTATCCGGGCTATGCATTGTCTAACCGACAAGTGATCTGCAAACGTAAGCATTTTGATTTATTTCCAAAGGGCCTGTGGCATTGCGAACACCCTTCACCATCCGGTGTAGGCATACCTCAATTGATTCTCGCCGAAGCAACTTCCGGCAGTGTGAAGGTGGTTCTGACCGGAGAAGGTGCAGATGAAGTCTTTGGTGGCTATCCTTGGTACACTGGGAGCAGTATCTTGGAACCACTCTCCAAGCTTCCACTGAACCTGCGTCGGTTGATGGCGCGTTTACCCTTTGTCCGCAAAAAGTGGCCCGGTGCCAGCCGGATTCTTTCGGCTTCCAATGAAATGAACCTCAAGCGGTTTTCCCTTTACATGTCAGCACAAAGATCAACGAAATATCAGAACCAACTTTTTTCATCCAGCATTGTTCAGTCTGTTGCGGAAATAGGCTGGCCATGGGATAGGGAGAACCCTCCGGCACACATCAATCATTCGCATCCCTTTGTTCAGTTGCAATACTATGACATGCATTTCCGGCTCCCCGATTATATTATTCATCACCTGGACCGCAAATCCATGGCACACTCTTTGGAAGCAAGGGTGCCTTACCTTGACCACAAGCTGGTCGAGTTCTGTGCACGCATCCCCCACTCTCTCAAGGTACGACGATTTCAAGAAAAACATATCCTGAGGTTGGCAATGCAGGCCTATCTTCCACCGGAAATAGTCCGCCGACGGAAGCGGGGCCTTAGAGCACCTTTAAGGCAATGGCTGCGCGAAGACCTGCCGGATTTTGCCGAGGATCTCCTCTCCGAAGAGCGTCTGCGGCAGAAGGGGTATTTCAACCCTGCTTTTGTCACCCACATCCTGAAGCAGCACAGAGCTGGCAACGGCAACTACAGGTGGCTGTTGGTCGGAGTGCTTGGCGTGCAGCTGTGGGACGACATGTTCTTGCATGGGTGCCGCCCAAGCGGAAACCAAAACAGTCCTGCATAGAAATAAGAAAAGTATGCGCTATACACTGGGAAATATACTTTCTGGCTTTCGTACGCCCGTTGGGAAGATACAGCTTGCACATGGTATTCGGCGTGCATTGAGCGACACCAGTGCCCTTTTGCGGACACCTGTCGGAAGGAGGCAGTTCATGCGAGGGGTGCATAGACGCACCTGGCCGGTCCTGGGTCTCATGGCAGCCTCATATCGAAGGACCTTGGTGAAAGAGACCCGCATTGTTGCAGTGGTCGGTTCCTTCGGCAAAACAACGACTATGCGCGCCGTAACTTTCTCTCTGGGCATGCAGCCTCACCGGGATGCTTATCATAACGCGTGGCATTGGCTTGCACGTTCCATTTTTCGCATCAGGCCCGGTGACCGTCATGCCGTCATTGAGGTTGGCATCGACAAGGTCGGTCAGATGGCTATGTACGCGAGCATTGTGCGTCCCGACATTACAGTCGTGACAACCGTTGGAAGTGAACACAACCGCTCTCTGGGCACCCTTGAGGTAACAAGAGCGGAAAAATCGCAAATGGTAGGAGCGCTTCCTAGTTCAGGCATTGCAGTGCTCAACGGTGATGACCCAAACGTTCGCTGGATGAAAGGGCTGACAAAGGCCCGGGTAGTTACCTTCGGCATGGAACAATTCAACGACGTCTATGCGAGTCATGTTGTTCTTGACTGGCCTAAAGGCACAAAGTTCAAAGTTCACTCAGACGGCCAAGTCTGTGATTTTTTCGTTCGGCTTATAGGCAGGCACATGGTTTATCCCGTCCTCGCGGCGACTGCGGTCGCCCTCGTAGAAGGATTTGACCTGGGCCAGATTGCCGAACGACTCGAGGCACTGACACCAACTCCGAGACGCCTTGAACCCGTTCAGTTACCGAATGGCGCCTTCTTGCTTCTAGATTGCGAAAAAGCGCCGTTGGAAACGATCGAAGGCGCATTCGACATACTCTCTGAAGTTCCTGCAAGGCGTCGAATTGTCGTGCTCGGAGAAGTGTCCGAACCGGTTGGAAGCCAGGGACCAATCTACAGACATCTTGGAGAACGCATCACGCAAGTCGCATCAAAAGCCATCTTGGTTTGCGGGAAAAAAAGCTTTAGGAGCTACTCTGCCGGGGCCACGCGCAGCGGGTTCCCCCCACACGCCCTCGTCAATGTCGGGAATGATGTGCTCAAGGCCGCGGAAGCGCTCAAGGGCGACCTGGGACCTGGTGATGTGGTGCTAATCAAGGGCCGGGATAACCAACACCTCGATCGTGTCCGGCTGGCATTGGCAGGGCGGACAGTCCGATGTGACATTGATGACTGCGATGCGAGGACCGTCGTGTGTGAGTCCTGCCCCATGCTGGAACGAGGATGGAAGGGGCTGCGGGTTGTCATCTGAGATGGATTCGAAAGGCGTCGTCACACAGGACCACTAAATGCCCCATCCCAAATCCACCGCAAAAAAAACGAAGCACCAACAATAATCGATACCATTGCAACGGGCTATCTCAGAACGGGGCCGTCGAAATCTGTCACCTTGCCGAGTTAGTTGCTAGGCTATTCTTTCCTTCGTTTTTTGCGGCTAACGCCTTGAAAACAGTATGGCCCTTCGGGTCTGCCGATTTCACCGGATCTTCTTTGTTGGTGGGCACTTG
>JAQBAU010000020.1:0-2515 GCA_032126655.1 Desulfobacterales bacterium
CATGGGTAACGAAAGATGGAGAAAAGGTTCACGGGGAATTAAACGTCAATGCTATTTACGATGCCCACGGTGATTACATGGGGAGCCGGGGGGTATTTCGCAATATCACCGATCAAAGGCAGGCGGAAGAGGCACTGAAAAGAGCTTACGACGATTTAGAACAAAGGGTGCAGGAACGAACGGCTGAACTGATTAATGTCAACGAACAACTGGAAATGGAGGTCCAGGAACGAAAACGAGCGGAACAGGTGGCCCACGAGAGTGAAGAGAAGTACCGCAACCTGGTTGAGCGAGCAACTGAAGGGATTGCGATTCTCCAGGACGGACTCCTGAAATTTGCCAATCCGCGGTTGTCAGAGATGACCGGTTACAGTCTCGAAGAAGCCGTTGGAACGCCTTTTCCCAAATACGTTCATCCAGACGAAGCCGCCGAATCCGTTGAGAATTACAACAACTGGATAGTGGGAAAAGAGCTGGGAAGCCCCTACGAGAGGAGGCTGGTGCACAAGGATGGAAGCATCATACATACTGAGTTGAGTATAGGTCTTATTACCTACCAGGATAAACCCGCTGTCCTTGCAAGCCTGCGTGACATCACAAAACGAAAGCAGGCGGAGGAAGCTCTGCAGGAGAGCGTTCGCCGGATGCAAATTGCCTACGACCAATCCACTGTGTATGCGGAAGAGCTGAAAGGAGAAATCGCCGAACGCAGGCGAGGGGAAGATGCCCTCAGGGCAAGTGAGGAGAAGTATCGCTCCCTGGTCGAGTCCGCCGAAGATTCTGTATACCTGGTAGATGTTGACTCCAAATACCTATTCATGAACGAAAAACACCTGTCCAGGTTTGGGCTACCGGATAACAGGGTCACAGGCGGGGTATACGGTGATTTCCATTCAGCAGAAGAGACAAAGGCCTTCACCGAAAAAGTGGATGAGGTTTTCAAAACGAGCCAATCAGTCTGGCATGAATACAGAAGTGAGAGAGACGGTAGACACTTCCTTCGAACCCTAAGCCCTGTCAAAGGAACAGACGGGAAGACAACGGCCGTGACTATTGTTTCAAAAGACATTACCGAGCTCAAGCGCCTCGAGGCCCAACTCCAACAAGCCCAGAGAATGGAGGCTATTGGAACTCTGGCTGGCGGAATTGCCCACGACTTCAACAATGTGCTGATGGCCATCCAGGGGCACACGTCTTTGATGTCCAGCGATATTGACACCGAGCATCCGCATTTTGAACACCTCAGCGGAATAGAGCATACGGTCCAGAGGGGGGCCGGCCTTGCGAGACAGCTCCTGGGTTTTGCCAGGGGAGGTAAATACGAAGTCAAATCGACTGATATGAACGAGCTTATCGAGGAAAGCTGCAAGATGTTCGGCCGCACGAAAAAAGAGGTCGAGATTCATACAAAATACCAGAAAGACATCTGGCCGGCGGAAGTTGATCGGGCGCAGATTGAGCAGGTGTTGTTGAATCTCTATGTCAATGCTTGGCAAGCCATGCCACATGGGGGAAACCTGTATGTCGAGACGTCCCACGCGGTGGTCGACGAGAATGACGCCAAGCCGTTTGGGATAGAGCCTGGCGACTACGTCAAGATATCGGTGACTGACACAGGTGTCGGCATGGATAAGGCTACTCGGCAAAGGATATTTGACCCGTTTTTTACCACCAAGGAGATGGGCCGCGGAACGGGTCTGGGCCTAGCGTCGGCGTACGGGATTATCAAGAATCACGGCGGCATCATTCGTGTCTATAGTGAAGAAGACGAAGGTTCGACCTTCAGCATTTACCTGCCTGCATCGGAAAAGCAAATCGAAGTCAGAGAGGGAAAACCTGTTGAGGAGGTCGTGAAGGGAACCGGAACGATCCTTCTTGTGGATGATGAGAATATGGTGCTGGATGTCGGCAAGGAGATGCTCAAGAGAATAGGCTACAGCGTTCTGCTGGCCACGAACGGAGCGGAAGCCGTTCAAATCCACAGGAAGCACAAAGACGAAATCGATCTGGTCATCCTGGACATGATCATGCCGGACATGGGCGGTGGCGAGACATATGACCAGATCAAAGAGGATAGCCCGAAGGTTAAAGTCCTGCTTGCCAGTGGTTACAGTATAGACGGCAAAGCGACCGAGATCTTGGAACGCGGTTGCAACGGCTTCATTCAGAAACCGTTCAACATGAAGGAATTGTCAAGGAAAATCAGGGATTGTCTGGAATAGGAGTAGAATGATCGGAGGACAGCCTCTGTCTTCCCCTTTGTATAGCACCCCATGCTTCAAGACCAGCGGTAAGGCCCCGGCAACCCAAATCCACCGCCAAAAAAACGAAGCGCCATCAATAATCGATACCATTGCAGCGGGTTATCTCAGAGCGGGGCCGTCGAAATCTGTCACCTTGCCGAGTTAGTTGCTAGGCTATTCTTTCCTTCGTTTTTTGCGGCTAACGCCTTGAAAACAGTATGGCCCTTCGGGTCTGCCGATTTCACCGGATCTTCTTTGTTGGTGGGCACTTG
>JAQBAU010000021.1:0-9617 GCA_032126655.1 Desulfobacterales bacterium
CTTGGGACCGACTTAAAATCCCTTGGGCCTTGTGCCCGTGAGAGTTCGAGCCTCTCCCTAGGCACCAGTAATATCAACAACTTATTGCCTTCCTTCAAGTCTGCTCTTCAGGTCAAAATTGGTCGCTGTGCCCATTTGTGCTCGTAAATGGGCTTCCTGTTTCTGCGCCGCCATTTTTGGATCAGCATTGCTTACAATGTTATAACGCCCAAACCACCTCCTTAGTGTTTGTTTGTGTTCCAGTCATACTCTTGACTTTCCACCCGCTATGCTTATTTTGGCATAAGTTGAAGAACCATTTGTGCGGATAGAACAGAAAGGAGCCGAAGATGGAAACACAGCAAACACACGAAACAAAAGAACTCATGGGGGAATGTGATCCTGGTTGTAAGTGCCACGGGCGAGGGCGTGAAAAACTCTGCAAGGCAAGAGATATTGGACTGGAAACGTTTGTAGAGTGCCTTGAAGAATTCCCGTTTGAGTGCGGAAATTCGATCTCTTATGGGGCCATCTCTTATTGTTCTTGCCCTCCTCGCGTCCAGATCGCAAAGGAGCTGGAAGAAACGGCGTGATGCATCCTCGGCGTACCATCCATAATTCCGAAGGCCCCTGGTTCTTCGGAACCGGGGGTTTTTGTTTACCTTCCTGTGGCACTGCCGATCTTCTCCAATTGTTTTGCCCGTAACTAATTAGCGTTGAGTGTTAGCTCCCTTTCTGCTTTTGGGTTTCCTTGTTGAAAATTTTCGGGTATAACGTGAAGAATTCCAAGTATGGCTGTCGACAGGATATCTATTCACCTTAAACTAACTCAAGATATGTATTCATGGTACTGCCCTAACTAACTGTACTCTCAAGGCTTGTTCTCATGCGTCTAACAGAAATCGAACACCCTTTTGAACATGGCACGAGAATTGCTGTCAATAGGTTCAAGCTAGTCCGCGGGATCCAAAGAACAAAACTTCGATTAGCGTTATTCTTCAACACAACAAATACGTAACAGAGGGGTATTACAAAATGTTACAAAAACTGACCAAGAAAAGGGAATCAGGTTTCACCCTTATTGAGTTGATGATCGTTATTGCGATTATCGGCATTCTCGCGGCAATCGCTATCCCGAACTTCATTGGTTATCGCAGACGATCCTACAATTCAGGAGCAAATTCTGATGTTAAGAACGCCTACACCGCGGCACAGGCGTATTTTACTGACGTTCCGACCGGATCGGTCGGTTCTGTTGCGATTCTAACAGCCTACGGATTCAGGCAGACAGCGGACGTAAATGTGTCCCCCAGTGGAACCCAGAGTACGTTGACCATTGTCTCCTATCACGGTTCGGGCGACAGGACCTATACGGCTGACAGTGCAGGAAGTATTACGAACAACTAGGCGTCAGTTGAACTGTCAGAAAGCGAGGCAGGGTCAGAGATGACTCTGCCTTTTTCTTTTTCTTCACTTTCTTGAGAACGTCCTGCAAGACCCCCTTCGGATGAAGCCGGTGCCCGCCTGAGAGGTTCCGGCTTTCATATTAGCTCCCACCTTGTTTTTTCGCGTGTTTGTGCTAACGTTAGTATCTATCAAGGGAGTTACGCATGAAGGAAGACCACCAGAAAGAACTAGAGAAAATCATGGGGGGCTTATCATGCCCCAAAGATTTCAATTGCCACAAACAAGGATTCAAGGTTCTCTGCAAAGCAAAAGATGTTGGACTTGAATCACACTTGGAGTGCCTGGAAGAACGTCCCCAGGATTGCCCATTGTCGGTGGAGTTTGGTGGTTTGTACTACTGTCGTTGCCCCCTGCGCATCTATATCGCCAAGAGACTGCACAAGTAACCTATCTCATCACCTCCCTCTGCAACTAAATTCTTGGAACAAGGCTCCTGCCCCAATGCGTCACTCCCCCTTGTATCCGGAGTAACAGCAATTCTGCCTGACTGAGGAATTCGTGCCAAAGATCGGCCATTTCGGGGCAAAGACGCACATTCATGTCGTGCCATATTCTTGAGTGGGCAAGGCTTGTTGGAAATTCGGAGGTTTGTGTGGTATAGAGTGTCTGTAAGATAACAAGGGAAACCAGAAACTCAAACCGGGGAAGGGGAGTCCCTTCGAGATTGAATGAGGCTCATACAGTGACAGTGGCGCTTGTATGGGCTTTTTTTGTTATGCGCAGGAGATGTCCAAACGTGAAGAGCTTCTGATGAGGGTGAGACAATGGAACACGATAGAGCACTCAACGTAGGCATAGTGGGTGGTGGCCCTGGATGCAAGGCCATCATGGCAATGATATTTGGCGAGAAGCTCAAAGAGCTCCGGATGAATCTCATCGGCGTTGCCTCCACCAATACAAAGGGCCCGGGTTATCTCTACGCCGAGGAAAAGGGGCTGTACACAACAACCGATTACCGTGATCTGTTCGAACTCGAAGGCTTAAATATGCTTGTTGAGCTAACGGGTAAAGACGAGGTGGCCGCTGAGATTTCTCAAAACAAGCCAGACCACGTTCGGCTCATGGACCATGTGGCTGCCCGTCTTTTTTGGGATGTCTTTCAAATTGAAGAGGAGAGGATTACCGAGAGGCGGCAGGCAGAGGCTGCACTGGGAGCTGCGGAGCGAGAAAAGGCGGCCATTCTGGGGGCTCTGGTCGAACACGTAGTCCATCAAGACACTGACCTGAAGATTCTCTGGGCAAACCAAGCTGCGTGTGAATCGGCAGGTTTATCACTTCAGGAAGTCCTGGGACGTCACTGCTACGAGATATGGGCACAACGTGAAGATATCTGCACGGACTGCCCGGTGGAAACAGCTATAAAGACTGGGCGGACACAAGAAACAGAGAAATGGACCCCGGACGGCCGAGCCTGGTACGTAAGAGGGCATCCAATGCGGGACGAGGAAGGCAGTATTGTAGGTGCGGTGGAAGTTACGTTGGAGATTACGGAGCGAAGGCAGGCACAGGAGGCACTCCGGGAATCAGAGAGAGAACTGTTTACTGTTTTCAACAGTGTACGAGATGGAATCGTTGTTTTGGATGAGAAAGGAGAAATCACCAAAGTCAACAGAAGCGTTTTGCAAGCTGGAGGTTATGCTGAAAGAGATCTTATTGGAAAACCTTTTCAAGCACTTCGGTTTTTTGATTCAGATAGCCTGTCCAAGATGGAGGTTGCTTTTAGCTCAGGCGTCGAAGGGGTTGAAAGTGCTCCGTTTGAAGCTCAACTCAGAACAAAGGAAGGTAAGAGGCTTTATCTCGACATTCTGAGTTCTCCGCTAAGAGGAGATGGAAACGTTGTTGGCGTCGTAGCCATTCTACGAAATATCACTGTACGCAAGCAGGCGATAGAGGAAAAAAAGGTTATGGAAGCTCGTCTCCAGCAAGCGCAGAAGATGGAGTCCATCGGCACCCTGGCCGGAGGCATTGCCCATGACTTCAACAATGTACTCATGGGCATTCAGGGGCACATTTCTATGATGATGCTCCAGATGGACTCTACCCCTCCCCACCTAAGGCATATCAAGGGGATAGAGGAATCCATTCAAAATGGTGCAAGCCTTACGAAACAACTCCTGGGTTTTGCCAGGGGGGGGAAATACGAGGTCAAGGCCACTGACCTAAACGAACTCATCGAGAAAAGTTGTGAGATGTTTGGCCGAACCAGGAAAGAGATATCGATCCATACCAGATACCAGACGGACATTTGGGCCGTGGAAGTCGACTGGGGACAGATTGAGCAGGTGTTATTAAACCTCTTTTTCAACGCGTGGCAAGCCATGCCCCAAGGGGGAGACCTCTACGTTGATACAGCCCATGCTTTCCTTGATGGTGACTACACGAAGCCCTTTGGTGCGTCGTCTGGCAACTACGTGAGGATATCTGTGACGGACACTGGGGTGGGTATGGATAACGCCACCCGCAAAAGGATATTTGACCCGTTTTTTACCACCAAGGAGATGGGCCGTGGCACAGGCTTGGGCCTTGCCTCCGCCTACGGGATCATCCAGAATCATGCCGGGATCATCGATGTCGCCAGTGAACAGGGAGAAGGCACCACATTTACCATTTACTTGCCAGCTTCAGATAAAACGATCCCCCGGAAAGAGAAAAGGCTGACCGATGACATTTTGAAGGGTACGGAGACGCTTCTTCTTGTTGATGACGAAGATAAGATTCTCAATGTCGGCAGAGAGATACTCAAAGAAATGGGCTATAAGGTATTGATTGCACGGAACGGAAAAGAAGCCGTGGAGATTTTCGAACAGCACAAGGATACCATCGATCTTGTCATTCTCGACATGATCATGCCGAAAATGGGCGGCGGGGAAGCTTATGACAAGATAAGAGAGGAAAAGCCCGAGGTGAAAGTTCTTCTTTCAAGTGGGTATAGTATTGACGGCCAGGCCTCGGAGATCTTAGAACGAGGCTGTGACGGCTTCATTCAGAAACCGTTCAAAATGAAGGAACTGTCGATGAAGATCAGGGAGGTTCTCGGCAAGTAATTACTGTTGACAGCTTCGTAAAAAGTCCATCTGCGGTGTTTGCGGTTGTCTGCAGGCAGACTTAGATCAAAGGCACTGAAGTGCCTGCTTTGTTTCGCGGCCTTCGGCCGGAAACCAAAGCCACCTGCTTCGCAGGTTGCTGTCTATGCATCTTTCGTCGTTGCAACGTACCGCAAGTACGCCTCACTCCTCAAGATTGCGCCTGACGGTTTGAAAAGAGGTGCGCGCCTTGAATCTGGAGCTTTTTACCTTGCCGTCCTCCTGATGACTTTTTACGAGATCATTACTGTTGTATGTCTGCAATTCCAGCAGGGCCGGAAGATATTGCGACATAATCTGCACATCCTAGTTCCTTGACTATTAGAGATATTTGCAGAGAAGCTCGAATCGGCCAACCGGAATACCAAATTAAAGACAGTAAAGAGAAATCATGTCTGAGCGTATTGATAGAAGAGGCGAGCCCAGGACAAGAATGGACGAGGTTTATACTGTAGAACTAGCATGCTCAGGCCTGCCATTCACATATAAGTTCAAAATATGGAACCTATCCTCGAAGGGAACATGCATCGTGGTCATGGATGACTCTGCAGTACTTGAACAGATCAAGGTTGGTGACGTGCTGGAGATGAAGTACTATACGACGGGTACTCCAAATCTGCCGGAATGTCTTGGGACAGAGATCAAGCATATTACCAAGGATGAAGGGGGACGATTCAAGAATCACACGCTGGTGGGATTGCAAATCCGAGAGGGCCTTGTCCGAGATCAGTAGAATATGTGTGCAAACGGGTACGTGCAGCTTCTGACCTAATAACTCTGCCATGCTATGCTAGAATTTATTGCTTCTTTCGTCTGCCACCAGGTTCCAGAGAGAACCCTGACAATTGGTGGGGATCTACTGCCATTGTGCGCAAGGTGTACGGGAATATACTCCGGCTTCCTGATCGGAGTTGTTTTTCAAATCATATTTAGAAGGAAGGTGAACCGATTACCTTCAATATGGATAACCACAGTTACCATCGTCTTGATACTGGCCCTAATCTCGGAAGCTCTCGGGGAAAAGCTCCGACTATGGGAGCTGCCTAGTGAAGGAAGGCTTTTGTTAGGTTTGTTTTGCGGAAGCGCATTAAGCGTAGCATTGTTTCCTCTTTTCAACTACTTCCTGCAAAAGGATGGTACAAATGAGGCTTCAATAGGATCAAGAAGCTATGTTGCATTGTTGGTTTTCGTGAGCTTGTTTTTCGGGTTACACTACGTAAGCAGTTCATTCTTTGTTCTTTCGTCTTTTTCCGTTGTGGGCATTCTTGTGTGTTACGCTGCTACGAATATGACAATTGCTGGAATGGTCGTTAACTGGAAAAGGAGAGAGTTAAACCTTCGAAGCACCTTGGTTATTACCAGCTTAGTTTTAAACATGTTTATAGGAGAGACTTTGGTTTTAGTAATGCTGGGCTAATCATGGACGTGGAGGGGCCTCGTGAATAGAGTAAAAAGAAGAACACGTTTGACGCATTTGAATGAAAAGATCTACAAGATCCTGGCCTGCTTTATTGCACTGATGGTGTTGGGTTTTGGCATTGCCTGTGATTGGGAGTGGGGTGCTAAGGAAGACGAAGATGATGCCAACATTGAAGGAGAGGTTGTTACCGAAGACATTCTTACTTTTGAAGTTATCATTGCGGATTCAGAAGGAGAAGCAACAGCGGTAGATGAGGGATCCGATACAAGCATTACCTTCCGGGTCGAGGATGAGAGCGGGAATCCCATTCCGGAGACTACCTTAAGATTCATGTCAGACGGGGAAAAGTTTAATGCACTGGTTTACAATTCATCCGGCGAATACTTGCCCGCCTTGTACTTTGGCACGCTTAGCGACGGTTCCTGGCAACAAGCTAATCTCGAATTCCTAGGCCCTAATCAAGCATATGCCTTTGACCCCTTCACGATTACGGTTACTCTTATCGGAGTTGCAGAAGAAGCAATAGATTATGACGCCCCCGCAAGTGAGGGGCATTTCGATCTTGAAGATATGTTTGATGAATCATTTACCACAGTCTGTACTAATAAAGAAGGATTGGAAAACTTCAGCGTGTTTACATCCGCGATAAACACTGCAAAGGTTGGCATTGTTGGTACACCAGTAAGCGGATTCCTATTCTGGGGAGCCAACTCTGTTTCTGTCGGTACAGCAGCTGAGACGTTGGCGAATAAGATATTTGAAGACTATGATCCGGACACCGAATACCTTGTTGAGATATTGACTACAGACGACGGGGAGTTTGCATTTTTCAAGAACACTGGTAAGACTTGTGGCGGTGACGGTTGGAAGCTCTATGGTCAACGTGGTTGCGCCGCCTGCGTTTTGCAAGTCTGGGTTGGTGGTACAAAAGTGGGCTCAATTGTATATAGCGGTGACCAGGTGTACCTTGGATCTTACTCAGGCACACGTACAGTGGGTGTATACCGTGAATGTGATGGAGAAGTCACTTCTGTTACATGTTCTTCGGTCAATCCAGGCCCTAGTCATGATGTGGTTGCCTACCTGGATACGTGTACTCAAACCTCAGGGACAGGTCATATTGAAGTGCAGGGTGCTACGCAATCCACGGTGCCATGTGACTAGAAGCCATCTCAAAAACCCGTCTAAGGTCCGATGGCGGCGTTGCGAAACGGTTCAGAGTGCTCACATACTACCGTGTATGCTGCGCTTTTTCACCGTTCCGCGCCTTGCCCTGAACCCTAATCTTATTCTTGAGATAGGTTCTATTACCAAATAGAAGTCACGCTTGTGGAAATGTCCCGGGTCCTGCATTCTAAGGGGTTTGTAAAGTTGTCAACCCTCTCGACCTCGTTTAGGGTCGTTTTTCATTGAATTCTCGGCTCCATTTCGATAATGGTTGGATACCGTTGCATTTCACCGAATTAGGGTACCGGGCAGCGTTTTTGGAAAACTCTGGCCTTCAGATATCAAGACTGTAGATAGATATGTTTGGTCTACGGGTACTGAAACCAGCCGTAATATCTTGTGTCTAACAGCCATTCGTCACTCACACTTTCGGGAGCGAGGTAGCAGATATGAAAACAGGTTCACGCATGACGATTGTTCTTGCAGTCATCTTGGTGCTGATGTCACCTTTTGCACATGCAGATGACAAGAACGAGAAGTTACTACAGGCTGTGAAAGAAGGAGACACAGATAAACTCAAGGCGTTGATAGGAGAAGGCGCAGACGCTAACGCAAAAGACATACTTGGCAGTCCAGCTTTGATTGGTGCGGCTTGTGCAGGGCACACCGAGATGGTGGAGGCACTACTCTCGGCTGGCGCAGACGTTGATGCAAAAGGCGCCTTGGTTGACTCAACAGCTTTGATTTGTGCCTCTTCTGAGGGCCACACGGAGACTGTAAAAGTCTTGGTTGCGGCTGGCGCAGACGTTAATGCCAAGAACGAATACGGCCAATCAGCCTTGTATTTGGGGGCGCAGGGGTGCCACACGGAGAGTGTGAAAGCCTTGCTTGTGGCCGGAGCAGACATCAACGCTAAAACCATCAACGGAAACACAGCTTTGAGGGTGGCAGAGCTAATGGGCTGCAAAAAGGGAGTTGAATTGCTCAAGAAAGGAGCAGTGGCCGCTTCAATTAGCGGGAAGGTCTATCAAGCACCCGTTGTGATCACTCCTCAGCCGAAGAAGAGCCCTGAAAAGGTCAAACCAGAGATTGTGGCCGATGCCGGGAGCGGAAAGGTCTATCGAGCACCGGTTGTGGTCACTCCCAAGCCGAAGAAAAGCCCTGAAAAGGTCAAACCGGAGATTGTGGCCGGTGCCGGGAGCGAACGTTCATCGGCTAAAGAGATACCACCCGTGGGAACCCTGACGATCAATCTGGGCTCATTCAGGCAAAAGCAGGGTGCTGACCGATACGTTGCAGAGCTGAAAAAGCAGGGGATTGAAGCATTTAGCTGGGAGGTTAATCTCCCAGGAAAGGGAAGATGGTACCGCGTGTCCGCGGGGCGTTTTTCCACACGGGAGGAAGCAGTAAATTACGCGAAGAAACTGAACCAGGAGGGAATATCCGGTACGTTTATTACAAAGATTATCGAATTGAAGTCAGCGGGGAATACTGTAAAAAAAGTTGTAAAGAAAGAAACTTCATTCATGAGTGAAGGCTTAATCGTGGAAGGAGACCTATATCTTCCAGAGACCTACCAGGATGGAGATAAGATGCCCGCAGTGATTGTCGGAGGCTCATGGACGACGGTCAAAGAGCAGATGGCGGGAACTTACGCAAGAGAACTTGCCAAAATGGGGTTCATCACTTTGGCATTCGATCATCGCTTCTTTGGCGAAAGCGAAGGCGAGCCAAGGGGATATGAATCGCCAAAGCATAAAATAGAAGATTTCAAGAATGCTTTGACCTACCTGCAGGAGCTGCCATTTGTTGAAGAAGGCAAAATGGGCGCTTTAGGTGTTTGCGCAAGCTCTGGATATCTTGCTAATGTTGCCGCAGAAGACAATAGAGTGAAAGCCACCGTGTTGGTTGCGCCGTGGCTTCATGATGCAGAAACAGTGGAAGTCATGTACGGAGGCAAAGAAGGCGTCCAAAAGCGTATCAAAGCAGGGCTTGATGCCAAGAAGCAATATGAACAAACAGGTAAAGTCCAATATGTGCCAAAAATTAGTACTACTGATAGAAACGCGGCGATGTTCGGTGACTATGACTATTACTTAAATCCCAAAAGAGGTGGTATACGAGAGTGGGGAAAAGAGTTCGCTGTGATGTCGTGGCCTGCCTGGTTAGAATTCGACCCAATGAGTACGGCAAAACAAATTAGATCGCCGGTGCTGATCATTCAATCTGAAGAAGCAGCATTCCCTGACACAACAAGAGCATTCTATAAAGATCTTTCCGGCAAGAAGGAAATATACTGGATGAAAGGCACCCAGTTTGATTTCTATGACGGCGAGGAGCAGGTTAGGGAAGCGGTAGAGAAAGCGTCAGAGTTTTTCAAAGCCAATTTAGCGAACTGACAAGTACCTTCAAAGGATTTAGACAAAAGAGGCAGGGGTCATGCCTGAACCCTGCCTTTTTGCTTACAGATATATAGCGGTCACTAGAAGCTATCTCAAAAA
>JAQBAU010000022.1:0-3878 GCA_032126655.1 Desulfobacterales bacterium
AGACAGTTTTTTTCCGATTGTCATGTAGTACGACAAAGACACTCTGGAAAAAGATGTGACCGTGCCGCTCACAGCCTCAGCCGTTTTATCCACAACCGGGTTTTGCATCCTGCCTGGAAATTCTTTCCCTGACACCAGAAAGAGGTCATCCTGCATGACACCGGCCGGTACACGCTTAGGGTCGTACTTCATGGTCACAGAAACGGGCTGATGAAAACGGACTCCCACTGGAGCCAGTTGATAGGCGGGGACAATTCCTCCGGGACCGTACACTTGGGAAATGGCCATGGGGGTGGAAGAAGACAATGCGTTTTCCGGAACATTTACCGAGAAGCGCCCGTCAAGACTTTGGATAGTCCCACCGTCAGGTCCTAAAGTGAACAACTCATCTACTTCAATAAAGAAGAAGGTCTCAAACTCGGCATAGTATTTTGATTCCAAGTCATCGACGCTAATCTTCAACACGTTGACTTTCTGAAGAGGCGCGGTCTTTACATTAATCCTGAGACCGTCCTTAGGTCCGATGACCGTCTGAAGCCCATTGTCGGCCTCCTTGAACATAGACGTGATATCTTTGCTATTCAATGAAGCCCGGAAGGTTTCCGGCTTCGCCTCCGGACTGAGTTGCACCACGACATTCACTGGAAAAGTGCGCAACTTGGCGAACCGCTTGGGTGACACAACCTGGCATAGAGGTTGTGAATAAGCAGCCTGAGCCAAGCCAAGGCTGAGGAGAGTAACCGTTAATATCGTAAGTAGGAATTTCCTTGTCGCAATTGTCATCAACTCAACCGTGAAGCCCAAAGGCGTAAGCCTAAAGCTCAAAGTTCAAACGAAATATCAAAACCAGACTTGTCAGCTTTGACCCTTGCCTGCCCCGCCCGCCCTGTTAAATCCTTCTGGGCCATTTATACAGGGTAGGGAGGGAGTATCGTACTGGGGTGGCATCCGCAGGCCATTCCACTGGGGAACTTTCAGTTTTCAACTCATAACTTTTTCAGCTTTCAGCTCCAGATTTTCGCGGTTACGATCCCCCAATGACATTATGCGCCACACCGTGGCACCGGCCACAAACCGGATATTTCTGCAACAGACCAGGTCTGTCGGGGTGGGGTTCAGGATGACATTCTCGACATTGCTTAATGGCTCGATGTTCAGGATGACATTTGGCGCAGCTAAAGCCCGAATGTATTGTACCGCTCTGCTCAAGTTTGTCATAAGCGTCCCGGTGACAACCAGAGCAAGCCTCCCGTCTTATGTCTTCCGGATAGGCAACTTGACGTGCCTTATGAGGTCCGTGGCAGGTTAAGCACTCAGCCTGCGTCATCCCTTCCGTATGGGGCCGATGGCACTCCAGACACTCAGGAACATATCTATGCTTTGTGTGATGACAGGAGGAGCAATACAGCTCTGTATGTTGGGTTACAAATGTTTTCATCTCCTTATCCACCTCGGCATGGCAGATGAAACAACCCTGCTCCAAGGCACGCTCGGCAGGAATTTTCATTGGAGTGTGTGCATTCGTGTGACATCCGGAACATTGGGCTAAGTCCGCTCCGTGTACTTGCTCATGACATGCCGAACATTTGGGAAGGATTTCTTGATATTCCACCTTACCAGGAAAATGGACGTGGAATTGTACATGGCATAGCTTACAGTCTATTCTGTGTTTACCACCCTCGGTTTTTATAAAGTAATAAAAGCGAGGATGGCAACGCCCACACTCTTCTGGTTTTATGAGTTGAGCTTCTGAGGTGTACAGAGCTGGAATATCTTCTTCAGGTGCAGACTTGGGAGGGGCTGGTGCCACGCACCCAGTGGAACTTAGTCCCAAGCCAATGATTCCAATAGACAACACGATCCATATCTTCAATGAACTCAGGGGTTGCACCTGAATTGGAGTGGTGGAGCGTTGGAGTGATGGAGTAATGGGTCTAAACTGCACGCCCTTCTTCCGCCCGTGTTTGGCATCACTAAAATAATCCATCATTTCAGCCCTCCATTACTCCTGGACTCCAACGCTCCATTACTCCTATGCTGTTGGGCGGCCGCATAGGGACCTCCGGTTGCACCCATGTCGTTGCTATTCGTACCTTGTGAGGGCGGCAACGAAATATCATCATATTTATCTCCGGCATCTATAGCAGGTGATTCATCCTGAAGGTAAAAGTTATAATTGTCCGGGTCTACAAAAAGCGGATCAGCGATTAGACTTCCCTTTCCTCTCTTCTGACAGCCTCCAAGCTGCAGGCTTTCAATCCAATAGGGGGCTGAATGAGCATCATCGCAGCAGTTGCCCACATCCCCGTTGGCAAATAGTAGATTATATGAAGATTCATGGCATCCCCTGGTTAATATACCAGTGACGTAGTTATAGGCAACAATGTTGTTCATGATGATGGCTTTCCCTTTGCTATCATTTCTAATGCCGGCACCCTGATCACCAGCGCTGGTCTCCTGACCACCAATGAAGGCTTCCCCACCTCTGTTTCTGCTGCCGTTCGATACAATCGTATTATTGATAATCTCGACGTTCACAAGCCGAATGTTTGGGTTGCTCCAGAGGCCACATGCAATACCAGCGAGATCGTTATTGAAAATCCAGTTATTTCTGATCCCGATGCCGCCGGTGATCCCGTTGACGACGTGGATTCCCGCGCTACCATTAAAGCTCACGCTGTTCTGATAGATATCGAGCTCAGGCGGTACGACAGACTCGCTGGAGATAATTCCCACTGTCCCATTGTCATAGATGCTATTCTCTTTAGCTGTTAGGTTGGTATTATTTTCCACCCTGACCCCCGCCTTTTTGTTTTGATATATGTCGTTCCCAACCACAGCTAAGTCAACGTTCGTGTTACGTGTAGGCATGGATCTTATGCCGGCCTCATCGTTTCTATAGATTCTACTATTGGCAATCTTGACTTCCATGTCATGTCTTTCTTTGCCTTCTCTTTCCCCACTTCTCCATATTCGTACACCTGCCCTACTGTTCTCATAAATCCTGCTATTTTCTATGGTTGTGTGTACAGCCTCCTCGATATCTATCCCTGCTCGCCCATTTTGAAAAACGTTACAGCCGGTTACTATGGCTTGTGCCTGATTATCAACAACGATTCCCGCCCTCCCATTTGAATAGACTTCACACGTTTTGATAGTGACCGGCATACTGCCTCTTATTCTGATGCCAGCGAGATTGTTCTGATACAGCTCATTATCCTCAAACACAACACCAACTTCTTTCCCTCTCCCCGGCAGCGGCTCGAGTGCCATACTCGGAGCAGACATTACGAGCAGGATTAGTCCTGTACAGAGTAATGTATACGTCATAGCAAGCACAGTCCTGGCACAGCTCAAAGCTGAAAGCTGAAAGCTCAAAGCAAACAACCTCATTTTTCCGCCAGGGGCGGAGACAGCTTTTTTTCTGATTTCTCCTCTCAAGAAATCAGAAAAACTGTTTCTCTCTGTGGTCTCTGTGAGCTCTGTGAGAGATAGACTCACCAGAAATACTTCATCAATCCAAGGTGAAACACAAAATCCTCCACCGTTCCCTCTGGTCTTACAAGCGGAATCTGTATACCCAGTTCAAATTTGAGTGTGTCCTGCAGAAACATCTGAAAACCGGGCGAAAGAAACAGCGTATGACCCCCTTCTTCTATGAGTGTTGCCTTGCGAAGTCTGGGTCCACCAGGCTGAGCACCGCCTCGACCAATATTAGGTGGCCGGAACAACTGGGTTTGAAACAACACCTCTCTCGTGGCACTGTCCTGCCATCTATAGTTCAATTCCAGAATGCCAATGACTTTACCAGTGTGGCTGGGAAAGGCCAACGCAAGATCCGTACGAAACTCGTCGCCCGCTTGTCTGGCTATGGTGTC
>JAQBAU010000023.1:0-31646 GCA_032126655.1 Desulfobacterales bacterium
GCATAACGCAACGTATGCTATTCTGTATCCAACGCTTAAAGTTGGCTCCGAACTTGGCAATTGATCAATGTTTCTTGAGTCTTTTTGATTTCCACACAGAAAATGGCCACAACAACTCTGCAGAGTGAAACAGTAAGGAAACTCTGCAAAATTGCGAATCATCTCAACAATGGGTGCATCAATGGTGCTGAGATCAAGTTGACCTAAGGCTTCTTTTCTCTTTTCTTCATAAAGCGGATTATCAACCATAGGCTTGAACTGTGTGAATGTTTCCAATCCAAGTCCTTTCTACTCGTTATTGAGTTCTTGCATTTGTTCTCAAGATTTCCGGAGACCGGGTTTATTTCCCTTCATGGCTTGGCTCTTCACCTTCAACAGGCCCGGGCTGTTATGAAAATACATGAGATTTGAAGCATATCCTGACCGAATGAAAACAGTCTCCAAATCGTCAAAAAGTACCGGGTGATCCGGCCATGTGTATCTTTTCTCCCTCCATCTCAGTCTTTCCCATCGCTTCTGAACATTGAGGCCCTTGCCAAACACGGTTTTTCTGGCGTCTTTACACAGAAACATCTCGCAGACAATCGGTTTTATCCTCCAAAGGCAGCCTCTCTTTCCAAGATACACACACTTGAGGCCAACGTTTGGGACCTGAAGGGCCTGCACTATCCGGTCAATCTCCTTGTCAGACGACACCAGAGCATTGATTACTACATCGGCAAAGAAAGTCGTAATCCCTTCACGGCCGCAACATGCGCTGTGGCGGTCTTGGTAGCACTTATGAGTGCAGACTTCTGAAAAATGACGTTTCAGGAACCGATCTGTTTCTTCTCTGAATCGGAGGTAGCTTCTTATCCTTCTCCTCAGCCGTGCCAATTCAGAAGATGAGCGCGTCTTCAGATGGTTCCTTACCAATCCAATCGCTTCCAGCTGCTCTCGGTTATATCCATTCATCTGCAAATAGGCACGGTCTCAATGCAGTGTCCGAGGCTCTTTTTTCAAAGCTGCGTCTTTCAGGAACATGAAGACTTGATACGCTTCTGCGTCCGGCTCTGCTTCACCCATGGCAATTCCGGGGATCTTGATGTTTGCAAGAGGATCATCCACGGATATGGGATCTTTGATAAGCCTAAGTATGTTCGTCTTATAGTTGTACATGATGATTGGGCCAAAGAGCTCCCCTCCTCCTTCTACATCATGGTGGGCGCCGAACATCACGTAGTCATTCACCAAAACGGCTGCGGGGACAGCTCTGTAACCCAGAAGTTCAACAAACAGGTCGAGGATTTCCATGACTCCATCGGAGTCTGCCGTTACGAGGGCATCAGTTCCTTCTTCAGCCATGTCATCGACATCTTTTTCGTCAAAGCTAAGGTCAAGCAATCCTAATGCCAGGTTCTGAACATGGTTCACTGCATCTCTTCCGTTGCACAAAAGGATATCTTTTACATTCAGGATCTTGATAACGTTCCTTATGCTGATCATCTCCTTCAATTCCGGGCTTCTGCGCAAGCCAACATCCTCAAGGTTGGTGTTTTGGTATAGTGGAAGCTCGTTATCAAGGCAGAGCACCTCGCCGAGCCCAGGTTCAAGCTCTCTAAAATAGAGCTCCAGGTCTCTCTGTTTTTCCAGGACAAAAGGGGTAAATGACATCAACTTTCGCATGTTCTCCTTGTCGATCTTTCGGGGCCCTCCAGAAGGTCCGATCGACTGGGATACGGCCCCGGCAAGGCTATCTATTAAGATCTTCTTCCTAAGATTCTCTATTAGAGACATGTCGACCTCCTCACTTGGTTATCCCAAAACGGCAGGATTTGGATGGTTGAATAGATTTATCACAATGGGCCTGTCACGTAAACCAGAAACACCCTGCCCCTTGACTCCAAATACCTATTCTGATAGAAATTTTCGGCACTTTAGAAAGGACAGATTTGTGGAGCTATACGAAGCAATCAAAGGCCGCAGGAGCGTTCGCAAATTCAAGTCAGATCCTGTACCGAAAGCCATCCTGGACAGGATCCTTGAAATGGCCACTTGGGCGCCCTCCGGCATGAACAGGCAAAACTGGTACTTCTTGGTGATTACCGGGAAACAGAGGGAAGCCCTTGTCAGGTTGGCAAGCAAGAGTTATGATTATGTCGAGCCGGTCCTCAAAGAGGTATTTGCGGAAACCCCGCCGGTCGTTGAAGCTACCAAGAAGTTTTTCATGAAACTGGGTGGGGCTCCGGTCCTTGTCTTTGCCTATTACGAGCCCTGCAAGGAAATACCGGAAACAAGTGTGCAGACTGTGGCCGCAGCCATTCAGAATCTTTTGCTCGCTGTCCATGCTGAGGGATTGGGCGCCTGTTGGATGACAGGTCCACTCCATGTAGCCGACCAGATCAACGAGTTCTTGGACATCCACGACAAGACACTAGTCGCAGTCATCCCCATGGGGTACCCGGATCAATCACCTCCTACCCCCAGACGCAAACCAAACCGGATAGCCTTCGAAGGATTCTGAAGTGGAGGCACTGCATCCCTGTTGAAGCTGTCCAATTTCGCCTTGGCCTTTCCTGTGGATTCAAATTGGGCCGTCCAGCCCCGGAGTCATGTTGAGCTGCTATGAAGTTTAGGCGTCTACGGGAAAAGATGGTGACGACGCAGATCGAGGCCCGTGGTATCCACGACTACCGGGTCCTTGAGGCTATGCGCAAGGTTCCCCGCCATCTTTTTGTAGGCGAAGCCCTCCAGGATCAGGCCTATGGAGATTTCCCCCTCCCTATTGGCCAAGGTCAGACTATCTCTCAGCCGTATATTGTGGCGGAGATGACCCAAGCCCTTGAAGTGACCCCGGATGATCGTGTCCTTGAGATAGGAACCGGATCGGGTTACCAAACAGCCGTACTCGCCGAGCTTGCTTTTCGGGTCTATTCGATCGAACGGGTGAGGGAGCTATTCGTCGGATCTCGCAAGCTCCTGGATCAACTTGGATACCACAACGTCATTATAAAATGTTCTGACGGCACACTTGGCTGGCCGAGTGAGAGTCCCTTTGAGGCGGTCATTGTGACGGCCGGGGGCCCGGATGTGCCTGACAAGCTTGTGCAACAGCTGACCGTAGGTGGTCGTATGGTAATCCCGGTAGGTGACAGATTCTCTCAAACACTCCTCAAGATCCGAAGAGACGTAGGTGGCTCCCACACGACCGACCTGGGGGGGTGCCGGTTCGTGAAGCTTATTGGGGCACACGGCTGGAAGGCAGAGTAGGCCGTGGTACGAAGACTCTATGACTGGGTTCTACGCTGGGCAGAAACTCCCTACGGAACCTGGGCGTTGTTTATCTTGGCTTTTTGCGAATCCTCCTTTTTTCCCATTCCGCCGGATATCCTTCTCATTGCTCTCTCGGTTGGCCGTCCAAGGAAATCGCTCAAGTATGCCCTCGTTTGTTCTGCCGGATCGCTTTTGGGTGGATGTTTTGGCTATCTTATAGGACTCCAGTTAATGGCCAGTATCGGCGACCCTATTATTCGATTCTACGGGTTATTCGAGAAATATGAATACATCCAGACGCTTTATGTCAAATACGATGCATGGGCCGTGGGCATCGCCGGCTTTACCCCGATTCCTTACAAGGTTTTTACAATTACGGCTGGCGCGTTTCGAATCAACTTCATGGTTTTTCTCATTGTCTCTGCTGTTTCAAGATCGGCTCGATTTTTCCTTGTGGGTGGTCTTATCTATTTATTTGGTTCTAAGATCCAATCCTTTATTGAGAGATACTTCAACATTCTGGCTGTGGCTTTTGTGATATTGCTGGTATTGGGATTTGTGATGATCAAGTACCTACTGTGAACTGCAATAGCGAGCGCATTCCCTGTCCCGCTATTGTGGGACTGCAGGGAGCCTCAATAACGCCTTGTTTCCGCCTGTGGCTTGGAGACCTCACCCTTGTTTCCGGAGACAACGCGAGTTGATCCTTCCCTCTGGCTAAGAATCTCACCCGAACAACGACTTAACACGGAACATGTGTGCAGACTTGAGCAGAAAATTCAGAAAAGGCAGCATGTTAGAAGATGTGAGGGTTGGTCCTCTGGGTTGATTGTGGATTAGAGAGACTCAAAAAGAGTCTGGAGGGTTCTAAAGGATTTTTTGGGGTTCACTCGAGGGGGTTTTTGCTATATATAAGGATGAGGAGCTTAAACAACGGCGTGACGGGAAAAGTTTTTTCTGTTAATTTCTCTGGCAGTTAGATTCTTCCAATACCGGGGGGGCTCATGACTTCATACAAGGCAACTCAGGTAATCCCATCGTGTAATGTTACCAAGCCGCTACTTGAGGACCTGGAAGGGTACATTGTTAGAAAGGCGGGTGAGATTACCGGACAAGAACCTGATGAACTGAAACGCCATTATGGCATAGTCATTCAGGACAGCAGGGGTGAAGAGGGTCTAAACAGCATGAGTGAATATCGTCGCAACCAGTTTCCTGATGATATTAGGCGGGTTAGGCTGGGGTTTGCCAGTTACGGCGAACCAAGCGTGAGAATCTGGGTCAGCTTTGGGCTGGACAAGGCAAGTTCAGAAGTTGGTGTCCAAATAACAGCACCCAACGCGAAAGAGCTTGCTCTTGTTGTCATCGGTGAAATTGGATACATTTTGAAGGAATACAGAAATGTGAATTTCATATTCTCTGACCGATATGAGTATCTATCCATATGCGTCCTGTCGGGCACTTTTGTTTATGGCTTCATGAGTGCTATCAACCTGCTATTCAAGCAACGCGTTCCTGACCTTTTTGACGCTGCCTTCTACCTGCTCTTTCTTGCCTCCTTCACATACTTTGTGTTGCGGCGCTTTAACCGGTACTCGATGTTTGATACGAGGAAAAACGGATCGGCTACTAAGACTATCCGATGGATCTTGAGTGGTGTTGGGGGGGTGTTAGTGTTCGGCGTACTGGCAATGTACTTGAGGAAGTTGGTGTTCAACATCTAGCTGCAACGAGAGAACCCGCAGGAACGACACACCAGACATCCGCCCTCGTGTTCCAATGCACCGCCGCAGTCAGGGCAGGCACCCATCATGGCAGGCATGTCAGTGGTGCTGATTTGGGTGTAGTTCTTTATAACCTGAGTAATGCCATCCGGGCAGGAAAGTACCATTTTCCCATTTTGCCATATTGGTGAGGGGCAGCGAATACCGCTAATCTGCCTAAGAATAGCTTCCACCTTAACCCCACTACGCAAAGCCAGGGATATGAGTCTCCCAGTCGCCTCGATCTGAGAAGAGGCACACCCCCCGGTCTTTCCCATCTGAGCAAATACCTCACAAATACCTTTGTCGTCTTCGTTGATGGTAACATAGAGCTTACCGCAACCCGTATTGATTCTCTCGGTAACACCCGAAGTCCGAATAGGGCGAATCCGCGGCACGATCCCTGACTCGTCGGGTTTGGATCCTGTTCCTCTGGCTTCCGACGTCTGGTGCCTGCCGATATTGAGCACCTGCTGATCGCGGCTGCCATAACGATAGATGGTGACACCCTTGCATCCAGTTTTATAGGCAAGCCTGTACACTTTTTCTACGTCTTCTAATGTGGCATCATGAGGGAAATTGACGGTTTTGGACACTGCGTTGTCCGTATATTTCTGAAAAGCTGCTTGGATTTGAACGTGCCACTCGGGTGCAACATCATGAGCGGTCACAAAAAGACGCTTGATCTTGTCAGGGATTCCTTTAATTTGCCGTATGGAGCCGGTTTCAGCAACCTGCTCGGCCAGTTCTTTGCTGAAAAAACCATTTTGCTTTGCCACTTCTTCAAAGAGCGGGTGCATCTCAAAGAGGGTCTCTCCATCAAGGACCATGCGTTCATAAGCGACTGCGAAGATAGGTTCCACGCCACTGGAACATCCCGCGATGATGCTGATGGTACCTGTGGGAGCAACAGTGGTTACAGTTGCATTACGCATATGTGGCGTCTTCGGCTCGTCAAAAATGCTTCTCTCGTAGGCGGGGAAATTCCCCCTTTTCTTAGCCAGTTCGCTTGAAGCCTTCCTAGCTTCGCGCAAAATAAAGCCCATGACCTCTTCAGCTTTCTGCACAGCCCTCTTTGAATCATAAGGGATCCTGAGCTTGATAACCATATCGGCAAATCCCATAACTCCCAGACCGATCTTTCGTGTTTTTTTGCTAACAGTCTTGATTTCGGGCAGCGGGTATTGGTTTATCTCTATTACATTGTCAAGAAAGTGAACCGCAGTGTGAATGCTCTCTTTCAGTTTCGTCTTGTTCAATTTGCCGTCGGTTATCATCTGAGACAAATTGATCGACCCGAGATTACAAGATTCATACGGTAGCAACGGCTGTTCACCACACGGATTCGTTGCCTCGATCTCACCCAGTTGAGGGGTGGGGTTGGCTCGGTTGATATGGTCCAAGAAAATAATTCCTGGCTCCCCGCTCTGCCAAGCTGCAT
Source organism: Desulfobacterales bacterium (assembly GCA_032126655.1). Classification (GTDB taxonomy): domain Bacteria; phylum Desulfobacterota; class Desulfobacteria; order Desulfobacterales. The sequence continues at coordinate 6,457 of JAQBAU010000023.1, forward strand.
CAACAATCTTGCCAAAGATGTTCTTGGCGGAAATCCCCTTGTGCACCTTATGGTTTCTTGGATTGATCAGGTCGTAGTTTTTGCCGGACGCGAGGGCTTTCATGAATGGTTTGGTAATAGCTACCGAGATATTGAAGTTGTTCAGCCTTGCGTGATTGGTCTTGCTTCGAATAAAGGCTTCGATATCCGGGTGGTCCACCCTGAGGATTCCCATGTTGGCCCCTCGCCGGGTTCCTCCCTGCTTTACCGTTTCGGTGGCCACATCAAAGACGGTCATAAAGGAAATGGGGCCAGTCGATATCCTCTGTGTAGATGATACGAGATCGTTTTTCGGCCGGACACGAGAAAAGGAGAAACCCGTTCCTCCCCCGCTCTTATGAATCATGGCCGTGTGTTTGAGCGCTTCAAATATGCTGTCGATGGAATCCTCAACGGGAAGGACAAAACAGGCCGCGAGCTGTCCCAGTCTTCGGCCTGCATTCATCAGGGTGGGGGAATTAGGAAGAAAAAGCGCTTCCGCCATTAACTTGAAAAAAGCCTTTTCGGTTTTCTCAGTATCCGCCTTGGGGTCAAATTTCTCGTCAGCTGCAGCCACACTGTACGCAACCCTTTTGAATAGCTGCTCAGGCGTCTCCGCCACTTTTCCCCTTCGGTCTTTCTTCAGATAACGCCGTTCCAAAACCACCAACGCATTTGGTGAAAGAGATATTGCCATTAGACCTTTCCTTGTTCCTTACTTACAAATGGCTACTGGCTGTACCGCAGAGCCTTACTTGGTTTCATTCTGACGATTCAGAAAGTCAATGAACGTTCGACATAGAGGAGATTGAGTCCGATGTCTGTGAACTGTCAAGTAGAAAGCCCTTTTAAATGTAAGGCCCTGGATTCTCAGCTTCTTGAGAGTTTTGGCTGTAAGTTCTTCGGCGACAGCGCACTCAGATAGAATGGATACACCCACCCCTGCCTTGATTCCTTGACGAACTGCTTCTGTGCTTCCCATCTCGGCTACGACATTGAGGGCCCCAAGAGCATGGCCAGCTGTATCCAGCACCTGCTCAATCGACTTCCTGGTCCCTGAGCCCAGTTCCCGCATGATGAATGGTTCACTAATAACTTCGTCCATTGCAACATGGCGCCTACCGGCCCATTTGTGCTTACCAGGCACCACGAGAAACATTTCATCATCTATGATCTTCTTCTGAATGAGCTGCACTTCTTGCGCCTTGGCCCCTACAATACCGAGTTCTACATTCCCTTGCAGCGTGTCTCTGATAACCCTATCCGTATCGCCCTGTACCAGGGTCACCACCACTTCAGGGTAGCTTTCCTTAAATTTGCCTAACAAAGGAGGAAGGATATAGCCCGCCGGTATGGTGCTTCCACCAACGGTTAGGCGCCCTTTAATCCTGCCCTGGAACTCAGCCATAGCGTTTTCCGCTTCCCCTTTTAGGGCAATTATTCTCGTCGCATAACCATAAAGTAGACTGCCTGCCTTGGTCGGAACAACGTCCCTGCCTAACCGATCGACAAGCTTACATTCAAAGTGACTTTCCAGATCTTTGATGTGGCTGCTCACTGTGGGCTGGGAAAGATAAACGGCCTTGGCTGCTCCAGAAAAGCTTCTTAGCTCAACGACCCTACAGAATATGAGCAGCCTCCATAAGTCCATCTCAATAGCCCTTACTCTCCGCCTGATCAGCAAGGAGTGATCCGCAGTCCATCGCCCCGTCCCCCATAGGCCTATGTCTTACCGAATGTTTCCTTTAGCTTCTTGGAGACGTTGTCAGGAACCATGCCCCGCGTGTCTCCTCCAAATCGAGCGGCCTCCTTGATGATGGAGGAACTAATGAATATCCAGCGTAAGCCTGTCATGAGAAAAACCGTCTCAACCTTCCGGTTGAGCTTCCGATTCATTAGCGCCATCTGAAACTCATGTTCGAAGTCAGACACTGCACGAAGGCCCCGTAAAATGGCATCGGCACGTCGCTCTGTGACATACTCGACTAGGAGTCCGTCAAAGGAGTCCACCTCAACTCCCGGCATCTCCTTGAAGGTTTCTTTGAGCATCTCCAGGCGCTCCTCGATAGTGAAGAGGGGATCCTTGGTTCCATTTGCTGCCACAGCGATGATGATTTTGTCAAAAAGATTGAGGCTCCGCTTGACCACATCACAATGTCCGTTGGTTACAGGATCAAAAGAGCCAGGATATACAGCTATCTTACCCATGTTGTCTCCACTTTAGTTTAGCATCTGATGTATATGCAGGTAGCCAATAGCTTGCCTCATAGCACAGTGCTATAGAATGAAACAAGCGTTTTCCCGTAATGCCTCTGGTCACTGAGAGTGAAGCAATCTACCTTCTCAGGCAATGTCTCTCGCTTGCTGTGCTCTACAACAATAGTAGCCACATCTGACGTCGATCCGCTACGGCCCAGGAGTTGCAAGGTTTTCTTGATACAACCTTTATCGTACGGAGGGTCGATGAAGATGAGATCAAAAAGGTAGTCAATTGACCCCAAGAAACTCAGCCCTCGCAGTACATTCCGTTTCAATATAGTGCTCTGTTTTTCGAGGGAGCAGGTTTGAACGTTTTGAATAACCGTTTTTATCGCCTGAGGGGCATTGTCAACGAACACAGCTGTTGCGGCTCCCCGGCTAAGAGCTTCTATCCCGAGGCTGCCAGTACCCGCAAATAGATCAAGCACCGCTGCATCTTCCACACTGCGTGCAAGGATGCTAAAAATGGATTCCTTCAGGTAGTCAGAGGTAGGTCGGATTGTCATGCCGCACAATGGGTGAAGTTTTCTTCCTTTCAAAGCTCCGCTGGTGACTCTCACACTCACCTCAGCCGCCGCTTTTCGGTTGTTACTTGCTGTTCTTTGCCTATCAAAATTTAAGGCCGAAAGACTTTATCTTTTTGTGAAGGTGACTTCTCTCAATGCCAATGGCATCTGCGGTCTGGGAAATATTGTGCTGGTTTTCGGAGAGCTTGCGCAAGATATAAGCCTTTTCGAATTCCTTCTTGGCCTCCTTCAAAGAGTCGGCCTCAAGAGATACTCCACCAGGAGCAACCGGGCCTTGGCGGCTGTATGAGGCAGGGATGTGTTCTTCGCCGATCACGTCCGATTCCGTCATGATGCCCAGTCTTTCCACCAGGTTTTTCAGCTCTCGAACATTGCCTGGCCAGGGATAGGCTTTAAGATGCTCCAGGGCTTCAGCAGTGATGGTTTTCAAGTTGCAGCACCCTTCCTCATGACACCCTTTCAGAAAAGTTTCTACCAACAATGGAATGTCCTCGGCGCGATCTCGCAGGCGGGGCACCTCGATCGGGATGACATTTATCCGGTAGAAAAGGTCATCTCGAAACGTTTCCTTCTGGATTTCTTTTTCCAGATCTTTGTTGCTTGCTGCTATGACCCGTACATCTACGGTAAGCGTCCGTGTACCTCCGACCCGCTCAAATTTCTGCTCCTGCAGTATTCGAAGAATCTTGGCCTGAGTCTTGAGACTCATATCTCCGATCTCGTCCAAGAATATTGTGCCACCGTTGGCAACTTCAAATTTGCCTCGCTTCTTGCCTGTTGCACCCGTAAACGCTCCTTTTTCGTGGCCAAAGAGCTCGCTTTCGATTAACTCCTCCGGTATGGCTGCACAGTTTACATCTATGAGCGGCTTATCTGCACGATGGCTCATTTGGTGGATTGTGCGGGCCACAAGTTCCTTTCCCGTTCCGTTCTCGCCTGTGATCATGATCCACGCATTCGTAGGTGCGGCTATCGCAATCTGTTTCTTTAGGGCCTTGATCGGAGGGCTGTTTCCGCTGATCGAATGTTTCTCAAGGGTCTTCTTGCGCAGAAAACGGTTTTCCTCTTCCAGTTGCCGGAAGTTCAAGGCATTGTTAATCGTAACCACAACCTTCTCAATGGACAGCGGTTTTTCGATAAAATCATAGGCCCCTGATTTCGTGGCCTTGACCGCAGTCTCAATGGTTCCGTGACCTGAGATGATGACCACCTGAAGAAACGGGTTAGTCCTCTTGATTTCCTGAAGTGTTTCTATGCCGTCAATGCCCGGCATCCAAATATCAAGTAGGACTAAATCTGGAGACTCCTGGTCTATGATCTTCAAAGCTTCGTACCCATTAGAAGCAGTCAAGACCTCAAATCCCTCATCCGAAAGGATGCCGCTCAGCGACTTCAGTATAGTAGGTTCATCGTCAACGGCCAATATTGTCGGAAACACAGGTCCACCCCCTAATTGGATTGTCTATTGATGATTGAAGATTGATTCTGTCAATTTCTCTCAGAGAAGCCATTATCCCTCAACTATAATTAATTTTTCCACTTTCAATCGTCAATCATCAATCGTAAATGGCTACGCTGGGAGCTCTATGATGAACTTTGTTCCACTCGGTTGATTGTCCTGGACCCGAATGAAACCATTGTGGTCTTCAACAATGGTGCTGACAATAGAGAGTCCCAGGCCCATACCGGTCTTTTTGGTAGAGAAGTAAGGTTCAAAGAGCCTAACCTTATCTTCCGGGAAAATCCCCGGCCCCGTGTCACTCAGTTCGAGTCGCACGATTTTCAGGATTCCATCGTAGCTCAAGGTTACGCCAATAGCGCCCTTGCCATTCATGGCGCTAATGGCATTGTCGATCAGATTAATCATGACGCGTTTCATCTGCTCTCTGTCTAGATTGAGCTGCGGAATATCCGGTTCCGAATGAATTTCAAATGAGACATCAGGCTGGGCTTCCCGGTAAAGAGCTGCGGCATCTTCCACAATTGTTGGCAAATGGCACGGCTCAGGAGTTGCTGCAGGAAGCCTGGCAAAGGCAGAAAATTCGCTCACCAGATTACCTATCTGATCGACCTGATCGATGATAGTCTGGGTACACTCCACAAAAACTGAATCGTCGCTTTCAATTTGATCACTATACTTCCGCTTGAGTCTTTGTGCAGAGAGCTTGATGGGCGTAAGAGGGTTCTTCACCTCATGAGCAATTCGCCTTGCTACCTCACGCCAAGCCGCCATCCGTTGGGCCTTCTCGATTTCTGTCAAGTCGTCGAAGACAGACACCATGCCCATGTAACGATCCTTGTCATCTTTGAGAGCGGTGACATGGACCATGAAGGCGCGGGACGTCTGATCGATAGTGACTCTGACAGCTTTGTCTACGGAGTTTTCGGGGCTGTTTTCCAGATCTTGTATGAAGTCATCAGCCAACGCCAGCTGTTGAGGGGTAAGCACCTTTTTATAGCTTCGATTCAGCACTTCTTCCGCTTTGAGCCCGAGCATCTTTTCTGCTGACTTGTTGATCGTTGAAATGAACCCTCCGGCATCAACGGAAATAACACCCGTGGAGACGTTCCTCAAGACGGTTGCCATGTAAATCCGCCTCTGTTCAATTTCAATGTTTTGCTCCACGAGTTGGCGGGCGGATAGTTCAAGCTGCTGCTTGCCCGCTCTCAAATCACGGGTCATCTTGTTGAAGCTGTCAACCAGTGTACCCATTTCGTCGTCGGTACCTCTGTCTATAGCAAAATTCAGATTTCCTTCGGCCACCCGCCGGGTCCCTTCGGCCAGTTCCTGGATAGGAATCGTCAGGGTTTTTGCCAGGTAAAACCCAAACCAGGTTGCACAGAATATGATTAGCAGAGCTACTATGGAGAGTGTGATCACGTGACTGACTTGAATGGGCCATTTCATCATCTTCATCTGCTGGTATTGATCAAAACCCCGAGAGATAGCACCCAGGTTCTGAGAGAGGCTGGGTGGAATAATGGTGGTAACAGCCACTACACCGATGGCCTCATCCGGACTTGCATCGGTCGGAATGCATCCCAGGGTCCTGACGATTTCACCTGAGGGGAGATGGTCCGACACTGTCGTAAAACTGACTTCGCGAAATTCCTTCTGTATGGCGTCTGCTGACACTGCACCAAATGGGTTCCCCTCCAAGTCTGGGTCGAGGGCCAGTGCCACTCGTTCTGAGCGGGTAGAGTAGACCTCGATTGCGTGGATGTTAAAAGCTCTCTGGGCAACCCGAATATATCGGGTGAGCGCTCTTCTGCTCTCCTCTTCCATCAGATTCCTGTGGGCAATCTGATAGGCGATCCGTTCCAGATAGAAGCGATTATTCTCCGTGACCGTCTGATACACGTGTTTGCCAACATCCAGGGATCTTTCCAGAGAGTGTTCCACAGGGACGTTGAACCAAAACGCCACACTGGAGGTAATGAACTGGATCGAAAAGAAAAACAGAAGGATGGTGGGAATCAGGGAAAGGCTGGCAAAGGCTACGACAAGTTTCGTGCGCAGCTTGGCTCCCAGGACCTTTCGCTTGCGGTCATAAAGAAGTTTTACGACATTTCTGAAGACAAGGAAGATCAGCAGCAACAACACAAGCATGTTGATGTTGATGAGGATCAACATGATGACCGTGTTGGAAATGGGAAGCCCCGCTCCAAAACGGAGGACCCTGGTCCCAGCATACGAAATAAGGATAACCACTATGATCAGGATCAGTATAATGATCCGTTCACGCTTGCGGCGCCCGAGTTCTTCTTCTGACAGTTGTGCCATGGGGATACGGTTCTAGTATATGAAGTCCGTCGTGTACCAGTCAGTCTCGAAATCCCACAGAAACAGAAAGAAACCAAATACATGATGCAGATAGAACGGGAGGGTAATCTTGCTGAGTTCTGCCTTTACACTGACCTGGTAGCGGTGGTTTCTCTTCAGGGATTCGAGCTTGGCAATCCTGAGATCCTCGACCTCGGCCATGATCTTTTTCATCTCGGACACGGAAGAGACAACGACCGGTTTGTCACCGTGTTCGCTGCGGGTTATCACGAATTCGTTCTTCAGGTTGTTATACTTGACCGTATGGTGAATCTCCATTCTGGATAGAGTCTTGTCGTTCCAAAGACCCCGAACACGGGAAAGCGCAGCTAGAAAGGTAAAGGTGGTGGGAACACCGTTCAAGATCGCCTGCTGAAGGTCGTGTGTGAAGCAGCCCTCCACCCTGAAATACAAAACAAGGTCGTCCCTGGTGTTGGTGACGATAACGTCGGTTATCCTGGCATCTTGACCCCAAGCCACGCCCGAAACCAACAGAAACAAAGAGAGCGCAAATATCAAAATCCTTTTCTGCATAGGGGGTTACAATAACCAAAAAGGTTTTCGATGGCAAGGGATTTAAGGCTTACAGATATGGCGGTGCTATGGAGAAATTGCAGGAATGTGTACGGTTTCCCAACAGGTTTTTTGGTCTATGAACCTTTTCAACAGGGCATGGTTAAGCGCGTGTCCCGATTTATGTGCCACGATGTGACCGATAAAGGGCATTCCGAGCAAAGAAAGGTCGCCAATACAGTCCAGCACCTTGTGGCGGACAAACTCGTCTTCATAGCGAAGTCCTTCCTGATTCAATATCTTGTCCTTGTCAACGACCACGGCATTGTCGAGAGAGCCCCCTCGGGCAAATCCGTTCTTCTTTAGATAATCTACCTCATGCAAGAATCCAAATGTCCTGGCCCGGCTGATCTCCTTTTCAAAAAGGCTGTCGGTAAGTGAAATAGTAAATGACTGACGGTTCACAACCGGGTGCTCAAAATCTATGGTGCAGGTAATCTTGAGGGTATCTGAGGGATAGAGTGCGACCTTCCTGTCCCCTTCCTCCATCTCAATAGGCTTCTTCACCACAAAAGTAAACCGCTTCCCTGATTGGGCCTTGATTCCGGCTTCCCGCAGCATTGAGGTAAATGGGCCCGCACTTCCATCCATAATAGGGGCTTCATAGGCATCCATCTCGACCAGAATATTATCGATCGAGAGTCCGGCAAAAGATGCCATCAGGTGCTCTACTGTCGACACAATGACACCATCTATTCCGAGCGTGGTTGCAAGGCTCGTGTCAATGACATTTCGAAAATGAGCGCTAATAACTGGTTTGTGGGGCAAGTCTGTCCGCACGAATTTAATGCCGTGGTTGACTGGCGCAGGCTTAATCGTTAAATTCACCTTCTTGCCCGAGTGGAGTCCAACGCCTGAGCATTGAACGGGTCGGACCAGAGTCCGCTGATTAGAATGCATTTCGATTGTCCTTTCAGATCTCGGTCGCTTTATCTGTTGTAGCCGACGGCTCAATGGGCCTACGGCAATGACACCTTTTTAGGAAGACGAAAGGAAGTATAGCAACTGGCATACCACGTCAAGCAATATTTTGGAGGAAACGCACGGAAAGAAGCATAACCAGCTTAATATTAAGACAAAACAGCGATGCGGCCCTTGTCTTTCTATTGAAATGTGATGTGATGCTGTGCACGCCAGGTGTGTAGAAAGGTACACGTCGCAGGTTGGGGTTGTGTCCGTTTTGCAACAGGAGCCGCTCCCTCCCAGGCTGTCCTGCCAGGACTTATATGGGATCATATGGCTGGATTCCTGGACGTTTTAAAAGGCAGATGCTCATCATGATTCTCAGTGTATATGATGTTGGAATTAGGGCAGTGCCAACTTGACAAAAGAGGGGCAATCAACGTATAACAACCAGAAATCATAACAGATTCATTAAGATCATAGTAGTCCTCGTGAAGATTATCTCACAAATCGCTTCATGCAACGTGTTGAACTTGAATTCAGGTGCCGCACGTCCCAATGGAAACCCTTCGGGCATGTTCCCACCTCCATTCTTGAAAGGGTAGCTGTTTCATGACCAGCAGGAAGGCAGCGGGTGAACGCAGGAAACTAAAGCGATTCCAGGTCCAACAAGGTGCGTTTGTGATACTCAGGCCCTCTGATACGGGAGTGGGGCGGCTCATTGATATCAGTACGGATGGACTGACTTTGGAATATATTACTACCCGGGAAGCAGAGATAAAACCCACTATACTAGAAATATTTGTGGCTGACAGCCCTTTTCGTTTGTATGAAATCCCATGTTAAACCATTACCGACCTCATAACTCATGAGACGGATGAGGGTTCTATGAGCAAAAGACGCCGTGGCATAAAGTTTGGGAAATTGACGCCAAGCCAATTAGCCCAGCTGGAGTACTTCATCCAGAACCACACTCAAGGTGAAATATAGGTTCCGCAGCACACCATGCATTTGACGGGTGTTAGTCCTGTTCTCTTCAAAGCATGCTCATCCCAAAAGACAGTTCCAATACCCCCTACTTAGAACTACTAATGTGATCTCCGCATTTCATCCGCAAGAAAACAGGATTGCCTTTATAGGAATCTCTGGCATTCTTTGCATCACGTTTTGAGGACAAGTCAACCCGGATTACTCAACAACAAACTCCAAGAATCAGCATTTCTTTCCGGAAGTCAGGATATTTTGCTTTCTAGGGTCTTGAGCAGCGCAGTATTGGGGGTTGATGCCTATGTCGTGGAGGTTGAGGTTGATATCAGGCAAGGACTTCCAAGCTTTACCACGGTGGGCCTGCCAGAGGCGGCTGTAAAAGAAAGCAAAGACCGGGTCAAATCTGCAATCAACAATTCCGGCTACAGGTTTCCGGATGATCGCATCACGGTCAACCTCGCGCCTGCTGATATCAAGAAAGAGGGGACAGGCTTTGATCTCCCCATTGCACTGGGCATCCTGTGTGCCTCAGGGATCGTACCCCAAGACCGACTCGCCGAATTCTTGATCCTGGGCGAACTCTCCCTGGACGGACGCGTCAAACCGGTGCGTGGATCACTCCCCGTAGCTCTCTTGGCTAGAAACTCCGGCCGTCGGGGCATGATTCTCCCGAAAGATAACGCGCCGGAAGCAGCAGTGGTAGACAAGATAGAAGTGCTCCCAGTGCCCACCCTGGGTACACTCGTAGATTACCTGTGCGGCTTGAGGGCCATTCAGCCCGAATCTGTAGACATCCAAACCATTTTTCAGGAAGCAGACCCAGACGAGATTGACTTCTCTGAAGTCAAAGGTCAAGAGCATGTAAAGCGGGCACTGGAGGTAGCGGCAGCAGGAGGGCACAACGTCATTATGGTCGGCCCTCCTGGGGCAGGAAAGACCATGTTGGCAAAACGCCTGGCAACGATCCTGCCTCCAATCACCTTCGAAGAAGCTATCGAGACGACCAAGGTGTACAGTGTATTGGGTATGCTGGGAGAGTCCCAGTCCCTGATTACACATCGACCATTTCGTTCTCCGCACCATACTATATCCGATGCGGGGCTTATTGGCGGGGGACATACCCCAAGACCCGGAGAAGTGAGCCTATCGCACAATGGCGTTCTTTTTCTGGATGAACTCCCGGAGTTTAAGAAGAATGTGCTTGAGGTGCTGCGTCAGCCTATGGAGGACGGATATGTCACTATTGCACGTGCCCTAATGAGCATAACCTATCCTGCCCGGTTCATGCTCGTGGCTGCCATGAATCCCTGCCCTTGCGGGTATTTCTCTGATCCCAATCACGAATGCACGTGCACCTATACGAAGATCCATCGGTATCGGTCCAAGATTTCTGGTCCACTCATGGATCGCATAGACATTCACGTGGAGGTGCCCGGTGTCCCTTACAGGGATCTCGTCAGTCAGCAGGAGGCCACAACCTCTGCCGATATCAGGGAACGCACGAATCGGGCGCGTGCCATCCAGTCCGAGAGGTTAAGACGGACGAAGGTTCACTGCAATGCTCAGATGAACAACCGTCAAATCAGAAGATATTGCAGTGTTGATCGGGATTCTCACAGACTGCTTGAAGTGGCGATTGATAAACTGGGGCTTTCGGCTCGGGCATACAACCGGATCCTGCGGATCGGAAGAACGATTGCGGACCTGGAACGAGCTGAGAAGATTGGTACGAATCATGTGTCGGAGGCGATTCAATACCGAAGCTTGGACCGGGGCACCATCTTCGGGTGGCAATAGTTGCCACCGTCCATCCTCTTCAGCCCTCTCGGTTTCTTGATGGGTTTCCCCTGAACCGGCTGTGCGGCACAAATGAATTTCTATCACCTCATAAAGTAGGCGTTTCCAGGTAATTGAAGCTCCCTGCAGTCCCGCTATAGCGGGACTGGGAATGTGCTCGCTATTGCAGTTCAATCCAAAAGACTCAGCTTGGCCTGGTCCGACCCGGGACCCACATTGAGTTGATGACCCAACTGTGGTACGAATTCCCCGTCAGTCTCCCTTAAAGCCCTGAGGAGGAATACCATGTCCCGAAACTGCTTGTTTCTCCGTACAGCGCTGATGACGCTATGCTTTGTTTTCGTCGGCGGTGTTGTGAGCGCTCAAACCTCACTCAATAAACAACTAGAGCCTTTCCTCGGCCGGTATGAACTCCCGGCCCTTGCCGCGGCCGTAGTCAAGGACGGAAAAGTTGTCGCGGTAGGCGCGGTTGGCACGCGGAAAGTTGGTGCGAAGATTCCGGTGACCGTGAATGACCGCTTCCATCTGGGTTCAGACACGAAAGCGATGACCGCGCTACTGGCAGCAATGTTTGTCGAGGAAGGAAAGCTCCGATGGAACTCGACCGTAGTCGAGGTCTTTCCGGATCTTGCGGAGAAGATGGATTGCGGGTTACAGCGCGTAACACTCGAGCAACTCATGTCTCACACGAGCGGCATCCCGAGTGACAACGAAGCGTTCACGGACCTGCTGTATCAGTCAGTGGGCCAGGATGGAAACCTCGACAAGTTGCGGTACTGGCTCATCCAGCAGTGGAGTATGCTACCGCTGCAGTCCGAACCGGGCACGAAGTTCGCCTACGCGAATATGAACTATACGATTGTAGGCGGCATGATCGAGCGTGTTGGGGGTAAGACGTGGGACGAATTGATCACGGAGCGCATCTTCGCCCCGCTTGATCTCAAGACAGCAGGTCTGGGTGCCCAAGCTACGCTGGGTAAAATCGACGCGCCCCTTGGTCACGCGGTGGTTGAAGGGAAAACGAGGTGGTTCCTCGCAGGCCCGAACGGTGATAACCCGCCCATCATCGGGCCCGCCGGGATCGCTCACATGTCGGTCCTTGATTTTGCTCACTGGGCCGGGTGGAACGCTGGCGAAGGCAAGCGCGGGCCGAATCTCGTCCGGGCGGAGACTATGAGAAAGATACACACGCCGGTTGTCTCGATGCCGGAGAAGAAGGATGCGCCTCCCGGCACGCCATCCCGCGGCAGGTATGCGCTAGGCTGGGGTGAACTCACCGTCGACTGGGCGCCTCAGCCGCTACTCTACCATGGCGGTTCGAACGGAATGAATCTCGCTCACATCTGGCTTGATATCGAACACGATTTTGCGATGGTCCTTGTCACCAACATCGGCGGTGCAAGGGCGAAAGAAGCGCTATTCACGCTTGCACCTGAGTTGTATAGGAAATTCGTGAGTGAGGAATAGGGTTCTTCCAAAAAGGTATCTAGCAGTGAAGGTCCGACTCAACTGACTGCGGGTTTGGGGCATACGTTGCGATAAGACGGTTGAACGTATTGTCAGTGGTCTTCGTGCATGTGCCTTGCGAGGTGTCCCAGCTCAGGGAAGATAAGTTCTTTGCAGGCAAGCTTGCAGGCATTGAGGCTACCCGGTATGCAAAAGACCAGGGTTTGTTCTACTACGCCAGCAGTGGCCCGGGAGAGGAGTGCTGCAGAGTCAATCCTTTCGTAGCTCAGCTGGGCAAAAAGGGGTCCAAAGGCTGTGAGCTCTTTCGTAAACATAGGCCGAATTGCCTCAATGGTCACATCATTAGGACTGATGCCAGTCCCTCCGGTCATTATTATGGCGTCAGGGTTGTGCTCCTGGATGACTGCCCGGACCGTGTATTCAATGACTTCCTTGTTGTCGGAAATCACGTTGTGAAAAACCACTCTCTGTTTTCTCTGGATCCGTTTTTTGATCCAATGCCCGCTTTTGTCGTCGGCCAGCCTGCGGGTGCTGGACACAGTCAAAACGGCGATTCTTAGCGACTTTGGAGACTGGCTTCTATGTGCTCTTATTCCCATGGGAGATCGTCTATGAGGTTATTATCAACGTGGTATTCATCGGTGTAGTGCGGTAACACCTTGTTGTCAAGGGGAAAAGCGGGGAATGCTGTTGACAAGTTGGTCTGGCAACAGTATTTTGTGCATACAAGCGATAAGGCGTTGGCGGCTATCTATTCAGAGGATACGAGAAGAAATGACGCGTGAACAGAATCGCCCTTTTATACAATGTGAACATGTAGCAAAGCCTGAACAGGACGAAAGGAAGGGCTGGTTCAAAAGGCTACTGGAGCGTTTGGCCAAGGCGAACAAAGAAAGTGGCGGTCAGCTCTGTGCGTCCTGAAAGATCAAGGCCCGAGGTGCTGGTCAGCACTAGGACAGACCCGGTCGACAGACCACCAATCCCCTCATCAGTTCTGCAAGAATCTACTGGGCCATGACGTTCGGGCCTGGGACTCAAGGTTCGAGGCTACCAATCATTTGTAAGGGAATTATCATATGTCGTCAAAAACGGGCATAGTCTGCCACGACCTCTACAAGCAACACCTCGCCGGTTTTCCTCATGTCGAAAGCCCGGAGCGCCTGCAAGTGATCTACGACATGCTTGAAGCAGAGGACATGGCGGGAAGGTTTACGACGGTCTCACCACGCCGTGCCACTCACGATGAGCTGGCATGGATTCACAGTCCTTCCCATATCCAGAGGGTAGCTGCCACAGACGGGAAGCCCCACGCATCGCTTGATCCTGACACCCAGACCACATCCCTTTCGTATCAGGCAGCCAGCCTGGCCGTGGGTGGTCTGTTTTCCCTGGTGGACAGGATCCTTGATGGCACCGTAACAAACGGTTTTGCCCTGGTGAGGCCGCCCGGGCATCATGCGGAAAAAGATCGGGCCATGGGCTTCTGTCTTTTCAATAATGTGGCCTTAGGTGCCCGCTACGCCATAAAGATCCACGGGCTGAAGAAGATTCTGATCGTTGACTGGGATCTCCACCACGGCAATGCGACTCAGAACAGCTTCTATGACGACCCGGATGTCCTCTACTTTTCCACACACCAGTATCCGCACTATCCTGGGACAGGAAGTCTGACGGAAGTCGGACGCGGAGAAGGGATGGGGTTCACTGTCAACGTTCCATTGTCTCCAGGCTACGGGGACACTGACTTCTTCAAGATCTTTGAGCAGATCCTTTGTCCCATAGGGAGAGCCTTCAAGCCGGAACTGATCTTTGTGTCTGCCGGGTTTGACACGTACGTGGCAGATCCCCTTGGAGGCATGCAGGTCACACCAAAGGGTTACGCGGCCATGACACGTTCGATCATGGGGCTTGCCAGGGAATGCGCCTCAGAGAGGCTGGCCTTTACCCTGGAGGGGGGGTATCATCTTACAGGTCTCAGGGAGTCTGTAAAGGGCGTCTTAAAAGAGCTCATCGGAGAGAGCATCTTGACGACTGATGACTTGGAGGGTTTAGAAAAAGGGGCGGCCCCTGGAATCGTGAAAGAGGTGATGAAAGTCCAAAGTTCCTACTGGCCTTCGTAATAGCGACCCACCCTATCTTGTCAAAATCTTTCTTACCTTCCCAGGCACACTGACCAACCCCCCGGGAAGAAAGATGATGATCACCAGGATGATCAGCCCGTATATCATGCCTTCGGCTTCCTCAAAGTAGTGGAGCCACTCGTAGTTTAGAAAGGTAATAAGCACTGCACCTACCACTGCTCCCCAAATACTATGCATTCCACCTAGAATGATCATGATCAGGAGCTTGATGGACACAAAGAGGTCGAAGCTGGCGGGACTAAGGAAGTTCAGGTAGTGGGCATAAAGACTTCCTGCGACAGAGGCCATGCCAGCTGAAACCACAAACACGTAGATCTTGTACTTAGAGATATTGACCCCCATGGCGCTGGCTGCCAGTTCGCTCCCGTGTATTGATCGCATGGCCCGTCCCACTCTGGAACGAATGACATTGAGGCTGAGAAGCAGTGTCACAAGAACAAAACTCCAAACAAGGTAGTAGTACTTGGCGATCGAATCGAGAGGATATCCCATAAGAGACAGTCCCTGGATAAATGCAAGTCCATCAGGGCCCCCTGTCAATTCTACATTCTCATTGAAGACAATCGTGATGATAATACAAAAGGCCAGGGTCGCCATGGCCAGGTAGTGTCCTCTCAGTTTCAAAGATGGGGTTCCTATGATGACGGCGATGACTGAAGAAACTATCATCCCCATGAGAAGGCACAGCCATGGATTGATCCCATACTTTGTAGTGACCACCCCCGAGATATAGGCACCAAGGCCAAAGAACGCGGCATGTCCCAGCGAGATTTGGCCCGCATACCCCATGAGGAGACACAGGCCAATGGTCATGATACTGTAGATCCCCACAAAGACCATCACATCCATGTAATGGGAAAGAATGGAGACATGCCGGGCAAGCAAAGGAAACAAGAGGAGGCCCAAACCGAACCCTGTCAGATGCAGAATGTCCCTGTTCTTTTTGAATGGCAGTCTATCCATCGTGAAGCCAACCTAAGAGAAATCCAAACAAACTCAGAATTTTTTTATCTTGCTAATCTCCATACTGCCCAGCAGGCCACTTGGTTTGAGGAAGAGGACAAAGAGCAGAACCAAAAGGGCAAAAGCATCCTTGTATCCGGATGAGATGAGGCCCGCTCCCAGCGACTCTATAAGGCCGATGATCAGTCCCCCTACGATGGCTCCATAAAAACTCCCCATTCCTCCAAGCACACATGCTGCAAAGCCCTTGACCGCCAGCATGGCCCCGCGATCATACTCCATGAGAGAAATAGGGGTGATCACAATGCCTCCTATCGCACCGATAGCTGCACTCAGCGCAAATGAAAGGAGGATCATATAATTCACGTTGATACCCACCAGGCTCGATGCGTCCGGGTTGACCGCGCAGGCCCGTAATGCCTTCCCGAGGATGGTGCGGTCAAAAAAGAGCGTGAGAACAACCACTACGGCAACGAGAAAGCCCACAACCCACAGGCTCTGGGGTTGGACCATCGCGCCATAGAAGGCTATGGGATTTCGACCGGAAAAGGGGGGCAGATCAAAGGGATTTTTTCCCCATATGAACATGGCCGCCCCCTTGATGAAGAAAGCGGCCCCGATGGTGGCTATGATCATGGAGAGAACCGATGGCTCTCGAATAGGTTTGATAGCCAGAAGGTGCAGAAGGATGCCGACTACTGTGACAACCAAGATCGTGAGCGGAAATGAAAAAACGAGGGGTATGTGCAAGGCAACCTGCAGGAAAACCATAATCAAGCCGCCAAGCATCACAAATTCGCCCTGTGCAAAATTGATGGCCTCAGTAACGTTGTAGATCACGTTAAACCCGATGGCCACCATGGCGTAGATGCTACCAATGGTTATGCCAGTGACAGCATATTGAAGGAGTTGGCTTGTGAATGAGATTTCTTCCATAATCTTTTGTGGATGCAGTAAGAATCGGGGCCTCGCAGACGCAAAGGACGACTCCGTGTCACCCACGCCTGGAGTGAGAAACGGGGCCATTGAGGTATGGAAGGGGTCAACAATCCAAGACCTCAAGGCCCCGGTCTAACAGTTGCACCTTGGTATTGAATGGAGCATAGGTTCACAAACAAAGGCGTGCCTGAATGGCACTACTTTGTGGAGTACTTCCCGGTCCAAGATGCGCTCAAGACAGGACTATTTCGTCAGAGCCCAATCTCCATCTTTCACAACGACCATCTGGAATGCTTCCTTAGTCAGGCCGTTGTGGTCCTTGGGAGAGAAATTGAACACGCCATGTTGCCCCACGAAACCCGTCAGGTTTTCCAGGTAATCTCTAATCTTGGCCTTGTCGCATCCAACAGCTGCCAGGGCCTTCTCTACCATTGAGAGGGAGTCCCAGGCATGACCCCCAAAGGATGACACAGGTTCATTGTACTTTGCCGAATAGGTCTTGAGATACTCGGTTGTCACCTGTTTTTGGGGATGGTCATCCGGTAAAATTTCGGCAATGTTGCAAGCTCCCAGAGGGCAGAATATTCCTTCGGCAGCGCCAGCTGAGAGTTCGATGTTCTTGCGACTCCCAAATCCATGGCTCTGATAAAAGGTGATATTCGTCATACCCAAGTCCTTCCAGTTTCTCACCACAACCACCTGGGTTGGTCCGATTGACCAGTTTACGATAGCCTGGGGGGCTAACCCCTTGATCTTTGTGAGCTGGGCCGTCATGTCTGTGTCCTGAGGACCATATTTCTCGTCACACACGATCGTCATGCCATGCTCCGGGGCCAACCGAAGCAACTCTTCGCGGCCGCTTTCCCCAAAGCCGGTGGTTCCCGACAGGATGGCGACTTTTGAAATACCGTGCTTTTTCATATGGGTGTAAATCGCCTCCACCGCCATGCTGTCAGACTGGGGCGTCTTGAAAACCCATTTCCATTGTTCTCCCGTCGCCGGATCCTTGGTGACAATTTTGTAACTGGCTGCGCACGACACAAGGGGTATCTCGTGTTTTTCTGCTTCAGGGACCACGGCCAAAGAAAGTCCGCTCAGCGAGGGTCCGATGATGGCGCACACATTGTCCTGGGTAATCAGTTTTCTGACATGAAGGGCACACTTGGTTGGATCCCCTTCGTCGTCATAAACAATCAACTCCAACGGATGACCGTTGATTCCTCCCTTTTTGTTAATCTCTTCCTGAAGCATGAGGGCGGTCTTCTTCTCGGGGTCACCCAAGAAAGAGGCCCTTCCGGTTACCGAGAACACGGCCCCAACCTTATATGGCTCAGCAGCCTGCACCTGCGCCATCGGTATAAGGGTAAAGGTTGCCACCAGAACCGCGGCTATCAGATAAACCGCAACCTTGCCAATTGTCTCTTTCCGTCTCATCGCTCCTTGCCTCCTTTGTAAGGTGTCTTTGGTAGCCACACATGGAGCTGTGGCTACAGGGTATATACCGTTTTTCCTTCCAGTACCTTGATGTTGTTGTCTGTAAGGACTTTCACTGCAGCATCAATATCATCAAAGCGGAAGACCATGAGCGCGTTCGCACCACTGTGCTGGACAAAGGCGTACATGTATTCCACGTTGACATCCTCTTTGCTCAGAATCTCCAAGATACGATTCAACCCTCCAGGTCTGTCTTCAACTTCGACTGCGACCACGCTGGTCTTGCCGACGGTGAACCCATGTTCTTTCAGGGCTTCTTTTGCCTTCTCGTTGTCACTAACGATCAGGCGGAGAATGCCGAAATCCGACGTGTCGGCCAGGGAGAGTGCGCGAATATTGATGCCAGCGTCTCCCAACACGCGAGTTATCTCGGCAAGCCGACCCGTCCTGTTCTCCAAGAATACGGATATTTGTTCGACTCGCATGACACCCTCCTTTGCTACAGTTTGCGTTTGTCTATGACCCTCTGTGCTTTACCCTCGCTCCGCTGGATCGTTCTGGGTTCAACCAAACGGACCGTGCACGAAACCCCCAACAGGTCTTTGACATCCTTTTCAATGTTTCTTTCCACAGCTTGAAGGTCTTTCACGGCACCGGAGAAGGCTTCTTCCTTGATCTCAACGTCGACCTCCAGGGTGTCCAAATTATCTTTTCGGTCGACGATCAGCAGGTAGTACGGGTCTACATCCTTTCTATCCAGGAGTACACTTTCGATCTGTGACGGAAATACGTTCACACCCCGAATGATAAGCATATCATCAGAGCGTCCCGTGATGCGTCCCATGCGAACCAGGGTCCTGCCGCATTTGCAGGGCTCGCTGTTCAGCACGGAGAGGTCCCGGGTCCGATATCGAATCAGGGGAAAGGCCTCCTTGGTAAGCGTGGTAAAGACAAGCTCTCCCGGCTCACCGTAAGGAACGGATTCGCCGGTTTCCGGATGAATGGTCTCTACGATGAAATGGTCCTCAAAGACATGGAGGCCTTGTTTCGCCTCTATACATTCAACGGAAACACCCGGTCCTATGATCTCGCTCAGGCCGTAGATGTCGACTGCATCAATCCCGAGCTTGTTCTCAATCTCCTCACGCATATTCTCGCTCCAGGGCTCTGCACCGCAAACGCCCACCCTGAATTTGAGCGATCTAAAATCGACCCCCTCCTCGGCGGCCACCTCACCCAAACGGAGGGCGTAGGATGGGGTACAGGTCAAGACAGTGGGGCCAAAGTCTTTCATGAGCAGCACTTGTCGTTTTGTGTTGCCGCCGGAGACCGGAATTACCGACGCGCCCAATCGCTCCGCACCGTAGTGAAAGCCCAGGCCTCCGGTAAAGAGCCCGTAGCCATAGGCGTTATGGACGATGTCCCCCTTATGCGTGCCTGCGGCCGCCAGGGTACGAGCCATGAGCTCTGACCATGTGTCAATATCTTTTTGGGTGTAACCGACCACCGTGGGTTTGCCTGTGGTGCCGGAGGAGGCGTGGATGCGCACTACCTTTTCCATAGGAGTGGCAAACATGGCGAATGGGTAATTGTCCCGCAAGTCCTGCTTCAAGGTAAAGGGGAGTTTTTGTAGGTCTTCAAGGGATCTGATCTCGTCAGGTTTGATCCCCTTTTCGTCAAAGGCCTTTTTGTAGAACGGGACAGTCGCGTAAACCCGTTCAACCAGATCCTGAAGCCGTTTCAGCTTAATTGCTTCCAAAGCTTGCCTTGGCAGGGTTTCAAACTCTTTATCACGGATCATGTTCCCCAACTCCTCCCCAAGGCTCTCAGCACTGATGTTTGTACAAAGCGGAACAGGCCACGGAGCTCCGCCCCATGGCCTGTGCTTGCTAACAACACAAAAAAACCATGGGGTACCCGAGTTCGTCTACCCATGGTTCGTTTTGGTCAGCGGATACAGATCCTACGAAGATCCACGGGCAGACCTCCAAAAAAAGAATCGGGACCGCCCAAAGAATGCCATCATAATATCCGAAAAATGGTAATAATACCGCCTCATTGAAGTGATCCATTAGAGGATTTCTTGGCCAATGTCAAGCAAAATAATCCGAGCTGCTCTCCTGTCTGCCTTCACGATCAGTTTACTCCACAGCCACTGAAACACTCTCATGACGAAGTACCTTTTCTCTGGCAATCTGAAAGCCGACCGAATCGGGATACGCTTTGACCACCTTCTTATATGCTTCAATGGCTTTTTCCTGATCATTCATCGCTTCCATCATCCGTGCAAAATTATAGTACGCATCTCCCTTCATGAATTCATCCTGAGCATCCGTTATCTTCTGATAGTGTTCTGCAGCCGACTCGAAGTTGTCCTCGGCTTCATACGCATATGCGAGCCCGTTCCAGATGAGCTTCAGGACAGCACCATCTTTGTGGAAAGCACTGGGGGCCCTTTGATACAGGTCAATCGCCCGTTGGTAGTCGCCCATGTGATAGCTCAAGTTTGCGTATGCCATGAGGCTCAACGGCGCTGCATTCGTTGAGTGATATTTTCTGAGCACCCGCTCAAACGGTTCGGCAGTTTCATCGAGGGGCACGGGCGAGGTTCTCCCAAGAATCTCAGCCAAAGAACGAATGCGTCCTTGCTCAAACAAGGCATAGGCCTTGCGTTCAGATACCTGTGAGGAATACCGCAACCCGGCTACGGCTAGGGCCGCAACTACCACGCCTATAGCCACGCCAAAAACGAGTCTTCGATTATTAGCCATAAACTGAATAGTCTTGGCTGAAACGGTGAGAAATTCATCCGGCTCTTTCAAGAGCTGTTTCCTTGTAACGCGCTTCTTCTTGGCCATGGTATCTCCTCGCAGAGCTTCTTCTTGTTGCAGGGTTTTCGAGATATTAGGAACCCTGAAGTACCGATTTAATCTGTGCCTGCATACTTGTCACTGCGGCATTCGGGTCAGGGGCATCCCTTACGGGACGGCCCACGACTATGTAATCTGCGCCGTTTTGAAACGCCCGCATGACATCCACTGTGCGTTTTTGGTCATCAACGTTTTTTACCGGGCGGATGCCTGGAGCAACGACAAGGAAATTCGTTCCAAGATTTTCCCTTAACATGGGGGCTTCAAGGCCTGAAGAGACCACCCCGCTGCAGCCGATCTCAAGGGCGCGTTTGGCACGCGAAAGCACAAGATCAGCAACCGAGCATCTAAAGCCCAGGTCTTTCATATCTGCCTCATCCAGGCTTGTGAGAACTGTAACCGCCAGAATCTGCACGCCTTGCGCAGCCTCCACAGCTGCCTTTAGCATGGCGTCGTTTCCGTGGACAGTGGCGAACGTAACACCCCTACCTGAAAGGGCCTTGACAGCCGATTTCACCGTCTCGGGCACATCAAAGAACTTGAGATCGATAAAGACCTTGAGATGACGGCTCAAGATCCAGTCGATGATCTCGAAGCCTGCTGCAAGAAAGAGCTGCAGTCCCACTTTGAAAAACCTGGTTTGAGCTTCAAGGGTTTCGACCCACTTCTTGGCTTCACTTGCGCTGGGTACATCCAGAGCAAAAATGATCCGTTCGTTTAAAGGGATATCCTTTGCCATTGGTCCCTCAAGGGCTTAGCCGTTTCTTTCTTTCACAATCAGGGCTCTCAAAATGTGCAATGGATTCAGGGCTTTTTGGGCAGGGTAAAATAGAAAGTTGCTCCTTTGGCCTTTTCAGACTCTACCCAGGCTTTTCCTCCGTGGTGGTCTATGATCCTGGCAACAATGGCAAGACCCAAGCCTGACCCCTCCTGATCTTTGATTTCTTTCAGCCGGTGAAACACTTCGAATATTTTCCGGTGATATTTCGGGTCAATCCCGATCCCATTGTCCTTTACATGGAACTGATGGAGTGCTCCTTTTTCGTCGTATCCGACTTCGATCATAGGGGTTTTTGTGCCCTTCACAAACTTGATTGCATTGACGAGCAGATTTTCAAAAACCTGATACATCCTCTCACCATCACAGTAGATATTTGGAAGGTTCTCACCTATTGTAAGCTCTATCCCGGTTTCCTTCAACCTGTGTTTAAGCGATGAAGTTGCCCTCTTGACTATCTCGAGGGAAGACACCTCTTCGAACGTGGAAACGACGCGGCCGACCATTGACAACGAAAGAAGGTCAGAGACCAGCATTTCCATATGGTCGGCACTCGTCCTGATCTGCTCAAGGTACTTCCGTTCCGTGTCTTCCAGTTTGTCTTCACACTTCTTGAGGAGGCGCGAGGAAAATCCCTGGATAGAAATGATAGGCGTCTTCAGGTCGTGGGAGACAACATGGACGAAGTTCTCAAGTTCCTCATTCGTCTTTCGCAGCTCTTCCTCTGCTCCCTTTTGTTCGGTGATATCTGCGATGTTGCCTAGGATGGCGGGTTTTCCCTGGTACTCAATACGGGAATTTCTCCTCTTGATCCATATGGTTTCACCGGATTTTGTCAGGCCTCTTGCCTCGTATTCGGCAGGTAAATCTTCTCCTTTCAGTCTCCTTGCTCTCACGTCCTCGGTCAAGGTCCTGTCCTCCGGATGGACCAGCTTCCAGGTCTCGATACCCATCAATTCGTCTTTGGGATACCCATAGATCTCAGCGAATGTATTGTTGGCAAATACGATCCTTTTCTCTTGATCAATGTAGATACCCGTCAGAGAGCTTTCAACCAGGGTGCTATACTTCTCTTCCCCCTCCCGCAGTTCTTCCTCTGCCCGCCTGCGCTCTGTGATGTCACGAAAGATACCCTGAATCATTGGTTTTTCTCGAACAAAAGTAACCGAAGCGGTGATGTGCACAGGTATGATTCTTCCCGATTTTGTTACGATCTCGCCCTCTTCATCAACAGAGCCTTTCTGTTCTATATGCTTTTTGAACATGTCAGCATAGTCTTCGGCTTTATCCGGCGGATGAAGCATCGTCTGATGCTTTCCTATGATCTCTTCGCGGCTTTTTTCCAGGAGCGACTCTGCGGCCCTGTTGCAGTTGGTCACCAGGCCGGTCTCGGGATCTGCCCAGAATATGGCATCCACTGAACTTTCAAATGTGAGCCTGCACTTCTCCTCGCTCTCTCTCAGCGCCTCCTGTGTCCCCGTGCGGTCAGCGGCCTCATTTTCCAGCGCCTTTACCCGTTGCTCCAATTCTTCATAGGTTGGTTTACGAACCATTGGACTGCTTCTCCCTGTTGACTCTGGACAGCAGACATGCCATGGACACCCGTTCGGGTACCACAAGGTGTTGAACCCCTGCAATTTCCATAAGGATCCTCTCTTTGTGGGAGTCAAATGCAGACACGCCTTGTGCCAGCGCAAAGACCTTATATGTCAAGCAAGCCGGGGTTGTCAAACTGGGGCGCAAGAGGGTCGCAACGATGGCCGATTTCCCGGACTTCTCAGAGAACAACCTTGAGAATTTGGGGTTCATTTCTGCGGGGAGGGGCTGGAACGTTTTTCGGATAGCCTAAAATGATCGGTGCAACAATGCGGCAATCTTCGGGTATTCCGATTGCCCCGCAAATCTCAGGATCTCTAATATTAGCCCCCAAACCGACCCAACAGGTACCTAAGCCCATTGCTGCAGCGGAAAACATGAAATAGGAAGCGGCAAGCGCACAATCCACATGCACTGACTGGGAACTCTTTGGGCCCAGAATTAGGATAAGACACGGGGCATTGTAAAATACGTTGAAACCTTCTTTTCTGAGAGCCTTTTCGTATTTCTTGACAGGGGCGTCCGGACTTTCGTCAAGATATGAAAGAAAGTTCTTCTTGCTCTCTTCGGAAAGCCGTTGAATCCACTCCCGGTTCTTTACGATCACAAACCTCCAGGGCTGCCCATTTCCCGAACTTGGCGCCAGACAGCTATCCTTTACGATTTCCTCAATCAGTTCCAAAGGGACATCTTTGTCCTCAAAATCCCTGATCGACCGTCGTTTCCTAAGAAGCTCCTTAAAATCAGCCACTTAAGCCTCTCTTCCCGCCGCATTTGGCCTTGCTTTGTCTTCTTGGTTATTTCTGGCACTATCTTTTCCCTTTCTGATCCATCGATATCGGGGGAAGTAAACGAGCTGATCTCGCCTGAGGGGTGGAGAGAAGGCGTGGTAATTGTACAGTTCCCTCTGCTGCTTCCTCCTGTAGATTGACTCCCAAAAGCCGATAAACAGAAAACGGATTATCTTCTTTAAAGAGCTTGTTTTCTCTTTTGCGCTTACCTGAACTCTCCTCCCACTTCGGGTATAGGGTCTCTTTGAGGCTTCCGCCAACAACAGATTCCAGGGGGAACGCTCTATCTATCGAAGCTAAGCGTAGGGGGCGACATGCGAACAGCTCCCACACACCTTTCCGCACCGCCTTGTCCCAATATAATACCTCATGTCCCCAACGCCAAGGGTCTTCGTATTTTGTGCGCCCTTTTTTTTCGACCCGCAAGCCAGCTTGAAACACTCTCTAGCTTGAACACGCCGTGTTTTTCAATTAGAATGGTTAGTGCCCATCCTTAAATCAGTCTCTTGGTTATGGGCACAGGCATGAGTTTCCAATCCAGAAATGAGATATTTTTCGCGAGGTCAAGGGCTATTTCGCAGCATTGCGAAATTGGACAGCCGTCAGGCTGCCCTCTTGGGCGAGGGGCATTTAATGCCCCGAGTCAAATCAAAGGATTGCGCGGAGGCGTACATTTGGTGCGTCGCACAAGCGATCCCGCAGACTTGTCCGCCTCCGGCTGGTTGACGCAGACTTGCCTGCCTCAGGCAGGGATTGCGGAAAATGGCCATTTATGGATGGAAACTGGTTGAAATGCAATGAAGGAGATCTCTATGACCCTCAAGACGCAATGCCTAATCGGTCTATCGGGGTTGGCACTGGTGGATATCGTCATTCCCATCCCGATTCTGGGTGCCATTCTGATCTACGTGGTCATCCAGAAGCCCCCCTGGTTTCAGAATCTGGTACGAGACCTGTACATAGGGTGACGTTGATTACCACCTGTAGCATCTGTATTGGCGAAACAGACAGATGTGTTTTTGGCATACCCGAACACGAAAAATGCCTTGAAATTTTTTGCGAAATGATATATACGGAAAATTCCTTTATGACGATGCAGTTTTGGGCATTCATTTCATAATTGGCGGAAATATAGATCAAAGGAGGATAAGCACATGGCAATACTGGTCAAAGAGGTAATGAATCCGATTGAAGAGTACGACACAGTAGACGTTGATGCCCGTCTATGTGATGCTTTAGCTATATTGAAGAGAAATCACGAGAACCAGAAGGCGGGTACGATTGGCAAATTCCACAAGACGATCTTTGTCACGGACGCATCCAA
>JAQBAU010000024.1:0-2786 GCA_032126655.1 Desulfobacterales bacterium
ACGGCCTTATAAGGATCGCCACCTTTGTACCAAAAAACGTGCTCTACTTCATAAAGGTCAAAAGGCTGTCCACCATATTCAGTGAACAAAGCGACGCGTTTCTGAATCAATGACCCAAAGAGCGGATCTATTACACTACAAGGCACTGGGTTAATGATGTGGTGAACCCCTGGCAGGGATCCTGTGACGGATCGCGGCTGTGGCGGTTTACCTGGTTTCGCCATTTTCGTTGTTTGTCGAGCTTAGCCTTGCGTTCGGCCACGATCTGATCTCTGAGCCCACGATGACATTGCTCAGGGGTGACATAGTCGATGCCGGAGTGCAAGTGCTCAGTGTTGTACCATCGAAAGTATTTATCAAAGTACCGCACGGCATCTCGCCGGTCAAGGAATTGTCCTGGGTAGCCGGGGGCGGTTTTTGCGGTACCAAATGCTGACTCCACAAACGGATTATCGTTGGGGGTTCGCGGCCTGGCAAAGAGCTGCGGCATGCCGTGCAGCTCGAAGACGGTCTTTATTGAACGGGCTTTCATTTGCCGACCCCGGTCATTGACAATCTCTGGTCGTTCGGGTTCAGGCAGGGCAAGGATGTTTTCTGAAAGCAGGCCGTTTTCAAGAAGTTGCCGTGCCTCTTCAGCCCTTTGATGCCAGCTGGTCAACCAATTGATGGCTTTTCGGGAGAACTCATCGAGCAGCAAATACAGATACAAAAACACACCTCTCTCGTAGGTGGGCAGGTAACTGATATCCCAGCACCAGCGCTGGTTCGGCCCGGTAATCTCCTTTCGCACCGGGGGCAAGGACCGTCCGTTGTGATGACGGCAGGGCCCCCTAAGGCTCATCAACCCTTCGGAACGTAGGATGCGGTACACGGAAGAAAAAGAGACAAAGAAAATTTCCAGATCCCATGCCGTGACAGCCAGGATACGGTGCGAAAGGTCTGTGTATGCTTGCTCCGTGGCCATGGCCACCACAGCCCTGCGTTCCTCGGGCAGAAGACTGTGGGCCGGGGCTTTGGGACCGGACTTGCCATTAAGCAGGCGCTCTCCCTGTCTCCATGAGCGCCACCATCGGCTCACCCGCCTGCGGCTGACCATCCACATGCCACAGGCACGGCTCTTGGAGATCCCTTTGACTTTAGCATCCTCAATGCTCATCAGCATGGCGACTTTGTGCTCTTCCTCAATCCAGGAGCCCTCTATCTTTCCCACGAACCCCCATTGGTTTTTTTTCGAAGGATCGCCAGCTCCACGGCCATCTCGGCTATCACACGTTCCCTTTCTTGGAGTTCTTGCTTCAGGGCGTCATAATCTTGCTGGCAAACCGTCTTCTTGGCAGGACCAGGCCGCGCTGCCAGGCGCTCCAGGGAGCCTTCCTTTACCATGCGCTGGATCCTTGCCAAGTCGGTCGAATACAGCCCCTCACGGCGCAACACCTCTCCGACGGGGGTCTCTGCCCTCTGGGTCTCAAGGAAGAGCTGAAACTTTTTCTCGGCGGACAGAAAACGGCGCTTCTTTCTTCCGGAAGGCGATGAAGGTTCAACAGGTTGATTCTTGTCGGTCACACTCATGGTATCTTCCTTTCTCTGCTCCCTGCTGGGGAACTCCGGTAGCCCTACGGGCTCCCTCCGTTCCCCAGCTGAGCTCATTATACCATGTAGTGTAATTCAATCCCACTTTTGGGACACAAACTCGGAAACCGGGGGCACTTGATTGTGCAATACCTTTTCAAATTGAGCGTATAAGTGTTCTTTTTTATTTTTATCCATAAGTAGCAACTATCAAAAAGCTAACGGCTGGGCATCACCTGGACCAAAAGCTGCTAGGCTTTTGGGATCAGCGTGCATGCCCTTGTGTACGCCCGGCATGGGCGTGAACTTATGGGGTGCGACTCGACTGTCTTCGACATGAGCTCAGGGCGAATGTAGCTCAGACCGAAGGGAGCTCGTCGAAGTCAAGTCCCCCTTTCCCCATGGATCCGTTGGTTCGGCTAGTGATCTTGCTTGGAAAGCGCTTCGAGCATTCTGGCCACTCGGCCTCCTATGGTTTCATGGAGTAGTCTGGCCATAGCTTCATTGTATTTTTTTGTCCTTACCTGGACCTCACCGAGCTCGTTCAGAATACTGTGGCAGCTCTTGGCCATTCGTTCTCGCATCATCGGCCAGCCGAGACCGGTCTTCTTTGCCATCTTCTTCCAGTCACCAATCGTGAACGCATGTACGGATTTGCAGCCGCCAATCTTCATCGAGAGATTCTTGGAGAGATTAGGCCAGGCAAGAGTGGAGACAAGATCATAATAGGGAGATAGCCTTCGTTCGCCACCTGAATACAATAACGAGTAATTCTTGCCGTGAGCATCGGCGTTGCCGATCAACACATTGAAAATCAGGCCGTTGATAAAGTTTGGAATATCAAGAACGGGTGCAGTGGACCAGTCCCGAAGCAGCGAAATGCAGTCGCTAGGCGTCGGGCCTCCCTCTGCCTGGTACTTTCGCTCCGGCGGAAATCCCAGTGCCTGGCAAAAGTCCTCCTGGTGGAGTCGGGTCGTGCTGTCGTCTTCATCAGTTGCTCGGTCATATCTTTGAACTATAATGCACGATTTCTTTCCTATCAAACGGTATTCCGTATTGGGCGCGTTCAAGCCAACTGCCTGCGCTAGAGTCATGCAAAAAATTTCATTGGTAGCCAGTCCTGGAAAACGATCTGGCTCCGGTTTCAGTATGTGGGTGCTGGGAGTGTCGCCAAGAGGGAGGCATATTCCACTGCTATGAGCGATAACGGGCAATTT
>JAQBAU010000025.1:0-2544 GCA_032126655.1 Desulfobacterales bacterium
AGAATTGCTCAATCTGTCCACGAGGGCCATAGAATTTCACAGAGAAAACATCAGGGCAAAACTCGGTTTGAAGAACAAACCGGCAAACCTCAGATCCCACTTGATGTCTCTATCGTGAAACCAACGTTACACAGGCGATGGGCCTTTTCCTTCCCTTTGCCACAGCTTCCTTTGCAGAAGCCGTCGGCAACTGTCTGAACATACCATCCCCGCGCTTTTAGCCAACGGTTACGCCAACTTACACAGCCCCCTATCTGTTTGGTTCTTCTTGTTTTCGCCCAAGACTCCCCTGGTTTCCCTGGTAGTTTACTGGTATTCAGTTGGTGTATCTTCTGCTTAACTTAATGGTTAATCTGTCGATTATAGAAGCAGAGATGTAGGAAGAAAGCGCATCGTCTCAACAATGCAAGGAGTGATTAAAGATGCAGACACAGCACGTAGACAAGAGAATAGAACCCACATATGCCTGTCCCGAAGGCTGCAAATGTCACGGGCAGGGAGATGAAGGCCTGTGCCAAGCCATGGATGTTGGACTGGAAACGTATGTAGAATGTATGGAGACGCCGCCGTTTGAGTGCCCGTCTTCAATCTGTTTTGGGGGTATACATTATTGCTCGTGCCCCACGCGGGTCGACTTGACCAAGGAACTTCACGTATAGCTTGTGGCGCGGAGTTTTATGACTCCCCAACGAGGAAAGACAGAACGAAATGACGACACCGCACACCATAACGTGGTTCGCGGTGGGCTGGCTTAATCTTGGTAGCGATTGTTGTGATCGCGTGCATATAGGTAAACAGGGACATGTCCTCGCAACATTACACGCAGCGCCTTTTTGACCTAACGAGAGATTGCGTCATGACGAATACGAAAGTGCGATCTGAAGATAGAAAGCATAAACGGTTTCGTGCCCGGGAGGGTGTGTTTGTTATGCTCAAGCCCTCTAATACCCACATGGGTCGACTTGTGGATATCAATATGTCTGGGCTTGCGCTTGAATATATTGATATCGACGAGCCGGTAATAAAACCAGTTGAATTAGAAATCTTCGTGGCTAATAGTCCTTTCCGCATGAACCTATCCTGTGAAACCATTTATGACTTGACAATCTACGAAAGCCCTTTGTCTTCTTGGAACAAAAAACGATGCGGTGTGGAATTTGGGGAGTTGACGCCCGACCAGACATCTCAACTAGAATATTTTATCGACCACCACACCACAGGTGAAGTGTAAGTAATTCGCGCTGTTTAAGAAGAAGCCTGATTTGCTCCTGAGACGGAAGCCGGAGCGCTGACCCTTGGGTACGGTAGAGACTTTTCGTCATGACCAAGAGGAAAGAGCACAGGAAACGCAAGCGGTTCCAGGTCCCAAAAGGGGTTTTCGTTGGGGTTGGACCTCATTTTACGAAAGTGGGACGACTTACAGACCTCAGTACGGATGGCCTTGCCTTTCGATATGTTGGCAACAGAAAGCCCTCAAGCGGATCATATGTGAACATATTCATGCTCGAAGGCTCTTTATTTCTGGCTAAGCTACCGATTAAGATCATTGCAGATGTCGAAATGGTTGAGAAAGCACCTTCCAGTTCTCTGACCATCCGGCGATGTTATGTGAAATTTAGGAAGCTGACACCGCGACAGAAGACCGAATTGGAAAGGTTCATCGAAGACTACGCCACAGTCGAAGCGTAAGCCCAAAGTCCACATTCAGTTCAAAATTCAGTTCAAAGGGCAAAGGCAGAGTCAGAAACGGCTCTGCCTTTCCTATGTCGACATCTTGTGGCACCCCTGTGAGAGTTTACGCTTATAGTAATGCAATATGTCCTGGCTCCCCGTGATTACCGAGTTCCTTACGATAGTGGTTTCATATCTTGAACTGCGGGGGCTTGCTTCAGGGCAAACGAGTCTCACCTCATGATTACAAGAAATTATTGGTAGTTTTCGGGCCACGCATTTCCTCATGATAATTGCCCCAATCTAAAGAGAAGGCCGTCAAGTTCCAAAGATTGGAATTGGTATCAAAGTGGTATCAATCGCCCGCAAACCCACGACTGGCGTGGTGTTTTGCGGGTTCGACTCCCGCCGCCTCCACCAGCCTTCGCTTGGAGCGGAACGAGAAGTGAAGGCTGCGCGTCAAAGCTTTAGCGAAGGCGGGCCTTCCCTTACCTACTATACTTAGTTCTTCAAGCTTCGGCTGGCAGGCCAGATACAATAATTTCAACAACTTAGCGATTTTCAACACCCCCAAAAAGTGGTATCAATTGATGGAGACGCCCCTGTTTGACCGGTCTGTTGTCCGTGCTATAGAATCCTGCTGTCACCGTCCGATTTGGACAGTCTCCCAATGTCATGGAATGCGAATGAAGGAAGTCGTAAGAAATCCGTAACTTTCCGAGGAGGTTAGGGAAAATCGAGGAGAAGGTTAGCTTTCATATTTAGGAACAGGGCCTGTCCATATCGGGGCGGAGGTTATAGTGTACGAATCCTATTAGCAGTCCTGGTTTGGAAAGGATGGGGGTCGCATCTTAATTATTAATTATTGACATA
>JAQBAU010000026.1:0-14176 GCA_032126655.1 Desulfobacterales bacterium
CCAGACAGCTCTTAGGTTTTGCCAGGGGCGGAAAATACGAAATTAAACCGACTGACCTGAATCAGCTTGTGGAGAAGAGTACCCAGATGTTTGGCCGGACCAAAAAGGAGATCAAGATTCACACAAAACACCAGAAAGAGATTTGGCCGGTGGAGGTGGATCAAGCGCAGATCGAGCAGGTGCTGTTAAACTTCTATGTCAACGCCTGGCAGGCCATGCCGGATGGAGGAGACCTCTATGTTGAAACCAGAAATGTCGCCCTGGATGATAGCTATACCAAGCCCTTTGGTGCAGAGTCTGGCAACTACGTGAAGATATCCGTTACCGATACCGGCGTAGGCATGGACAAGGAGACGCAACAAAGGGTGTTTGACCCGTTTTTCACCACCAAGGAAATCGGCCGTGGCACAGGCTTGGGACTTTCGTCTGCGTATGGGATCATAAAGAACCATGGCGGAATCATCAATGTATACAGTGAAAAGGGTAAGGGGGCCATGTTCAGCACTTACCTGCCGGCTTCAAAAAAAGAGATTCCAGTAAGAGAAAAGGAGCTGCCTGACGAGGTCCTCCGGGGCACGGAGACGATTCTTCTTGCCGATGATGAAGAGGGAATATTGGAGGTGTGCAAACAGTGGCTCAAAGAGATGGGCTACGAGGTCATATTGGCGGCAAGTGGGAAAGAAGCTGTGGAGGTATACGAAAAACACAAGGACGAGATTGATATAGTCATTCTTGACATGATTATGCCGGAAATGGGTGGGGGCGAGGCTTATGACAGAATCAAAGAGGCAAACCCGCAAGTCAGAGTCCTTCTTTCAAGCGGCTACAGCATAGACGGCCAGGCCACTACGATATTGGAGCGCGGTTGTAATGGATTTATTCAAAAGCCCTTTGATATGAAGGCGCTGTCTTTGGAAATACGGGAGATCCTGGATAAAGAGTAACCTTTGCCTGTTTGCGCGGACTTGGGGAAGAAAGGGGGGTGTCATGATAAAGGTCAAAACATTTACTTCGCCTTTGAAGATATTTCAGACCAAACAGGAGCTGGAAGACCTGGACGGGCAGATCAATCAGTTCATCAAGGAGAATAACATCACAAACGTCATTTCCGTTAGCGATGAAGGTACCACTGATGACACCGGAGCAACAATCGGAATTATGCGGGTGGTAACTTATGAAGAAGCGGGCAAGTAATAGATGTCTCTATGACGAAGACTATCGAACAAACTGACTTCTTGAACTGCAACAGCGAGCGCATCCCCTGTCCCGCTGTAGAGCTGGACTGCCCGGGCTTCAAACAGGACGCTGCTCCATGACCGACCCTGAGAGACTCTGCGCCGTCTATCATCCTGCCGTCACCATCAGGAACAAAACCACTCTTGCAACGCTATGCCTGTATTTTGACGAGGTTCACTGCATCCCTTTCTTCCCACTGTACGAGAGCATGAGGGGCGATTTAAGAGATTTTCAAATCATCATCCCATTTGCAGCCGAGGGAGATGAGATCTCGTCTTTCTTACTGGACAATGGCCCTCTCGAAGATGAAGCACTCTTTTATCAGCGTGAGGCAATAGGAAGAGTTATACGCGAAGAAACTCCTGAGACTGAGAAGCTGTGGGACTTGGCCGAATCGGTTTTCAAGCAGGGTCATATCGACATGCATAACATCGTGAGATCCTCTGTCATCGGGATGCTTGCCGAGAAACGTGGATGGATTCCGGTGGGTGATGAGTCGGACATCCCGACCCCATTGCCTCCAGGAGTACATTCTTTATCAGAAAACCTGTCGTTCCCGGATGCACAGGAATGCTTTCGGTTGTTTCTTCCCGTCTGTCCTTCTGTCCCTCCCCAAAATATCCTTGAAGCCCGCGAAAACCTGAAAGACGAACTCCTTGGTTTCAGGAAGGCTATGCAAAGGCTGTCGAGTGTGGCGTCGACACAAATGGACGGCTTCTCCCTGCCGGACTTGAGCCAAGAGGCCAAATCCGTGGCAGAAAACGCTGTTGAACCGGCATTGAATGACCTGCGAATGAAGATTGAGAGTGGGCAGAACACAGCGTGGAAGCAAGCTTTTGGCAGTGATTTGACTTCGGTTCCACTCATCGGTTACGCTTTTGCCGCTCCCACCCTGGAATTTCTTGGCAGCATTCTTGACAAAGAATCCGAGGACGTTGAAACCCCATTCTCAGCAGAACGAGGAATGGGCACATCAATGCGGCCAGGTTTCAGCCTTTTGTTGAAGGTGGATTAGGTCGAGCGAGAAGACGCGCGAAATCGTCACAATCGCTTTTTCTTTTGCGAGGTCCGTTCATCATCATCGCAGAAGGGTTTCCACAGTGATTATCAGGGACAAAAAAGCGCACAAACATTTCAGTGACAGAGATATCCTCTTCAGTGTGCTCGATGAGATGAAGGGCAGGTTTGGCTTTTCGTATTCTGAGCTAGCAGACAGGATGTGCCGGGAGATAAGAGCATATTACGAAGTTCGGTGATACCGACAAAAGACAGGGGTGTTTTCGAACTTCCGCCAAACCTTGATATCCATGAGAGTGACAATTGGGGGTCCAACGTTCTTTTTATGGAGGCTGTCGCGGGGGCGAAGCAGACGTGATGGTCACGCGGTTGCGTATGGCACGTGTCAGATAGGGAGGAACAGGTTGTGGAAGAACTTGCCCACCAAGAGGCACTGGTTGATCAATATGTCGAGGAGAACAACACAGAAGCTGCTGTCAGGTTGTTGTTCGACATCATTGTAGATCATGCCAAGGCAAGAAACTTTGCCAAGGCAAAGACTTTGTGGGAAAAGCTTTCTGAAGTCGATCCCATGGCTTTGACTGAAATAACGAAGTCTGGTGAAATCATTGAAGAGGAACAACGGGGCGCCATAGACCGAAACCACATGGATGTTTGGTCAGAGCTTTACAGGACCCTGACAACCGAGGAAACAAACACCCTGTATTATGCTATGACAGAGCAGGCATATGGCCCTGATCAGATCATCTTAAAACAGGGGGATCGTGATACGCGTCTCTATTTCATTGATTCGGGCCAATTGAAAGTGATTAGCAGCCAGGGAGGCATGGAGATCCTCGTGGACACTCTTGGCCCCGGTAGTATTGTGGGCGTAGATACATTTTTTGCTGATACGGTTTGTACTACATCTCTGGTAACGCTTTCAGGCGTTAGAATGCACGTCGTGGATAAAAATGTGTTGGCCGCATGGCATGAGGAATGTTCCTCCCTTGAACCGAAACTTCATCAACACTGTCTCAAGTTTGATACGGTTGACCATCTGTTGAAGAAGAAAGGCCTCAATCGTCGAAGCCATAAACGGGTCAGCATATCAGGGAAAGGCATCTTTCAGGTTCTAGATATTGCCGGAGATCCGGTGGGAAGGGCTTTCAGGGGTAAGCTGTCTGATATCTCCGTTGGCGGACTGTCATTCTTCCTGAGGATTTCAGAGAAAGCTTGCCGTCTTTTGCTCGGTCGGAGCTTAAACATAAAATTCGCACTGCCTCAGGGGGCATCTCAGGAGACAATAGACCAAAATGGCACTGTTGTTGCCGTTCGCTCTCACCCTTTTGAAGACTACTCTGTTCACATCAAACTTGACCGGATGCTAAGCGAGCGGATTGTGGCAGAGTTAGAACGCCTTGCGAACCCTGACCAGTGGTGAAACGAGTAGGAGCCATCAGTCGTCATCATATGGGTCTATGAATATCTACCTAATCGTTATTCTATTCATCATTGTTGGCAATTACCTCTTAAATGTCGTTGTGGAGACGGCCAACGTGAGGTACGCCAAAACCGATCTGCCCAAAGAGTATGAAGGTTACTACGATGCAGATAAATACAGACAGTCACAGGACTATCTGAAAGAAAACACCCGCTTTGAAATAATTACCGACACAATCATTACACCGATTACAGTAACCTTCATTCTGGTGGGCGGGTTTAACCTTGTTGATCGGATTGCAAGAGGCTTCGGACTTGGCCCTATCCCGACCGGACTCATTTTTGCCGGGATTTTATTGCTCGCTCTCCAAGTAATGACCATTCCCTTTTCAGTCTACGATACCTTTGTTATTGAGGAGAAGTACGGTTTCAACCGAACGACTCCAAAGACATTTGTTTTAGACATCCTGAAGAGCTGGTTCTTGGCTGGCTTGATTGGGGGGATCGTCTTTTCAGTCATCTTGTGGTTATTCGACAGAGCCGGGAATTGGGCCTGGGTCTATTGTTGGGTTGTGGTGGTTTTGTTCCAAATCGTCCTCACGTTTCTTGCTCCTGTGATCATATTGCCTGTGTTCAACAAGTTCTATCCTTTGGAAGACGGGGAACTCAAGACGACTATCGAAGACTATGCCAGATCACAGCGCTTCAAAATGAGGGGCATCTTCAAAATGGATGCGTCCAAGCGTTCCACCAAATCCAATGCCTTCTTCACGGGCTTTGGGAAACTCAGGAGGATCGTCCTATTTGATACGCTTATAAAGAAACACACGGCGGATGAACTCGTTTCAGTCCTGGCCCATGAGATGGGACATTATAAGAAAAGACATATCCTGAAATCGATCCTTATCTCAGTGATGACTACAGGATTGGTCTTCTTTACCCTCTCTCTTTTTATAAACAACGAAAGCCTGTTTTCAGCCTTCAAGATGCAACATACGTCAATACACGCAAGTCTGTTCTTCTTCGCCTTTCTCTATGCTCCGATCAACTTGGTTATCTCCATATTCAGCAACATCCTGTCCAGAAGGCACGAATATGAAGCTGATGCGTATGCAGTTTCGACATACAGAAAACCAGAATCAATGATTTCCGCACTGAAGAAACTCACGGTTGACAATCTCTCCAACCTGACACCCCATCCGCTGAAAGTGTTCTTGACCTATGGGCACCCTCCTGTCCTGGAAAGGATCCGGGCAATAAGGGACCTGACTTAAATTTGGAGTTAGTGCTGGAACGGGGGTTTCTGACTGGTCAGAGCTGAATGGTCGGGGTGACTGTTATATGTCCTTTAGCAGAACATTGTCTGGAGACGTCTCGACAAGATCATCAAAACTCTTCAGGGATTGTGCGAGTCTTTTGAGTTCGGCTGACTGGGCTACGGGGATGTTGTTGCTTCCATGCCATTCCATCAGATCTACGACATGCTTGATTGTCAAGGTGTCCGGGTTGCGGCCTGGTTGGAAGGCCACCGACCCATTCTCGTCCACTTTGATCTGGGAAACCAGTCCCGATCCTATCAGCTCGTATAAAATCTGGCGGACAAGACGAATAGGAACGTCTAAGGTGTGAGAAATTTTGGTCTCATTCCAGGAAGTGTCTCCATCAGAAAAATGTTTTACCAGTAGATGGACAATCCTGAGACCCAACAGCCTTTTGAAGGCATAACTCACGTTCAAGGCGTCCGGTTCAAACTCAAATGTGTCCACATTCTGGTGCGCAAAAGATATTTCCGCTCCAAACAGAACGATCATCCAGCTCAATTGCAGCCATATCAGGAACAAGGGCAGGGCAGCGAAGCTTCCATAGATGGCGTTGTATTTAGCCACGCCGACCTGAAAAGTGATGTAGCCCCACTGGAAAATTTGATACACAGCACCTGCGATGATTCCGGCAAGCATTCCGGATCTGAAATTGACTTTTGTGTTCGGCATGAAGATATATGTGACCGAGAAGAGAATCCATATTGTTCCATACCCTAAAAACTTCAGCATCAAGAATATGACCGGAGCAACCGGACCTAACAGGGAGATCTTCTGGATGAGTGTCTCAGCCTGGCTAACCATGAGAACAGTGACACCACTCGACAAGATGAAAAGAACCGGAGCGATCAGCATGATGGAGAGATAGTCCGTGATCTTGCTCCAGAAACCCCGCCCCTTTTTGACCCCCCAGATATCGTTAAAAGATTTTTCTATGTTTCCCAGTATCTTGACAATGGCCCAGAACAGGACAAGAATACCTATGCCGGCCATCATGCCCCCCTTGGTATTCTCCAGAAGAGCATTGGAATAGTCGATGATTCGGGTTACGGCTTCTCCCTGACCTTCAAACCTTTCCATGAGGTGTTTTTGCAGGACCTTCTGAAAACCAAACCCTTTGGAGATTCCAAAGAGCATCGCACAAACCGGAACAACGGAGAGCACCGTGTAGAAGGTCAAAGCAGACGCTCTGAGTTGACATTGGTTTTCAAAGAGCCCTCGCACGGCCAATATGAATATCCTCAGGAGTCTGACCAGGAAGGATCTTCCGCGGGAGAGGTCGCTTAAGCGGATTCTCCAGATATCAGTTGTTAGGAATTGTGTCACACTTGAGATCATGAGCAATTCTCTTTTTGTTGCCTTTCTCTGGGATGGGCAAAAGACTATGCGACCAGACCCGCACAGGTCAAGACAAAAAATATCTGACAAGGCAAAGCGGTGCCCTTGTCAAACCGACAAAAAGACAATATGATGCATTTGCTTCTCTATCAATATCTGCATCGTTCGCTCTCGTTCTGATGGATCAACAACTCATCCAACATAGGAATCACTTTCGTCCGCGAGGAATCTCATGAGCCGCCGCACGGAAGACGTGGGGACGGGACGTTTTGGCACGTTCCGGGGCGTCTTCCTTCCCAGCACACTGACCATCTTGGGGATCATTCTGTTTCTCAGGATCGGCTGGGTTGTGGGTCAGGCTGGATTGGCGGGCGCACTGACCATAATCGTGATTGCCAGCCTGATATCGCTTTTCACCAGTCTCTCACTTTCCTCTATTGCTACGAACATGAACGTCCGGACCGGAGGCGCCTACTACATGATCACACGGACCTTGGGACTGGAGATCGGTGGGGCTATTGGCATTCCCCTGTTCTTCTCGCTTGCTATCTCTGTGGCCTTCTACATCATTGGATTTACAGAAGCCTTTACAGCGGTCTTTCCCTGGGCTGACCCCAAAGTCCTTTCCACTGCGCTGGTCCTGGTATTCGGTTTCCTTGCCTATGTCGGAGCCGATTTTGCCCTGAAGATCCAAATGGTCATTCTTATGATATTGGTTCTGGCCCTTTTTTCCTTTTTTGCAGGCGGCTGGGCAACATGGGTGCCGGTGCAGCTTTCTACCCCATCCATTTCAACCGCCCGTTTTTGGGGTGTCTTTGCGATCTTCTTTCCGGCCGTAACCGGCATCATGGTGGGAGTCAGTATGTCCGGGGATCTCAGAGACCCCGGCAAGAGCATTCCGAGGGGTACGCTTGCAGCCGTTGGCATTACAGCTTTCATCTACTTAGCTACCGCGTTCTGGTTGGGAACCCATGCCACCACTCAGGAACTTCTTACAGACAACATGATCATGCATAAGGTCGCCCGGTGGCCGGTTCTCATTCTGCTAGGCGTGTGGGTTTGTACGCTTTCTTCGGCTTTAGGAAGTATTCTTGCGGCCCCCCGCATCCTGCAAGCGCTCTCCTTTGATCGTGTTGTACCCAGAACGTTTGGTTCCCAGTTGGGCAGCGCCACGGAACCACGCGTCGCCGTTCTTGTAACAACTGTCATTGCCACGACCTTCATCTGGATGGGAAACCTCAACTTCGTGGCTCCCATCATTACGATGTTTTTTTTGAATACCTACGGCATGATCAATTTGGCTGCTGGCATAGAAAAGCTCGTGGGAAATCCGAGTTTCCGTCCACAGTTCAAGGTTCCCTGGGCTCTGTCCCTGCTTGGTGCAGTCGGCTGCTATGGTGCAATGTTTCTGATTCACGCACCTGCTACCATTCTGGCGATTCTGATCAGTTACGGCATTTTTATCCTCCTGAAGCGGCGTTCCATCCAACGAAACTGGGGGGATATTCAAAGCGGTATTTGGTTTGCGCTCACGCGCTTTGGATTGGTTCGCTTGAAATCGGTTCCCTGGCATGTCAAAAACTGGAGGCCAAACATCGCTGTGTTTTCAAGCTCGCCGGACACCCAGGATGAGCTGCTGGAAATGTGCGTGTGGCTTAGCGGCGGCCGGGGGATTGTGACCCTCTATCACCTGCTCGTTGGTGATATAGCCAAACTGGCAAATCGTGGCCTCCGAACAACATGGGTGAACCATATTCAAAAACACTTCCGAGAGAATGGAGTACATGCTTTTGCTGAATGCAGCCTTGTAAGTGATTTCTATCAGGGGGTGACGACCACGCTTCAAACCCATGGCATGGCCGGACTGGAGCCAAATGTCGGGCTCCTGGGTTGGGGTAGCCAGCAGGGAGTTCAGGAAGAACAGCTCAGGCTGATGCGCAACCTGGTTGCCCTGAAGAAGTCATGCATGTTTTTGCACTGTGACATTAGCTGTGGGTTTGGGCTGAAAAAACGAATCGATGTATGGTGGCGCGGCCGAGACCGGAATGCAGAACTAATGTTGCTCCTGGCGCACATCATTTGTCAAAGCTCTTCCTGGGAGGGGGCCAGGATTCGTGTTCTGCGTCTGCTGGAGAGTGAGGAAGGGAAAGAAGGTTCCGAGGGGCATATAGCAGAGCTTCTCGAGAAGGTACGTGTGGAAGGGGAGGCGGTTGTATTGGTCAGATCGAACCCGGAGCAGAGCTTTGCTTCAGTCCTTCGTGAGACCAGCGAGGAAAGCGATCTTGTCTTCATGGGGATGCGTGTTCCAGAAGAAGGCGAGATCGAACAATATGCGCGGGCATTGAGCGAGCTTATTGAAGCGGCTGGCTCAGCACTGGTGGTTCGAAGCGGCGAGGTTGAAGACATTTTGGACACGGAATCAGGGGTATAGATCGGGACGCCGCATCAAAGAGTATGTTGAGCCAGAATGTAGTGAATGTCACGATCCAAGTCGTAAACAAACTCTCCGATGTAGTGTAAGATAGCTTCGTCCAGGTTGTTTGTCTTTTCCTCATCCTTCCCTGAGGCCTCGCGTTCTCCGGGCAGAACATTTTGCAGAAAAGCCGCACAACACGTTCTAAGTGCATGCAGCCGTCCATCTGTCCGCAGACCGGACAGGTACGATGCATGATACTGATCACACCTGCGTGTCATGAAACCGCACACCGATTCAATGGATTCGTTTTCAAGTCTTGGTTCTTCCGGAGGATGGGCAAAGAATGAACCCCAGGAAGTCTTGATATTGGAAAGAACGCGGCTTAGGCCTTGAAACACCTGCCGGGGAACCCGCCTTTCCACCTCCATTTCTATCCAGCAGTGAACAAAGGAGACGACCTCCAGGAATGACGACAGAGTCTGGCTGCTGCTGTCATCCTTGGACAACCCTTCATTGACAAGAAGATAAAATATCTTGTTACTGTGCTCATAGGTCAGATCCAAGAATGCCAGGCCAGTGTCTTCCTGTGATTCTCCAAAGTCTGTAATCCGCCTCTTCTTCAGGAACTTCATCTCTTCCTTTGATCCTTACCTGATATTCTTGCTCAATCAAGGTGAAAGGGTTGCCATGCGCTCAACCCTGTGTTCTTATTATCACCTGTCATAAGACGTGTCCATGATCCTGCGACGACAATGTTGAGCCACAACTGTTTAATGTTGACAGGGTCCGGCAACTCCATTAGGAGTTTTCATGGTGGCGCCTCACAGGGTGTGGTTGAAGAGAATTCAGTTTCACAAAATGAAATGGAGGAATAGGCAATGACATGGACTGCTCGACTTCTTGGAATCTGTGTCCTTTTTGTTTCGCTTGGTTGTGCATCGGGCGTGTCCCAGCAATCCCGCTCCCAGATTACTTATCAGGGCTCGTTCGCGGAGCTGCAAAAAGCCCCGGACGAATATAGAGGAGAGACCGTCATGCTTGGTGGAAAGGTCCTGAGGGCGGACGCCTCCGAAGCGACGTCTGAGATTGCGGTCCTCCAACTGCCGCTCGACACGAGCAACAAACCCAAAGACACCGATGACTCGGAAGGCCGCTTTCTGATTCGCTCGGACAAGTTTCTCGATCCTGCCATTTATGAGCAAGGGCGTCCGGTGACCGTGGTAGGAAGACTTGCCGGCAAGCAGGCTCGATCTATCGGAGGTTTTGAATACGTCTATCCTGTGGTAGAGGCCGTTGAGCTCAAGGCGTGGCCGTGGCCGCAACAGAAGACTTCGCCGAGCGTGCACTTTGGTATTGGTGTTGGAACCTGGTTCTAGAGTTCTTAATCACGTAATTCCTGATGCGTATAGACAACTGTGTATACGGGCTCTTTCTGTCATCCGTCTTTCTGCTTTGCTGCTGCATCCTGAGCGGCTGCTCGCATACGGTTTCCAAAGAATTTCGTCAGAAAGCTTCACCACCGGTCGATTTCCGGGAGCTGCTTGAAAAAGGCGAAGCGTACAAGGGCGAGAGGGTCATCCTCGGGGGCTACGTGCTGGAAGTGTTTAACGAGCCTGGGGGTACCCTCCTCAACCTATTGCAGTCACCACTTGACTCCGAAGAGAAACCAAAATCCTCAGATCTTTCCGAAGGCCGTTTTCTGGTACGAACACAGCAGTTTCTTGATCCGGAGGTTTTCAGCCAGGGCCGCAGAGTTACCGTAGGGGGAAGAGTGGCAGGAGTTCAGGCAGGACCGGTTGGAAAAGGCTTCTACCAATATCCCGTGATTGAGGCTGAGGAACTCCACTTATTGCCCAAAGAGTTGCCCCGCGCCAGATATCCTTATCCCTACTACTGGCATTACCCCTGGTACCCATACCCGGGATACTGGCATTATCCCTGGTACCCTTATTACTGGTAGTACCTCTATCCTTTAGAGCAATCCAGGTTGAAGGTGGGATCTTGTTTGTGGACCATGCAGGCGGAAGGTGCTCAACTCTTTGTATTATTCGTGCCCGTATCAAGACCACAGGCGTCTGACGATACTTCCAAAGAACCGGTGCCGCTTGAGGATTACGCCGGGCACGACACCCGCAAGATGGTAGGGGAGAAAATCCCGGACGGCTGCGTCTGAATCCATCCCGAAATGCAACACTGCGTAAACGCCCCATACGGCGACACCTATCACGATGAGGATAGTCCCGAGGCGCTCTAACAGGTCTCTTTCCCGTTTTTCTGACATAGTTTCCGCGGTTTCCTCAAGAGGTCTGCTATTAAGACATGAAGATTGCCACGTTTAATGCTAACGGCGTCCGGGCCCGCCTTTCCGCCACACTGGAATGGCTGTCGAAGGAGTCACCCGATGTCCTGTGTCTGCAGGAAACCAAAGCACAGGATGCTGATTTTCCTCAGGAGCCCTTCCACAAGCTCGGTTACCACTGCGCAATCTGGGGACAAAAGTCATACAACGGTGTGGCCATCCTGAGCAAAAGCCCGCCTGAGAATGTTTCACGGGGGTTTGACGACGGGGATGCAGCAGAAGAACCGAGGCTGATCACGGCCACTATCCACGGCATTCCCATCATAAACACCTATGTGCCCCAAGGTTATGCACCGGACTCAGAGAAATTTCAATATAAACTTGAGTGGTTCAGACGCCTGCAAGACTATTTTTCAAAACACTTTGAGCCGCACATGCCTCTTTTGTGGGTTGGCGATTTCAATGTGGCGCCCGAGCCTATCGACGTATTCGATCCGAAGAAACTCTCGGGTAGCATTGGATTTCATCCGGACGAACACAAGGCGCTTGCAGCCATCAAGGCATGGGGGTTTGTGGACATATTCCGGGTGTATGAATCAGCTGGCAGCCATTACACTTTCTGGGACTACCGGATCCGTAATGCCTTGCAGAGGGGGCTTGGATGGAGAGTGGATCACATCTGGGCTACACGGCCGCTGGCAGACAAATCGACCCGAGCATGGATTGACCTGAGCCCCCGGCTGTCTGAAAGGCCTTCAGATCACACCCTTGTTGTTGCGGAGTTTCATATCAAATAGAACCTTTGGTGTACCCGCCTGATGAACCAATCACGGATCTAATCCGGCCTTGACCCGTGTATGGAGGAATGGTACAGAATTTACTGACATAAAGTCTAATTGAGAGGAGTCTAACCGGAAGCAACTCAGGCATCAAGAAGGAGGAGTTCAATGATCTGGTTTCTGTTTGTCATAGCGCTGGTTTACGTCATGTTCG
This sequence comes from Desulfobacterales bacterium, assembly GCA_032126655.1. Classification (GTDB taxonomy): domain Bacteria; phylum Desulfobacterota; class Desulfobacteria; order Desulfobacterales. The sequence goes on from JAQBAU010000026.1 coordinate 12,041, forward strand.
GCACATTACTGCTTTTTGCAACCGGACATACAAGAGACCGATATGTCAGCAAATTGAAAATAGATGACCCCAGGAAGTGGGGTCCCCTGCCCCTTGTTGCCGGAATTCTCTTCCTGCTCGCGGCCTCTTCAAGTTCCCAATCCACCTTCATCATCGTACTCGGGCTTCTGGCCCTGTTGAAGGGGCTCTTATTTCTTTTCGGACCCCAGGAAAAGGTGAAAAGCATGATAGACTGGTGGTTGCAGGGTTCCGACAAAACATACAAGGTCGGGGCTGTCTTTGTGATCGGCCTCGGAATTGCGATCTTGGTTACGATCGTACAGTAACCTCATCTGTTTCCTCTTCCTCCCCTCATAACCGAAGACCAGGGAACCGCCTTGCCCTTGCAGGCACTGTGAGGGGATTAGCTATACGGGGGTAGTCATATGGTGAAATACACCGGGATTAATCATCTGGCAATGGCCACGAGAGACCTGGACACCACCATCCGCTTCTGGAGGGATTTGCTTGGCATGCGCCTCGTGGCGGGTCTTGGACGACCCGGGATGAGGCACTATTTCTTTGAGATATCCGAACACGACATGATTGCCTTTTTTGAGTGGCCGGACGTGGAAAAAGCTCGGGAAAAGGATCATGGTGCGCCTGTTAAAGGGCCTTTTGTTTTCGACCATGTTTCATTCGAGGTGGAAAGCGAGGAGGACCTTTGGACGCTGAAAGACAAACTCGAGGCAGCTGACTTCTGGGTTTCCGAGGTCATCGATCATGGTTTCATACATTCCATATACTCCTTCGATCCGAACAACATCCCTATCGAGTTAAGTGCACCGGTGAGGGAGGTGGATGTCAGGAAGCGTCCCAAAATGAAAGACAAACAGCCCTCGGCTGTGGCCTTGGAAGGGTCCGAGCCTCAACAAGGGTACTGGCCCGAAGTCACTGAGCCCACGCCCCAGGAGGACCGCATGGTCTATGGGGGCGAAGGGATGATTCTTGCCGAAGATGGCGACGGAGACAACTAGATGTGCCGTGGGTTGAACCGCCCTTTTTGACAACTATTTGACATTTATCAGAAATGGTATTGGCTCGTATCTAACGTTCGATTCAACCGCGGTCTCTTCCATGTGTGAACTGCAGAAACGAGGACTTGTTACAGGCATACCTATAGGCGCCAGTCGAAGATACTACAAAACCCTATACTTTCGCGGCATTCCGGTCCCACTGTATGGGATTGGAGTGACCCTCCGTCCCCCACCTCTGTCTTCTCAACTCTTGTTAAAGAAAAAATGTTTTATTTAGATGGAGCAGCCGTGCCTTTTTGGCATGGTTCTTTCATGTTCTCATTGGATGGACCGACGCATGCGTGTCTCCTGTGCCAACAGGCGACGGCAACAAGACGGTACATGGGAGAGCAGAGCTTATGACGCTGAAGGAGATTATTCAAAGATGTAGTAAGCTTAGGGTTCAAGAACGACGACATCAAGATGAAACGTACGGTGAACTCGTTTTCTACAACGAGGAAATCGATGAGTGGCACAGAATACTCTCCGAGGTTCTCGGACCACCGGCTAAACCTGCAGGAATAAGACCTACTAAGGACATGCTGCGTATGACTGAAGATTACGGCGGCATCCAAACTGGTCAGACGCTCTTTATGAGAGAATTTGATGATTTCACTGTGATGGCGATGTTCTGGCCCTGGCAAGATGGTAAACATGTGACCCTGAAAATCACTCTTTTGGAAAAACAGAAAGAGGAAGTCAATATTTCCCCCAAAAAGGCGGGATTGAGCTTTGGGGCCTTGCGCATGGCCTTGGGAAAAGTCCTGTTCCACAAGCCATCTCACAAACCCGTCTGAGCTGACAGTCCCGCCAACGGCGGGACCATCGAGCTTTATCCGCATTGTTAAGACGGCTTCTGTAATACCTTTCTCTGGCTCCTTCACCAGCTTTCCGACAACAGAGCCCAATAGATAGTTTCACACGTTAAGCCCGACATTTCTATTGCTTCCCCCGGTAGTCTTCGACTAAAAGTGACCGTGACATATCATGAAGATCAACTGTCACTGCCATATCTTTAGCCTCGACTGTGTCCCCTTGGATTTTCGTCAAAGTTTTTTCCTGGACGTCAAAAACCCTGCCC
>JAQBAU010000027.1:0-12363 GCA_032126655.1 Desulfobacterales bacterium
TAAGGCAGGAGAAGAAGATCTGGTGGTGTGTCTGATTTCAGGCGGTGGTTCTGCCCTCCTTCCGTTGCCCGTGGAGGGCCTGAGCCTGGAGGACAAACAGGAAACCACAAAGACGCTGCTCGCGTGTGGGGCCGCGATTCACGAGATCAATGCACTGCGCAAGCATATGTCCAGGGTAAAAGGGGGCGGCCTGGCGCGAGCCGTGTATCCTGCAACCCTGGCCGCCCTGATACTGTCAGACGTGATTGGAGATGATTTGGACGTGATTGCCTCGGGACCCACAGTTCCCGACCCCTCGAGCTTTCAAGATTGTATGAATATCTTAAAGAAGTACGGCATCCGTGACATGATTCCTGAGAAGGTTCGGGCTTTTTTCCAGAAAGGGGTCGAAGGGGAGGTCCCTGAGACACCAAAGGCGGGGGATCCCGTTTTTGCGGAAACAGAAAGCGTGATCATCGGGAGCAATCTGGCGTGTGTTCTGGCGGCCGAAGAAAAGGCCCAGGACTTGGGGTATAACACGGTGGTCCTCTCAACCATGATTGAGGGGGAGACCAAGGAGGTTGCCGGTGTCCACGTCGCAATAGCCAAAGAGGTCCAAAAAACAGGACACCCCGTTTCTTGTCCTGCTTGCGTTCTCTCAGGTGGTGAGACCACGGTCACGATAACCGGTCAAGGACTCGGGGGGCGCAACCAGGAGTTTGTGCTGGCCGGGGCCATGACTCTGAACGGGGTAGAAGGGATCGTTATCCTAAGCGCCGGAACCGACGGGAACGACGGTCCGACTGATGCAGCCGGTGCCATCGCCGATGGCCAGACGATCAAGAGATCTCATGCTCTGGGTTTGAATCCTTCAGATTTCTTGTCAGAGAATGATAGCTATCACTTTTTTCAGAAGCTTGGGGATTTGATCAAGACTGGACCAACCAACACGAATGTCATGGATCTGCGGATCCTGCTGGTCAAATGAAGCATTGAAGGAGGTCATGTTGTGAGTGAATTTCATCAGGAAGGCTCCATCACCACGATCCACGGGTTTTACGATCTTTTTGATCCCGAAGAATACCTCGTGCGGCTGGAAAAAAAAATAGAAGACTTCTCCAGGCACATGTGCATCAGCCTCCTCTTGCCCTCCCTTTATGCCGAGATACACGTCCCAGATGTACTGGAGAACATTATCAACCAGATCAACCAGGTGAACTATCTGTGTTCCGTGGTGGTTGCTCTTGGAGGCGCCAGGGAAGAGAAAGAATTCAGGGAAGCCAAGGGATATTTCGACAGGCTGAAGAAAGAGGGTCGGGACGTAAAAGTGGTCTGGGTGGAGGGACCTCGCGTTCAGTCGGTCTTCAAGAAGCTACAGGAACAAAAGATACCGGTTGGTGTGCCGGGGAAAGGCCAGTCCGTGTGGATTACGCTTGGCTATCTCTTTGCCAGCGAAGTCTGTGATGTGATTGCCCTGCACGACTGCGATATCGTCACCTACGATCGGCTACTGTTGGGCCGACTGATTGAACCTGCAGCGAACCCGAACAACGACTTTGAGTTCTGCAAGGGATATTACGCCCGCATTTCGCCCGCGGATATGGCAATGAAAGGAAGGACCACAAGGCTTTTTGTCTCTCCCTTTGTACAGTCCCTGGTCAACATCATGCATACTCGCGGCCATCATGGACTGGAGGAGTTCTTCCGTTATCATCGCACTTTTCGTTATCCCCTGGCGGGTGAGTTCAGTTTCCTGACCCGCCTTGCACGGGCGATCAATATTTCTTATGACTGGGGTCTCGAGGTGAGTACACTGTCCGAGGTCTACCATCGCCTTACGGCAAAAAAAATTGCGCAGATCGATCTGTGCAAGAACTACGAGCACAAACACCAGATCCTTTCCGAGAAGGATGAAAAGGGTGGCCTTCACAGGATGGTGGTGGACATCGCCAAATTCTTTCTCAACTATGTCCGTTCGCATGGCATGCCCATTGACGACGCCTTCATCGATATGCTGCAGCACACATACCACACTACGGCGTTAACCTTTGTGAAAAGCTACAGTGATGATGCAGAGTCGAACAACCTGGTGTATGACCGGCACGAGGAAGAACTTACTGTCCGTTACTTCAGGGATTTCATTGCCACTGCCTGGGAACAGGCAAGGGAAGAGAAGGAAGGAACACAGATTCCATCATGGAACCGCGTGATCTATTCATTGCCTGACATCTACGCCGATCTATTGAAGGCTGTGGGAGAAGACAATGAATGACAAGGCGCCAACCCGCTCACGATCATGCGGATATCAATCGCTTCTTGGTGCCTGGCCTGGTGCTTGCGTTGTTGAGCGGAAACCTCACACGGTTGGATCGTTTTATGAGAGATTCTCTTAAGGTCTGGTTTCTGGCCTCAGAAGTGGTTCCATTTGCCAAGACCGGTGGGCTAGCCGATGTAGCGGGTTCGCTGCCGGCTTCTCTTAAGGATCTGGGCGTGGATGTAAGTGTCGGCCTTCCGTTCTATCGGGTGACAAAGAATGGAAACCATAAGACTGAGGAGGTGCTCAACGGGCTTGAGGTTCCCTTGGGAAAAGCCAAACTAAGGGGCGACGTCCTGAAAACGTCAACCCAGGACGGAATCCCTGTCTATCTCTTTAGTCAGAAGGACTTCTTTGACCGGTCCGGTCTGTATGGCACGGCACAAGGGGATTACCCCGATAACTTCGAACGATTTACCTGTTTCAGCCGCGCCGCCCTCCTTTTTGCCAAAGAGACGGGTCTGCGCTTTGACGTGGTCCATTGCCACGATTGGCAAACGGGGCTGATCCCGGCCTATCTAAAGACCCTTTACAGGACGGATCCTTTTTTCTCTGATGTTGCCTCGGTCATTACAGTTCACAACTTGGGATATCAGGGGGTCTTTCCTGCAGAAAAGCTGCCGACCTCTGGCCTCCCACCCAGTGAATTTCGTCCTGAAGGCGTTGAATACTGGGGCAAGATTAGTCTTTTGAAGGCAGGCATTGTGTATTCGGATGCTATTACCACCGTGAGTCCGAGGTACAGTCAGGAGATACAGACCCCCGAATTCGGACTGGGCATGGAAGGGATCTTTCAGAAAAGATCCGCCGACCTCTACGGAATTCTGAACGGTGCAGACTATGATACCTGGGACCCTGCGATAGATCCCCATATCAAGGCCGGCTACACCTTCAGCGATAAAAAAAACAAGAAGGAGTGCAAGGCTGACCTTGTGAATGAGTTGGGCCTCGATCGACGTTTTGTGGATCGACCTGTTCTGGGGATGATTTCCCGGCTTGTAGCCCAAAAAGGGTGCGACTTGCTCGTGCAGATCGCTCAAGACATTGTTCAGCTCGATGCCGGGCTCGTGATCCTGGGTGCCGGGGAAGAGGCGTATCAAAAGTTCTTGGTGAAGCTGGGAAAGGAGTATCCTGACAGCATGGCGGTCAGGATTGGGTTTGACGAAACCCTTGCGCACCGGATCATGGCGGGTGCGGATATGCTTCTCGTACCTTCCCGTTACGAACCGTGCGGGCTGACGCAGATATATGCTCTAAGATACGGGACCGTGCCGATTGTCCGAGCTACGGGAGGTCTTGACGACACCATTGAGCAGTTTGCTCCAGACTCGGGCCAAGGGACCGGATTTAAATTTGTTGATTATGAGGCGAAGGCCTTTCTGGAAAAGATTCAGGAGGCCGTAGCACTCTTTGAGGACAATACCATGTGGATGAGACTCGTGACCAACGGGATGAAGTGTGATTTCTCGTGGGAGAGGTCTGCCCGAGAATATGTGTCCTTGTATGAAAAAGTAAAGCAAGCTATAAAGAATAATTCCGAAGTCCGAAATGAGAAGAGGAGGGAGCAATGGCCAGGAAAGCCAGAGAGCTAGCTGCAAAAGAGCTTCGGTTGCACGTTGACCCAAAGGAGGTAGAAGTTTCTTTCACCAAAGAGCTTTGTCCTGTCAAGCACGGAGTAGTGGGGCAAGAGCGGGCCATTGAAGCAATCAAGTTCGGTGTCGGGATGAATGATCCCGAGTATAACATCTATGTGGCGGGCACCACTGACACGGGCGCGACATACATGGCCCGCGCACTTTTGGAAGAGGAAGCTGCCAAGCAAGTGCCACCACCGGACTGGTGTTATGTGCACAACTTCAAGGAACATGACAAACCCAGAGCCCTCAAACTGCCTACGGGCAGGGGCGAAGAGCTCAGCAGGGCCATGGACGAGCTGATTGATGCCCTGAATAGCGATATCCCCGTCGCATTTAGCACCGATGATTATCGCTACAAAGAGCAGGTCCTCCGGCAGGAGTTTGAGAACAAGCGCCGCCGGGTTATCGACGCCCTGAGGGAGAAAGTGGAAACAGAAGGCTTTTTGTTGCAAGTGGATCCTCAGGGGCTTTCCATCATACCGGGAAAGGACGGGCAGGTGATCCCTCCCCAGGAGTTGGCAAAGTTTTCTTCGGAAGAGAAAAAAGCTTTGCGGGACAGGGGTGACAAGTTATCTGTCGAGATGAATGAGTCAATGAATGACATCGGGGAGCTGGAAGCCGATTACGTGGAACGCCGCAAGAAGTTGCATCATGCGATTGCCTTTGCCGTGGTGACCAAGAAGATGCAGAGCGTTTTGGGAAGGTTCAGGGACCAACAGCACGTGTTTGAGTATCTTGAAGCCGTGCGACGGGACATCATGGATAACATCGCTGATTTCCAAAGAAGACCGGAACAGGAGGAGCCCAGAGGGCCGATGCCCGGAATGGTTGGGTCGCCGGTCACGAATAAATATAAGGTTAATGTCCTTGTTAACAATTCTGAAACCAAGGGAGCTCCTGTCGTCTACACGTCAAACCCTACCTATCCGGCCCTTTTTGGAAGGACAGAACGGGAGGCCGTCTTTGGTGCCCTTGTGACCGACTTTACCATGATCAAGTCCGGGGCTCTTCACGAGGCCAATGGCGGATATCTCGTGTTGAAGGTTACCGACATTCTGAAATGGTACCTTTCCTGGGAGGCCCTCAAACGGGCCGTCAGGCACAAAGAGGTCAAGATAGAAGATGTGGGTGAAATGTATGGCTTCATAACCACACGGACGCTGAAGCCCGAACCCATACCACTGAACCTTAAGCTCGTGATAACCGGAGATCCTTATATATATGAGCTTTTGTACGTCTATGATGATCGCTTTAAACAGATGTTCAAGATCAAGGCGCATTTGGATGATAAGGCGGACAGGAGCAAAAAGCGTATACGAGAATGTCTTTGCTGCATGGCCAGATTCTGTGAGGATGAAGGGTTAAGACACATCGACCGCACGGGTATGGCAAGACTCCTGGAATACAGCATGGAGGTGGCTGGCAGCAGAGACAAGATGACACTCAAGCTGGGGGCCATTGCCGATATCATCCGCGAGGCAAATTACTGGGCCGTTCAGAAAAGAAAGAGGCATATTTCTGCATCCCACGTGGAAAAGGCCATAGAGAAAAAGATCTATCGGTCGAGCCTGGTTGAAGAGCGTGTGCAGGAATTGGTCAAGAAAGACATCTTTTGGGTCGAAACCGACGGTAGTAGGGTGGGCCAAATAAACGGGCTGGCCATTTTGCAAACCGGTGACCATATGTTCGGCAAGCCAAGCCGCATCACGGCAAATGTCTCCATGGGAAGGGCCGGCGTTGTTACCATTGAACGCGAATCCCGCATGAGTGGAAACACCCACACCAAAGGCGTCATGATCTTGAGCAGTTACCTGCAAGAACATTTTGCACACAACAAACCCTTGGCACTGTCTGCCAACCTCTGCTTTGAACAGACTTACGGCATGGTTGACGGGGACAGCGCCTCCAGCACGGAACTCTTTGCCCTTCTTTCTGCCATTGCCAAGGTGCCCATCTCTCAAGGTATCGCGGTGACCGGTTCGGTTAGTCAGAAGGGGGAGATTCAACCTATTGGTGGGGTGACACGCAAGATCGAAGGGTTTTTTGACATCTGCAAACACAAGGGCCTTACCGGCAAACAAGGCGTCATCATTCCTACGAAGAATGTGATGGATCTCATGCTCAAAAAAGACGTTGTCACAGCAGTCAAGGCCGGCAAGTTTCACATCTATCCCATAAAGACTATCGAGCAGGGGGCTGAGATACTGATGGGAATGAAGGCGGGCCGAATGCGAAAAGATGGAACCTATACGCCGGGCACGCTCTTTCGGGCAGTGGATGATCGGTTAAAGGATCTCGCTGAAAAGGCAAAGGCGTTCGGCAAATATGACAAAGACAAGGGAAGCGAGTTGCTGGCACCCACATGTAATGGGTGTGGCTAGAGCACCCAATTGGTGAGCAATATCTGATTTTTTAGAGACCGGGATTCCCCGGCGGCGATCACCCTGATGGCGGGACGGCCCTTCACCGGGCATTTGGTTTCACAGATGCCACACCCCACACACTTCCTCACGTCCACAAACGGAACATTCACCGGCAGAGGGGCTTGACCGTGGTCAGGCACAACCCCCTTCTTTAAGTAAATCGCCTTGGGCGAAGTAGGGCAGAGTTCTTGGCACACAATGCAGGGCCCGTTGCCGGACCATGGCAGACACCGTCCTCTGTCCACGTAAGCCGTTCCGATGCTGATAGGTCGTTCTATCTTTTCCTTCGCAGAGATCTCTTCAATGGCGCCAGTTGGGCAGACACTCCCACACAGCGTGCAAGTATACTCGCAGTAACCCTGGGTCATGACGAGATGAGGCGTCCAAAAGCCCGCCATCCCTGCCTCCGCAAGGGTCGGATTGATGGCATTCGTAGGACAGACCTTCATACAAAGACCGCACCGCTGACACAGCGTTAGGAATTCGTCTTCGGGGAGGGCACCCGGCGGCCTGATCAGGCGCGAGTCCGGGACATGGTGAGTACTGCCATCGAGTTTTCCGAAAAGAGGCAGAGATACGCCGGCCAGCAAACCTCCGAGCACAGCCCTGCGGCCCATATCCGGTCGCCTGTTCGACTTGGGGGCCCACCTGAATTTGAATGACAAGGCATCTTCCGGACAGGCATCAAAGCAGTTGAAACACATGATGCATTCGGCGTTTTCCCAGTCCTGGCCGGGGATAGGAGAGGCAGCCCCCTGGCAGGTCTTGGAACACAACTGACATTCCGTGCACTTGTCTTGGTCTTTTTCCAGTCTAAGAACGGTGAACCTTGAAAAGATTCCCAGCAGTGCCCCGAGGGGGCATAAGACACGGCACCAAAAACGGGGTTTGATCCGGTTTAGAAACAAGATGACAAGAAAGAGCAACCCAATAAACCACCCGGTTTTATACGCCGGGTACCCATAGCCAAAGACAGGGGAAACCAGGACCTCACCACTATAGCTCAAGTAGTTGAGGGCCTTAATGTCACTTGCAGCCAGCACATCGAATACCTCTTTGAGGCCCAGGCCGATTCCCGGCAGCACCGCCAGTGTCAGTGACCGAAACAGGAAAGATATGGGATCCATCAGTCCGGTTAGATTGAGTGTCATCACTGCTGCTACAAGGAAGAGTATCAAGAGGAAGTATTTGATCCTGTGGGTGGAGGTCCTCTGGTTGGCCTTGACCATGCGGGCCCCTTTGAGGGCGGGCTTCACGGAACCCACAGCGTGATGGATCGTGCCAAAGGGACACACAAAGCTGCAAAACACCCTGCCAAGAAAAAGGGTAACAATGAGCAGACCTACGGCCCACCAAAATCCGGAGATGAGTTTCCAGCCGGATAGGAGAGAGGAGAGCCAAACAAGGGGATCCAGTTGGAAGAACCATGTTACAGGCTGGTCGAGTCTCAGGTCCACGTCTTGGGCAAAAACAAGGGAATATTCTAGGTAAGCATCCTCTGAGAGACGACTCTGAACCAGCAGAAAAAGAAACAGGCCCAGAAAGATGGTCTGACTGACTCTTCGGACCCAGACCAGGTGTCTTGCTCTCACAGGACAACCCTTTGCGTGGCTATTTTCTCCAGATCATAGGTTCCGAGGCCCCACTTCTGTGCAAGCTGGATGAAACCGACCTCGCTTGGGACATAGCCAAAGAGTCCTGCTGCTGCCTTTGCATCTCCAGCAACCGGGTCGTTGCTGAGGATCAAGGTGTTTCTGACTGCGACATCTGACGGACTTCCGCCGGAGGGACCGTTTTCTACCATGATCCGGGTGGCATCTATGAGGGTCACAGTGGGGTTGAAAAACTGGGCCAGATCTACGATGCTCTGGTGTATGTCCTGATGCAGGGCACTTCTTCGGCCTCCTACCGCGCCAATCCAGTTCTTCATTCCCAGAGTCAGGGTACTCAGCCCGTGAACCTTCGCTACTGGTACGTTCAGGACCTTGTCGGCCTCCACCAGAGGAACGAACACCGGCCAAACATCCAGACGGTTTCCTTGAAGCTTCATCTCTTTCATGAGCGAGGGTCTTGGGAAGACGAGGTCGGCACCTGTTCTCTTGGCTACAGCACCAACGCCGGTGAGCGCAAAACAGCGCCTGGCATCGTGTATGGTGTGGTCAGCGATCCTTACCTTCTTGGCTCCCGCGTCGAGGCAGAGCTTTACGACTGCCTCTATGACCTCAGGGTTTGTGGTTGCTGCCATCTGAGGATCCCTGGCCCAGGAAACATTCGGCTTAATGGCTACCACATCACCCTTTGAGACAAATCGACCCATACCTCCAGCCGCTTCAAAGACTTTCCGAGTCAATGCCATGACATCATAATTCTCTTGTGTGCCTATGCCTTCCACAAGAAACTTCTTGCCGCCTGTCGAGGCTCGCGCGGGGGTCGGAGGCAGCAAGGGAGAGAAACCAAGTGCAGCACCTGCAAGACCCGCTGACACCTGCGCGATCCTCTTCAAGGATTGCCGTCTTGTTATGGGGCAGTTCGTTTTCATGGGAGCCTCCAATAGTCGTCTCTTTGGTCCTCACAGGGCTTCAATATCTCCTCCACCAAAATGGCGACCCTTTTTCCCTCTAACTCCATGGGCTGTTCTCCCTCATCTATACACCTCTTGGGGGTTTACGCGACTTTTTTGCTGACCAAGATTGGCCCAAACAGCACATTTCTGTCAATAGATAGTTGTGCCCCAGATCCACCGAATTTTTGGCGGTGGATTTGGGATGCGGCCACGTGGTCTCTGGGCTGAATACGACTAACAAATAACGAATAACACTTTGCGAACTTTGCGGGAGTCCAAATGCAATTGAAAAAAATAGCGTCCTTTGTTATACGAAGAACATGAATACCTCAAAACGTTGCGTGATTTTCGCATTATGTGTTTTGGTCCTCCTGGGCTTTGCTGCTGCCAGCCGTGCTTATATTCTTCCCGCTGAACAGATTCTGGATCTCATGATCAAGCACCTTGGTTCGGTTAGCACCCTTCAAATATCCCAAAAGACCGTCATCTATGACCCTTCCCTTGAAGAGGGGATGCAGGAGTTCGATGCGACGCTCTACTACCGGTATCCGGATCAGTTCAGGTATGAGGTGATTACACCGGACGGCGAAGAGATTCGGGTGGTTGGTCCGGACGGTGCCGTGGTGGTCCGGAAAGGTCAAATTGTAGGCCAAAGAGAAAGCCAGTTTGACCACTTCAAGGACCCTTTATTGTATCGAAATGCAGGGCTTTTACATCGGAAGTTTTCGCAACGTGAAGTCGATCTTGATGTGGTCAGCCTTGGGAGATACAGGAACAAGATTTCTTATGTTATTGGGGCCAAATACCCTGACGAGTCATTGCCACAGGTCTGGATTGAAAAGAACACCTTCAGGCCCATTAGATACATTCTTACTCCGGGTAATCTCAATGATTCGGGCTCCGAAGAGGTGGAGTACGCCGATTACACGCCCTTGGGTAAAAACAAATGGTATCCGGCCCGCATCCTCTTCTATAAGAATGGCCGGCTAACCAGGATGTATATGTTGGAGGACTTCAAGATCAATCCAAAACTATCCAATAAGTTGTTTGATATGGCTCATCTGAGAACGTTATACCAGCCGATGATTCTGACTGAGCCGCCACCGTCCTCCCCATCTCAATTGGATGAGGTCGAAAAGACCATCAACGATTTTTCAAAGACCTTTGAATAATGGAAAAAATCGTCATTGAAGGGGGCCACCGCCTCGAAGGCACGGTAGCTGTCAGCGGGGCAAAGAATGCGGCCCTTCCCATACTTGTTTCCGCGCTTCTTTGCGATGGTACGAACACGTTTGATAACGTGCCGGACCTTAAGGATGTCAGGACGATCAAGACGCTGCTGGCGGATCTTGGAGCCAAGGTGGAAACGAGCGGAAGCGTGGTGAAAGTGGATGCCACGGGGCTGAATAACCAAGAGGCCCCCTATGACTTAGTTCGTACCATGCGAGCCTCGGTTCTGGTGTTGGGGCCGCTGCTGGCGCGCCTTGGACGAGCTCGGGTCTCTCTGCCAGGCGGATGTGCCATCGGGGCACGCCCCGTCAACCTCCACCTGAGAGGTTTGGAAGAACTGGGTGCGGTGATTTCGCTAAATGAGGGCTACATTGAAGCGGAGGCTAGTTCTTTAAAGGGCGCCGAGATCTATTTTGACATTGTTACTGTGACCGGCACAGAAAATCTTATGATGGCGGCCGTGTTTGCCGAGGGACTCACCACCTTGAGGAACGCTGCGCGTGAGCCAGAGGTTGTGGCTCTGGCAGAGGTCCTAAATCAGATGGGTGCCCAGATCACTGGTGCCGGTACGCCGGTCATTGAAATCCGGGGGGTCAAGACGCTGAAGCCGACTTCTTTTTCGATCATTCCGGATCGGATAGAGACGGGCACCTTCATGATTGCCGCAGGCGTGACCGGTGGGGACATCAAAATCGTTGGTTGCGACCCGAACCACTTCAGGGCAATCATAAATAAATTGCGGCACACCGGCATGACGGTTGAGCAAGAGGCAGATGGTCTGCGCGTGGTAGGGGCGGAAACAATCTCCAGCGCAGATGTCAAGACCCTTCCCTATCCCGGGTTTCCCACGGACATGCAGGCCCAGTTCATGGTACTGATGTGTTTTGCCGGAGGTTTGAGTGTGATCTCCGAGACCATCTTTGAAAATCGGTTTATCCATGTGGGTGAGCTTCAGCGCATGGGTGCAGATATTACGGTGTCGGGAAACGTAGCCGTGGTTAAGGGTGGACAAGGGCTGACCGGGGCGCCGGTGATGGCTACCGACCTGCGGGCAAGCGCGTCACTCATCCTTGCGGGCCTGGCCGCTGAGGGAACGACCGAAGTATCTCGGATCTACCACATAGATCGGGGCTACGAGTCTATTGAGAAGAAACTGTCTCAGCTGGGCGGGAAACTCGAACGGGTGAAGGAGTAGCCCGTCGGTTATGTCCGTTGGGCTGGTTAGCCGGTTGCTCTTGCTGTACCGGTAACCTGGCAGGCCTGTTTCATCATCACACTTGTCCGATAAGAGGCAGATATGGAGGTTCGGCCGCACATTGGGAGGTGTTGATTCTCGGGGCCCGAATCCCTGGTTCACAAGGAGAGAAACTATGGCGAAGAAAACAACTGCTGAAAATGACAAAAGAATAATGCCTGACCCTGAACAACGTCAGATAATGACAGACCCCAAAGCTCTGAAAGGGAATTACTGCAATGCGGCAAATTTCCGCCACACCAAGCATGAATTCATAATGGACTTCATTTTTCACTTCGGAACCGAAGCCCACTTCCTTTCTCGTATCATTACGAATCCACCCCATGCTAGATCCATGCTTAAAGCATTGCAGGATAGTGTTGAAGAATACGAGAAGAAGTACGGCCCCATTCCGTCTAGTGACAGCGGGACATGGATTACTAAACACTGAGCGAAAAAGGCTATAACCTAAATGTCTATCTTTTCTGCAGGGTTTGTTATGAATGGATTTCATCACGAAGAAATCATTCAGCTGATCAATGGTTAAGACATGCCCCCCCTTCTCTCCCTTTTCCCGCTTTGAGTCCTGGGTTTGATCCGGCCTTTCCCGTAGCTCGCCACCCTTAAAATGGGCAATTTCTGCATGGATATCGCGAGTTTTTCCAGGTTCAATGTTACCACCTGAAATTATTGCTAAAAAACCAAGCTTTTGCCTTCTCCACCTTTCGCTTGTCAAATATTTGTCAGTTGCGGTACCACCCTGCCCGACCACTCTCTCTTTTCCCCCTTATAACCTATTGAAACCACATATAAACTAAGCACGTTTTCTGGGCACAATTGGTATGTATTTTGCAGAATATGTTCTTGGATACCCGAATCACCACGGAACCAATTATGAGTTACACAATCAGTACCAAAATGGGCCAGTACATAAAGGAGGGGATGACGGTGCCCAAAACAGAAAATGTCACCAGCCGACGGAC
>JAQBAU010000028.1:0-10910 GCA_032126655.1 Desulfobacterales bacterium
GCGTCCGGTCCGAGTGCGATCATAGATTCCCTTCAAGGTAACTTTGCATCCGTCATGATATTGGAGACGGAGAAATCACGCCAGACAATTTTGTGGATTCATGAGGCATCTGATCTGTGGGACAATGGCGGAGACTCACTCGACCAAACTGGTTTGGGGCCCTTTTCTACCAGATACTGCCTGACCTTTGAAAAGGGCCAGGTCGGTTGGGGGGAAGCCGTTATCGACTGTACAAATACATGTTGAAAGGAGGTGAAAGGAGCTTATGAAGAAATCAATGCTGGTGTTATCGGTTGCAGTCCTGAGTGTGGTATTTCTGTTTGCAGTGGTTAGTGCCACCCAGCAGGCTGCTGACACCATGACCATGGAGTCAAAGCTTTTCTCGACGCACACGAAAGGTCTGGTCACATTTTCCCACAAGAAACACAACGCGGATTACAAGGTTCCATGTGCCGAATGTCACCACGCGTACGCGGACGGCAAGAACACGTGGAAAGAGGGTGATGAGGTCCAGAAGTGCGGCGCGTGCCACACTGAGGCCAAAGCGCCTGCTGGGGCAGACGCACCAAAGCTGAGCGAAGAAGAGAAGATCCAGAAGTACTATTACTCAGCCATCCATGAGAACTGTGCAGGGTGCCATAGGGCTTTGAAGAAAGAAGCCAAACCAACCGGCCCCACGACATGCAAGGAGTGTCATCCCGCCAAATAGTAGATTCAGGGGACGTCCATAAGATTGCGGACGTCCCCTTTTTACCCAGGTTCACCGCCAAGATAGTTCTAAGATTGTCACGATGAATCGTCTATAAGCCATCTCAAGAATGTGGATCAGGGCTCAGGGCAAGGCGCGGGACAGCGAGAACGCGGAGCATACACGGTAGTATGTGAGCATTTTGAGCTGAGCCGCAACGCTGCAATGGGGCCTTAGACGCATTCTTGAGATGGCTTCTATGGTCTCCTGACGGCCCTCACCGACCCACATCCGACATCCGCCTCAATCTTTGCCGAACTCGACCCGCTTCTCTTGTCGGCGAAAACGACAGGAACCATTCTGCCGCTGGACGGACCGGAGGTCCAGTACCATTCCCCATCCGTGGCCGTTGGGAGAAAAGGCTTATTCTTATAGATAAGCTCAAGTTCCGTTTCGGAAGGTAATCGCCAGTCCGTATAACCACCGTAATTAAGTCTTCTCACATATTGCGCGATGGATTCATGCTTCAAGCATTTCTGCAGGTCGAGGTAGGAGTCAAAGGCAACCCACATTAGACGGGTCCTGTTGTCGGTGATTATCCCGTTACGATATGCGAAGGCATTGCCGGTTTTTGCAGCCAGCTGACGTATTTTCCCCTCTTCAGTTTGAAACCTTCCTAGCTTGCGCAACCTGGCCTGCGCATGTTGGGAATACTTGCTTGATGGGTTCTGGTTAACGTAGCTGGTTAGCTTTTTTATCCTGTCAGGCATACTAATGCTTTGATTATCAGCATAACCGGCAACGCGCGTCCATGCGGCCTTGTCGAGTTCGCCTGCCAAACCTTTGAGTTTTTCTTCTGCATCGCTGAGGTGTTTTCCGGTAGCATTCTTTTTCATAAAAGCTTCGAGAAGCTCTACCTTTCGTTCCGGGGGGATTTTCGAATTATCATAGGCCAAAACAACCCCCTGCCACATCACGTCGTCCCGCCGCTCCTCAAGTTCCTTTATCTTGTCTGTTGCCTCTTTAGAATGCTCTCCTGACGGGTTTTGTGCCACGTACTTTTTCAATCTGCCGATTCCTTGATCAAGCTCGTTCTTTTCAGACACAATGTAGGCTATTGTTTCGTCCCATTCCTTTTCAGCACGGATCTTCTCATCTATTGCAGCAACTCTTTTTCGTATTTCCGTTTCCAGCGACGAATCGGGGTGTTCCTTCAAGTAGGACAGATACACCTGCTTGATGGCCTCGTCGTCAGTGCCCGTTGCTTCCACCTTGGCGATCAAATCAGCCAAATGCTTGCCTTCGATACGTTTCTTCTGACATTCGGCACGCAATTCCTCTACTTCGTCTGCCCATTGGGACTTTACAAGGTTCTTGTCAAACTCCTCACATGTCTCCACACATCTAAGCCAGTCTCCATTCGCTTTAAGATCCGTAATCTCCTGTTTGAACTGCTCGTAGTACCCCCCGCTAGTTTGCTGCATCAACTCTTTGACTGTCTGCCGGTGTTTTCCTTCGGGATGTTTGTCGAGATATGATCTATATGTGCTCACCCGCGTCTTGGGATCGCTTTTTGAAAGTGATAAGATTGTCACATAGTCGTTCTCGTCCATCAACTTACGCATCTCACCGATATTTTGATTGAGTTCATTTGCATGAGTCGTGTTGGGGTGCTGAGAGAGATACTCTTCGTAAATGGCCACAACCTTTTCATAGTCTTTCTTCTCCAGCAACACGCTGGCATCGCGTTTTGCTGTTTCAAGATTACGTTCCTCAATGGCGGTATTTAGACCCTGGATGCGGCTTTGTGCGTCCTTTGTATATTTGTTTGCCTTATTTGAGAGCACGTAAACCCTCAGAAGTTCAACCTTGCCTTCGTCAAACGGTACGTTCTCAACTTCCTGCAAAAAGGATTGATACTCTGAGTTTTGGCGCCTCTGTTCAAAGACATAAAAACCAGCGGCTGTAGCCAGAATCAAGACGATACCTGCGGCAAGCATCAACGCAATACGCTCCTTCTTCTTGCGTTGTTTTGCCGACAGATGATGACTGGCCGTTTCAATCAATTCTTCTGCCTTAGAAGCCCACCTGGGGTCCATCGAAAGGGCGTGTTTGGCATCTACTACAGCGGGGGCATATTGTCCCTGGGCGAACTTTCGCTGAGCGGACTCCATGTCCTGTCTGGCTTTATCTATATTGGATTTTGTTTGTTTCAGTAGTGTGAGTGCGTCGGGGTGGTCCTGGACCATTTGCAGAGCATTACTGAAGTATTTGCAGGCACCTTCCAGGTTACCCTTGGCTTCGATTTCCGCTTTCCCCAGGGCAACAACAACATCTGCTTCACTCAGTTTTTCAGATGCCGTGCTTTCTATGTTGGCGAGCGTCTGGTTTTCAAATCCGAACTCTTCCAGTTTTTTGCATTCTGTGACAATTCCATGGAAACATCTTGATTTCGCATATTCTTTTATACTACCCATGTGCTCCTTGATTTTCTCCACTCTCTCCACTTTCTCTGTGAGAACGGGGACGTCAGGGAGGTCACGAAGAGCATTCTTAAGAACCGTTTCAGCCTGGCCAATGTTGCCTTGGTTCACAGCTGTATCGATTTCAGAGCAATAGGCCTCTATCTTCTCTCTGCCTTCCCTGCAAAGGCCATTGGCGCAAGCCAGGCAGACGGTGTTGTCGCAGTGTTTGCAAGTGGCTAGACAATCGTCACAGGTGGGGTGATTATTGCTGCAAACGCCACTTGGGTTTGGCTCCAGGCAGTAGGTACAAAGTGCTTCGGGTTGGTCCTCACGTGCAAAAAAGTCGGTAGAATCCAGGGGGAATGCTAACTCGTTTTCCTTGGCCCATTTTGCCGCCTCTTCATTCAATGGAGAAGCCAGGTCGTAGTCCTGATAGGAGATCATGCGTCCCAACTGCTTGACGACATCGAGGACCGTTTTACCTGGCGACCATGAGCCCTCATCTGCGACCCATAACTCCGATGCGCTTATGTTTGGATGAAAGATATTCGTCTGTGACTTACAATAGGGAGAGTCTATTGGATATTCCCTGAAGAGGGTTATTTCGACTTCATGGTGTGTGGTGTAGGAGGTTTCACCCGTAGACGGGTCAAACGTTGCCCCCTTGAATTTGTATGCAATCGTATACTGATTGGGGGGGTCGCCTTTGGTTTCAAGGATTTCGACGAAGTCATTCCCTTCGAGGGCGGCGACGAGACGTGCGTGGTCGTTCTTCAGGCGTTTCTTACGTTGATCTGACATGATCTCCCCTATGTTTTGTTTGTCCAACCTCGTGTTTCAGTAGCAAGGGCCCTATCAACATAATGAGAATTGGGATTCGTATATTCGCTCTTGAGGGTTCATTCTGTTGTCAAAAGCGAAAGCCTGACCTCCCACTGGCCTTATAGTTTATATAACTGACCTTTTTTTTGCAAGTACCTGTTTCACGAGAGAGGTCTATCGGATTGTAAAGGGGAAGGCTGCGATCAATGCGAGACACATGGTCAAAAGTTCCAACATCGCCCTCAAGACTGTTGACAAATCCGTTGTTTCTGATAAATGAAGGTCACATCGGCAATGAGGTCTGCCATTAACTGCCCTCTCTTTTGAGGGATGATGACTTCTACCCTGGCTACAGGATAGGAGTCTCAAGATCGACACAGAAACCCTACCTGGAGAAACCGGGCGGGGTTTTTTTGCTGGAGGAGTGTATGGCTTTTGGTATTGCAGTCATTATCGTCCTAGGCCTGAGTGCAGACTATCTTTTCAGGCGCATGAAGCTGCCCGGCCTCGTGGGCATGCTCATCGTTGGAGTCATTGTCGGGCCATACATCCTCGGGTTGATTTCGCCGGAAATGATGGCTGTTTCCGGAGATTTCCGCAAGATCGCCCTTATTGTCATCCTGCTTCGTGCAGGTCTTGAACTCCGGCGCGACACGCTTAACCGGGTCGGCCGGCCAGCGCTGATAATGAGTGCTGTTCCCGCTGTGTTCGAGATTCTCGGCGTCATGTGGATTGCGCCAAAACTTCTGGGTATAACCTACCTTGAAGCTGCAATTCTTGGGGCGATACTCGGCGCTGTTTCTCCTGCTGTCGTGGTTCCTCTCATGATTGACTTCATGGACCGCGGCAGAGGGAGCAAGAAAGGGATTCCCACGCTCGTTTTAGGGGCTTCATCCCTGGACGATGTCTTTGTCATCATTCTTTTTACGGTTTTTCTCGGCATGTATGGCGGCGGAGAAGTCAATCTCTGGGCTAAGATAGCTGAGATTCCGCTTTCAATCATTCTCGGGATCATTGTGGGACTCATCCCGGGCTATTTATTGCTTCGTCTTTTTCAAAAACATGACTGGCGTCCTCCAAAACGGACAATCATGATTATGGGGGTGGCTATCTTCCTGACCTGGCTGGAAGACGTTTCCAGGCAATGGATTCCTTTTGCAAGCCTGCTGAGCGTCATGGCCATTGGCTTCATCATCCTGGAAAAATCCGAGGCAATAGCTCACATTATTTCTCAGAAACTGAAAAAGCTGTGGATCTTTGCAGAATTGCTCCTTTTTGTGCTCGTGGGTGCCCAGGTAAACATTCATGTGGCCTGGAAAGCCGGACTGGCAGGCACCGTGGTCATCCTCGTGGGTCTTTTCTTTCGAAGTGTAGGAACCTACATCTCCCTTTTCGGCACGCCCTTTGACTGGAGGGAAAAACTCTTTTGCATAGTAGCGTACATTCCGAAGGCCACGGTTCAGGCTGCCATAGGCGCTGTTCCCCTGGCTGCCGGGGTCGTTTCCGGGGAAATTATCCTGGCCGTGGCCGTCCTGTCGATTCTCTTGACTGCACCACTCGGGGCAATTGGCATTGCCGTGTTGGGGGAAAGGATCTTAGACCGCGGCTCCCGCTCGGAATACACTTTCAAGGATCTGCGGCGGAAACTCGGAATTCCGCATGTTGGTGAAAGGGTGCGAAGTAAGCGGTTCGGAACGGTGTGGAAAGTTATTGAGCAAAAGGAAATGTGGATTCCGGATACTGCTAATCCGCGTAGTCCTGACAAAGCCGGGCCATTGCAGCGGACACCGGCTATCTTCGTTCGGTACTGGCGGGAGGACACCAGTCCCGGGCCTGGGAGAGGCAAAACACTGTCGTGTCGATATACGCCGGACGATCCGTCCTTTCCGGAACATTGGGAGGTTTTGTATGACTGGTAAGGCGCATGTGGGTAACGGTAAGATTGACTTCTAAAGAAGAGACGATCACCATCAGCGAACTCAACAGATCGCGTTGTTGATAGAGAGCATCGTCCCAAGAAGATCATGAATGCGATGTGAAGTGGGCACGTCGGTCTGAGGTGAGGGGGCCGGTTACTACAGCTTATCAGAAATTTGGTGCTTGCAGCTAATGCACCCTATGCGATGCTGGGAATTATGCAAGCTGTTTATGAGACGTAACACTATAAGCCATTTATTCCTGCTGCGTGCTCTTCTCAAGTTTCTCCAGTGACTCTCTCAGCTTCCTGTCTTTGTTCTCGAACAGTATATCGGTGAGCATGTGAGTTAGAACAAATGCATTCAAAAAAGCGTCGTTATCGCAGATCATACGCAGCCTTGTAGCCTGATTTTGACTCGTAATCGTTATTTCCTTGCTCATTCTTGAAATGGTTTGATCAACGGCTTCTTTATTCCCTTCGTGAGCCAAATACATGTTCAGGTATAATCTGTTTGCAGTTTCCTGCGTATCCATAATTGGAATGATTCCGATGAAATACTTCCAATATCTTCTCCCAACCTGACAATATGCCATCAGACTCAAATTGGAGATGTATCTGAGCGCACGCTGCATGGTGGTATAGGACACGTGGCACAATTCTTCATCATTTTCCTTGTAAATCGCCGTCACTTGATCAAAAGAATTGTATTTGTCCACAACATCCAGCAGCGGCAAGGTTGGGCGCAGGGCATCGCAGATGTCCTTGCTTCCCTTCAATGGACAAAACGCGCATCTTTGAAATTCAACGGCCTCTTTGACGCTGGGAGGGACCTTTTCGGGATCCGCCCACATTTCCGCCGCGACTTTTTCGATGTTCTCTCGGGTAAACAGCAATTCTATTGAATCTTCAAAAACAAGATACAGCCCTGGTTGCGTATAGCGGCTCAATTGCAGGTTGATGATTGTTTCTTCTTCAGCCAAGATCCACCTGCTCAAGCTTATTGGCTACGGTCGTGTTGAACACTAGAATAGATGAATACTTCCGTAACATACTGGTCTCGAGGGTTCCGGTTTTTGGGAGTGGTCATACTGTCACAAACAACAAGCGCAGGTTTCAGGGACATCCCCCACTTTTTTCATGTGCATCATGCCTCCAACCACATTTTGCGCATGGACCGAGCAATGCGACCATCAGTCCATCGGGAAGTGTTCGCATATTCGTTGTTTGGTCTTGATCGGCTGCCATATCTGCATCGTAGACGACAACGCCCTCAAAAAGCGTCTGCAGGACTTGCGTCTCGCTAATCTGCTCGGGCGGGATTTCGAGGAGGTTCTGGCTGAGCACGATGAAGTCAGCATATTTTCCAACTTCGATCGAGCCAACCTCATTCTCTTGCATCATCGTGTAGGCGCCGTTCAGGGTGTAAGCTTCGATTGCTTCCTCTACCGTGCATTTGAGGTTCTCGCCGATCGGCCGACCTTTATTCGTAAAGGGGTCACGCCTTGTCACCAATGTCTCAATATCAGCAAACGGAATCACGGGCGACACGGCATGGTCACTGGCAAGCGCAGGGCGAGCCCCAGCATCGATAGCCCAGCGCATTGGGAAGACCCGTTCCGATCGCTTCATCCCTATGTAAGGGGCTGCAGCCGACTCGACGATTTTCTCGGTCAGAGACATTATCGGAGAGAAATCCATGGAGGCCTGGAGTTGCTTGACACGCTGAAGATCCTCTTGCGTGATCAGCGTAGAGTGCGAAACCTGGTGCCGCATACCCGGTCCGTTTGTTTTGCGAGCCGCCTCAATCGCATTGAGCGCAGCTCGAGAGGCACCATCGCCGATGCAGTGCATTATGACCGATACGCCTATGGCATCGAACTTCGTGATGACATTGTCAAAGTCCTCCTGACTTATGTTCATGAATCCATAGTTGTCAGGCTTGCCCTCGTAAGGTTCCAGCATGGCACACGAGTAACTGTCAAACGTCCCATCCACGAAGATCTTGAGTGAGTTGGCCCGAACATGAGGTGTCACATGCACAAGGTTCTCACGGACACGCCGTTCGATCACATCCAACGGCGCAACCGGCTCAATGAGGGTCGTCGACCAGTTCCAGGACATAAGAAAACGTAATGACAATTCGCCTCGTCTGTCCATTTCGCGTAACGCCTGGAGGTGCTCCGTGCGACCTGTCGCCGAGCGTACCGAGGTGATGCCGTTGCGATTGAAGAGTTCGGCTGTTGGCTTCACAGCCTTGGTATACTGCTCGGGGGTGTATTTGAAATAGTACTTCATAACCAGGGGCATGGCCGATTCCTTAAGGGTGCCCGACGGCTCACCCGTCTTCGGGTCGCGAATGATGAACCCCAACTCCGGGTCAGGCGTATCCTTTGTGATGCCCGCCATCTCCAGTGCCTTGGAATTCACCCACAGCGCGTGTCCGCTCTGGTGCAGGACAGCCACGGGGCGATCGGGAATGATCTCGTCGAGCAGTTCTTTCGGGGCATTCTCCTTCGGAAACATGCCCATGGGATAATCGGCGCCAACGATCCATTCTCTGTCGGGGTGGGCATCTGCATACGTCTTGAGTGCTCTCAGCATCTCGTCTTTCCCCCTGCCGGAATCGCGGTGGAAGTTGCCTGCCACGTGTTCGACTTCCACGTCCAAGGTGTGAATGTGAACATCGTGCATGCCGGGCATGACAAACTTGCCACCAAGGTCGACTACCTTTGTATCTGGACCGACAACATCTTCAATGTCCGCGTTCGAGCCAACCTTGATGAATTTGCCTCCCCTGATCGCCACTGCCTCGGCCCACGGCCGCTTCTCACTAACGGTGTAGATCCTGCCGTGGGTGTACACAACGTCTGCCTGCAAGGTGGTGACGTCTCTTCTCGCGGCTTGCTGCTTTTCGACGGCCTCCTGGTCCTTCTTCCCGCAGGCCACTACAGAGACCAGCAGGAGGCCAATGAGGAGAATACCTCGCGTTGTTTTTGCTTTCATGAGGTGTTTTTCCTTGTCTGACTTATATCCGGATGTTTCTGAGGATCCTCATTCTCTTCACTAATGCAAAAATGTCCAAATAACAATGGGGGGCTCACAATATTCTCCCTTGGGCCCTGACTGTATTCTCGGGCTGATAAGGAGGACATTCCTTTTGTTTTTTCTTGACTTCTTAATATCAGATTCTATATAGGAGTACTTTATTACAGCTTAAGTACGTACTATGCTTTGAGAGACTAAATGGCACGAAAACCCGGCAAAACAAAGTTTCAGCTCGTTATGCTCAATCGTCAGCACAAAGCGTTAAAAGATCTTTCTGAGAGAGCTAAACGTTCTCCTGGTTCTCTGGCAGGGGATTTAACGGAAAGTTTCAGCGATCAATTCATGAAAATAAAAACCGATCACGGGATGCAATTCGCTCATGGTCAAGACCCCGCGATCATACAAATGCTCCTTATGAAAAACGCGGGGATGATCAGTGTTGAGCAGTTTGACGCTTTTATGCGGGCGATACGGTCCAAAACGTAACAGGGACCAAAAGGGAGGGAATATGTCAACCGAATCGAGCAGCATGAGAGAGATGGTGACGATGATACTCGACGCTCAGCTTCACGGACTCTCAGAACAGGACAAAGCGGAACTGGTAAGACAATTGCGCGTGGCAGTGCAAAAGGAGATAGACGAGTTGACAGAGATGCCTTACGAAAACCGTCTATCCCGTCTTGTTAGGCTGTTCGACGATGTGAAACCACTGGCCCGTCAACTCCTCTGGGAAGAACTTGTCTCCCAGGTTTTCTACAATGTCCCCGACCGGCCATCCACCGGGGACGTGAGTATGAAACGGCTGGAGCAAGGAAGGAAAGGCAATCGGATAAATAAGGAGGGGATCTGCCGTCCTGAGGGTACGTTTGAAATGGGAGGTTGCATATAGATTCCAGTGCCTTAAATTAGAAACAGCTTTCAGGTAGCTTATAGCGATTGTCAGAAATACGTTCCGATTGATATACGAGTCCATCAGCCAAGCGGAACGTTATTTTGACAAGTACTATAGAACCTATTCCAAGTGACATTTGGCGTTTTGTGAGTTTTTCTGAATATTCGGTGTCTAAACATAGTCAATAGAGACTGCTTTATGGGAGCGTGGTTTCATGACCAAGGACGAAACCCCTTGTGATCCCGAAAGATGATAAGTAGCAAGCCGATACCAAAATACAGTCTTTTTTTGCCAAAAATACAGGATTTACCTAATTTACAGGACCAGATTCGTGTTATACAGTAAACGTCACACTAGATCATAACGGCTGCCCTTACAAAGGCATGATTCCCATATTTGCCAAAATTTCTTGACATTGTGGTATCCGAATGGTACGCAGAAGGATGTTTTTATTCGAATATACGGTATCAAGCTCAGTCTTCGATAAAGGGGGGTGAGTAGCTTTCGCGTTTTTTGGAGTTATGAGTTGTCAGGTAAACGGAAAAACCAATAATTAAACAGGAGGGAAAAAAGATGAAAAAGAGTTGGCTATCATTGATTGTTTTGGCATTGGTTATGGTTCCTATGATGGCGTGGGCCTCAGGATCAGTGGAAGGAACGGTTCAGGGTTTCAATTGCGTCATGCAGGGTAAGGTTTGTCCAGTGGGTGCAGAAGACCCAATGGCTGCTGTTGAAGACGTTTTCGTTGTCTTTACAAAGGACGGCAAATACTTTTTCGTTCCCAATCTGGATCGTGCAGTTATGGCCAGACATATTAACCAGATGGTGAAGGTCACAGGAACCGTTAGCGACAAGTTTCCATCAATCACCGCAGATCAGGTGGACGTGATGGTAGAAGGTGCCTGGAAAACCGCTTGGTCCAAGGAAATGGAGCGAGAAATCGGCGGGAAGTACGGAAACTAGAACTAAATAGTTTCTCCTGCCTGTCCCGATTGGCTGACGGGAGGTTAAAACAGGCGAGTAGTTTCGTAGTTACCAGCTTGACGTTATGAAAAACCCACGGCATATGCCGTGGGTTTT
>JAQBAU010000029.1:0-4673 GCA_032126655.1 Desulfobacterales bacterium
CCAGACACGAAGTGTAGCCGCAAGGCGGAACACCCGTACCCAAAAGTTCATCTTCCTCACTAGGCTGCGAAACTCTCTGCCAAGGCAGGAATCCTACCCTTCAGGGCGGAGAGAAGGCACAATCCTGGGCATTTTGCTGGCCAGGCAATGCCTATTGCTGGCACGGGATGGGTCATGGGCTCGGAATGTCATCTGAAATTCTACCACCTTTTAAGGGGCCAGGCCGCCCCTTTCATCCGGTATGGAAGGGGCCGCGGCGCCATCGTGTATAGCAACCAGGAGATTCAAGATTTATTCTATTCCCCTCTCGTGGGTTTTGCTCGCCTTCGCCAAAGGCTATGGCTTGACAAGGTCGTCCTTCGCCAGCGAGCTCATCCATGGTTTCTGTTATATACAAAACCTCAATCAGAGGTTCGGATCATTGGAATTAAGGTGATATACACTCAAGAATCGGCGAATTGTCTTTGCCACCAGAGGGGTCGACCCTCAAGATAACAAGCTACGGGACTGGGGCTTGTCTCAGCTGAACAAGCAACAAGGTCACAGAACTCCCGACCTCGGGAAGGGTTTGAGCGTGGGCGGCTGTTCTCGTCATCAGCGGCTTCGCGCTGAGGTAACCGTTTTTGCAGCCAGCCCGCAAACGCATATAGACTGTCACATAGTGTGTCAATGTAAGAGAGATATGAGAAAAGGAATCTCGCTCATAAGATCGAGTCTTGCTTTTCGAAACCCCTCCGAGGCTTTATTCTTTCAAGGCTTTCTTGATCACCTTAATCAGCTCATCCGGGTCGACCGGTTTTTCAACGTAGCCGTTTGGAATCGTGTATTTTGTTAATCCCGTGGTCTCGACGAATTTTTTCTCATCCTGCAACGGCTGTTTGTACATGAAGTTTCTGAAATCGACGCCCGTCACCTCGGAGACACCTGTCACTATGACCACGGGAGTACTGCTCATAGTAGAGTCCTTTCTCAACTCCTGGAACATCGTAATGCCGCTTTTCTTTGGCATCATCAGGTCAAGCAGCACCAGGTCAGGCCTCTCTTTGCGTAATACTTCAAGCCCCTCAACCCCGTTTTTGGCGCTGATGGTTGTGAAACCGTTCTCCTCGAGAACCGAACGGAGAAAGGTGACGATATCCGGCTCATCGTCAACGATCAATACTTTCCTGGACATATCTTCCCCTCCTTTCAATAATAGGCACAATGAAACTATGACTTGCTTGGTATCCTTGCAGATTGATAGCATGGGAGAACATTCTTTGAAAGATCCAGTTACTATGGCGGCAATTCTTTGAATGTCTTTGCGTATGATAGCCCACTAATACCTTCCTACCTTGTAACAAGCAGGTTGAACTGACGACACAGCACCTTTTTAGTCACCTTGCCCAATCGATTCTTCCTTTGCTTTTCGCTAGATGAGCAAACGATAAGGCCATAATTCGGTGCCATTTCGAGAATCACCTGGGCCGGATTGCCAGTCATGGTCCTTGGGGTCACTCTCAAAGAACCCTCTGACCATTCATCCATCATGGAGGAGACCTTTTCAGCAAACTGAAAAGCCGGGTTCGCGGTTCTGTGTACGGTCAGAACCTCAATCTCACTTTTCATACTTGCTGTTATTAGTTGGCCCAGGTGTAGAGTTGACTCGGGCGGATCCTTTCTTCCAACACACACCAACACAGGTTGCCCTTCTTCAAAGTCCTTACCTATCACCGTGACCGGGCAGGGGGCTTTTTGGGCGACTCTGAGAGGAATGTTCTCAATCTCATACCAGCGACATCCAGCAACGCTGTGTGCTCCCAACATGACAAGCTCATAACGGCCTTCCTGGGCTTCTCTAATTATTTCTTCGTGGGGGATGCCTTCCCTAATCTTAAGGTGAGCTTGGCTGTCAGAACGCAGGTAGACTTTGCCTTCTTCAAAAATACCGCCCCCGACATGCACTAGAATTCTGCGTAACTCTTCTATCTGTGTTCCCTCTTCCCTGCCCCCTCGGGTTTGTTTGAACACGTCGTCCGCCTCGTGAAGATACTTCATCTCCGGCAGTTCTTCCCTCCAGTCGGCAAAGACTTCTGTTGCCTTACGTCGAATGTTATAGCCACGAGCATCTTTTCTATATCTTCGAACAAACAGGAAAGTGGCCTCACTATTTGCAGCGCAGGCGAACTTGGCCGCCAGCTTAGTGGCTTTCAAAGCATGGACGTCTCCGTTAATACAAATAAGTGTTTTCACAGGTAACCGCACGCGTCACTTTCATGCCATCCGCGGCGGTGTTCGTTAACTCCACCTTCAACGCCATATTTTCCTTCTTCACACATGCAATTCAAAGACCCAACCCTGTTCCTTCTCCGTTGGGGTGAGAAATTACAACACTACGCTTACCCCATCGGACCCTGAAGCTTTCTGCACAGCGAGTTGGGAATAGGTGCCTATTTCACCCAGCTTCCAGGCCTAAAAGCAATCCCATTTCAGGATGCTTACTTATGACCTTGAGAAACTGAGCCGTCCGGCGTTCCAGGCGGTTCTCAAGGATCCTAGTCGCCTTCTGCATGCACAGATATCCCATGGTGTGGTCACTATCGAGGAGTGCCATGAACTCGCTTCCGGGAAAGGCCAAGATTTCGGAGAGTTCAGTACAGACAGCATACGAGGTATGAGATGCCAAGGGAAGCAGGGCAGACCAGCCAAAGGAATAACCAGGTTTTATAGCACCGACAGAGATGATAAACTCTGGGGCGAGTTCTGCCTCGAGCAACACCTTTCCCCTTTTCAGGGAATAAAAAAGGTCGGCTGCACTGCCTGCTTCGTAAACCATCTGTCTTTCCGCATGGAACTTCTGTTCAGCCATAGGAAGCAGCCGTTCAAGCATCTGGTCTGTAAAACTCTCAAACAGTGCGATTCCTCTCAAATCTTCTATTGAAACCATAGATATCTCCTCTTCATGCCCGAATCTCTGTGTTGTCAAAGTTCACATTACATCAAGAGAAAAACGATGATCAGAAAAATAGTTGCTACTGCCGCACTGATACCCACGGGTGAGGTCCCTGTTTGCAGGGCCGCACGAAGGCTGTCCTTCTTGTGGGCTAGCTTGTCTCCTGTTGCACCACTTATCAACCAGGCAGGCACCATGGCTAAGAGTGCGGCTCTTGCCGGACCGTCTCTGGACACACGGCCAACATAACCAGCCAAGCCACCCACAAAAACCCGATCTGAGGCCCTGTTCAAGCCGTTAAAGAATTTATCCAGGACATAGTAAAAGAGCCGGCCCCCCTTGCGGTAGACCCAATCCACATCGACATTGACACATCTTTGCTCGCCGGGATAGATCCCGGAAAGCAATAGCAAAGAGAAGGCAAGAGCTGAAAAGAAAAGGAGCTGGGTTTGACCTAAGACATGGGGCGCTGTGTATGGCACATAATCCACAGGATATGGGAGCAGGTTGTACAGGGGCCCGGGAAATGAGCCTATGAAGATGCACAGGAAAGCGGCGATACCCATGGCAAGGAGCATATTCAGGGGTGCCTCCTTGGGCCTCATCCCGGAGTCGTGGCCGAAAAACGCGAAAAAGGGAATCTTGATGCCTGCATGGTGGAATACGCCGGCTGAGGCAAAGAGCAGGATGAACCATATGATCCTCATATGACCTCCGGCAGCCGCATCCATGACCATGGACTTGCTGACAAAACCGCTAAAAAGCGGGAAGGCAGAGATGGATGCGGCCCCCACCATGCAACATATGCACGTAAACGGCATGGTCCTGTACAATCCACCCAGGGCCGTGCCATTGATCTTTCCGGTGCGATACATAATCGCGCCCATGGACATGAAAAGGAGGGCCTTGAAGAGAACATCATTGAAAACATGGGCCACGGCCCCATTGATGGCCAGGGCTGTCCCTATACCGATGCCGCACACCATGAACCCGACTTGGTTGATCAGGCTGTAAGCAAGCACTCTCCTGAGGTCATTCTCAATGACCGCATAGAAGATGGGAAATCCGGTCATGATCGCCCCGATCCAGATCAGGGCCTCGGTGCCCGGGAAGCCCCTTGCCAATGCATAGACCGCGCACTTTGTAGTAAAGGCGCTCATGAATATGACCCCGGTAATCGTTGCCTCAGGATAGGCATCAGTCAGCCACGTATGGAGGAGGGGCCAGGCGCAATTCAGGCCAAAACCAAAAAATATAAGGTAACTGCCCAATCCGTTCAATCCTATGTACCCGAACTCGATAGAACCCGTTTGATTCACATACAGGACGATGCCTGCCAGAAGGCAGAGACCTCCGGCAGCATGAACCAGAAGATACCTGTATCCTGCTGCTTGCGCTGCCCTTGTCCTGCGTGCCCAGATCAAAAATATAGAGCTAACAGTGAGCATCTCCCAGAAGACAAAGAAAGAAAAAAGCTCTCCTGCAAAGACAACCCCCAGGGCACTGCCGGCGTAAATAAGCCCGGCCACATGCTGCAGATCATCTTTTACGTGAAGGGCATAAAGAAGGGATATGAAGGTGACGAGATGGAAGATGTAACCAAAAAGGAGGCTTAGTCTGTCTACTTTCCCAAAAACGAGATCCCAATCAAGAAACCTTACGACCCAGTGGGTTCCCACGGGGATGTGGATCAAGTTTATGAAACCGACGATGGGGACAAGCAACAAGAAGGCACTTTTCC
>JAQBAU010000030.1:0-4977 GCA_032126655.1 Desulfobacterales bacterium
CTACTCTGGGTCACAATTAAGAGATTATATTCCCATGGAAAAACGAGGCTAGCTGGCTTCAAGCTGAATGCACCAAGTCATCTCCCGTCCTTTTGGGCGGGAGATGACGGATCCAACCTGAAAACCGAAGATTCTATCCTCTCGCTTGCTTTCCCCCTGTGAACGCATTCCAAGGTGCACAAAGCCACCCATGCGACATTTTTGTAATAAATATTCGCATTGGCTACATAATTGTGCCATAACGCCATCGTTTGCCATTCTCGTCGTTAGGCATATCTTATTGAATTTACGACATAACCTTTCTCATCAGAACCCTTGGCACGCGTGTTGCTCTATGTCAGGGTCCAACAGACAGACCGTAAACCCATGACCGTGGGTGAAAACTTGTTGGCTGAGGAGGTTCTGAAGATGATTAATTCGGGAGATACAGCTTTCATTCTCATGTGCTCGGCTTTGGTTATGTTCATGACTCCGGGTCTGGCCCTTTTCTATTCCGGGATGGTCCGCAGCAAGAATGTCCTGGGGACGATCATGCAAAGCTTCGTCGTGATCGGCGCCGTCTCCGTGATCTGGGTTCTCTGGGGCTATTCGCTCGCATTTGGTCCTGACATCGGGGGTGTCGTCGGGAGCCTCGCGTGGTTTGGTTTGGAGGGAGTGGGCCTCTCTCCGAGTCCGGATTATGCGTCTACCATACCCCACGTAGCCTTCATGATCTTCCAGGCCATGTTTGCCATCATTACCCCAGCTCTCATCACCGGAGCCTTTGCGGAGCGGGTGAAATTCAGCGCCTTTCTCATCTTCATCGCGCTCTGGTCCACGCTTGTGTACAGTCCCCTGGCACACTGGGTATGGGGAGTCGGCGGCTGGTTGAGGAACATGGGTGCACTCGATTTTGCGGGGGGAACCGTCGTACACATTAGTTCTGGAGCCTCGGCCCTGGCTGCAGCACTCCTTATTTCCAAGAGAAGGGGATACGGCAAAGAGCAGTTCATGCCCCACAATCTTCCGATGACGATCACTGGTACTGCTATCCTTTGGTTCGGATGGTTTGGTTTCAATGCGGGGAGCGCCCTTGCCAGCAATGGTTTGGCGGCAGCAGCCTTTATAACCACCCACGTGGCTGCATCAGCTGCGGTCCTATCGTGGATGTTTGCAGAATGGATTCATCGGGGGAAGCCAACGACCCTTGGCGCAGCCAGTGGGGCGGTCGCCGGGCTGGTGGCTATCACGCCGGCAGCCGGATTCGTTGGCCCGGTTTCCGCTATCATTATTGGTGGCATAGGAGGGGTAATTTGCTATACGGGTGTCTTGGCCAAGTCAAAACTCGGGTACGATGATTCCCTGGATGTGGTGGGAATCCATGGACTTGGGGGCACGTGGGGGGCTTTGGCTACCGGATTGTTTGCAAGCACAGCTGTAAACCCGGACGGCGCAGACGGGCTTTTTTTCGGAAACCCAGGGCAGCTCTGGCCCCAGTTCCTGTCAGTGGTCATCACATGGGTGTTTGCTTTTATGATGAGTGTTGTCATCCTCAAGATCCTTGATTTGGCAATGGGCCTGAGGGTTTCCGAGGAAGATGAGGTAAGGGGACTCGATATTGCCCAACATAGTGAAACAGCATACACCCTGTAGCCGGGGCGTGTTGAGGAGGAAAGAAAATGAAAAAGATTGAAGCCATAATCAAGCCCTTTAAGCTGGATGAAGTCAAAGAGGGTTTGGCAGAGATCGGTGTTCGAGGGATGACCATTTCTGAGGTGAAGGGATTTGGCCGCCAGCGGGGCCACACCGAGGTCTATCGTGGAGCCGAATACGAGGTGGATTTCGTTCCCAAGCTAAAGCTGGAGATCATCGTGGACGCAGAAATGGAGCCTCGGGTTGTTGAGGTGATTGAGGAAAAGGCAAAAACCGGTGCCATCGGCGATGGAAAGATTTTTGTCAGTACGCTGGATGAAGCTATTCGCATCAGAACCGGCGAAAGGGGCAAGGAAGCGATATGAGAATAGCCAAAAGGCATCAGGCGAAAGGCGAAGGCATAAGGCGTAAGGCTCAAGGAGCCTTCGGCCACATAACCCTGTACCTTAAGCCTTAAGCCGTACGCCGGTTTTTGTCCTATGCACTATTCAGACAAGCCAATCGGCATCCTCCAGGAGAAGAAGGAAGAGTTGGTCGCCCGTTTCATTAAGGGGGATGAGCCTGCTTTTCTGGAACGGCACACAGAACTTCTGGATGAATACTTCCACGAGAGTTTTGCTCAAAGCTCGGTGGGCCCCCGGATGCGTGTGGACAAAAACCCGTATGCGATCATTGCACTGGGTGGCTATGGCAGAAAAGAGCAGTGCCTACACTCTGATGTGGATGTTCTTCTTCTTTTCAAGAAAGTGGTTCCTGAAGAGGCCAAGAGTCTCGTGCAGGAGGTTTTCTATCCCCTTTGGGACATCGGCCTGGACGTGAGTTATGCCACCCGCTCATTGAAGGAATGTTCATCACTGGCTTCTAAGGACTTTGAGGTTCTGACTTCTCTGATCGATGCCAGGTTCGTTTGTGGCATCTCCACGCTCTATTCAGACCTCATGGAACGGCTTCAAGACAAGGTTTTGCGCAGACGTGGGAGTGCCTATACGGACTGGTTGTCAGAAAGGAACCGTGAGCGGCACTCCCGCTTTGGCGATTCCACCTATCTCTTAGAGCCCAACCTCAAGGAAGGACTTGGCGGACTGAGAGACTATCACAGCATGCTCTGGATGGGCCGGGCAACATTCGGGATTGGAGCCCCAAGGGACCTGGAATTTCTCGGTCATCTCTCCCATGACGAGTTTCAGTCCCTTTCCGGGGCCTTGTCGTTTATCAGGAAGGTCAGAAATTGGCTGCATCATCTTACCGGACGCAAATGCGATCAGCTGTATTTTGAATACCAGATCGAGTTGGCAAAGGCCCTGGGATTCAAACAACGAAACGGACAACAGGGGGTTGAAGGTTTCTTGGGGACTTTGCACGGGCAGATGGAGTTGCTGAAGGGGCAGCACCTTACATTCCTGAGCAAGGCGAGACGTGCCAGGAGGAAAGTCGGAAGGAAAAGGGCTGAACGACGAAGGTTGGTGGCCGGAATCGAGGTCTTCCGAGATGCCCTGGAGTTTGAATCACCAGAAGCTATCATTGAGAAACCCTATCTCTTGATAAGCATATTTGAACAGAGTGCAGTGCATAGAATTCCCTTGGGCACTGAGGCGAGTCGTTTGATAAAAGAATTCTCGTATTTGGTGGATGAGAAGTTTCAAAAGTCGCGAAAGGTAGGCAAGTCGTTCCAGCGTATTTTGAGTGCGTCTCCCCATCCCTTCAATGTCCTGACGGAGATGTTGAACACCGGTATGATGGTTGCCCTCATCCCTGAGATGAGGGGTGTTGTTAACCGAATCCAATATGATGAGTATCACGTCCATCCGGTAGACAAGCATTCTTTGCGTACAGTGCAAATCCTCAAGTCACTTCGCGACGACTCGGCTGACACCCAGGACACCTTATGCGGGAAGCTGTTCAAAGAGATACAGAATCCGGACCTTCTGCTGTGGGCAGGTCTTTTACACGACGTGGGCAAGGCTGTGGAGGTACACGACCATTCGACTCACGGTGCGCACATAGTTAGGCAAGTGTTCGAGAGGATGGGATGTTCTGAGGAAGACATTGAGACGATTGCTTTTCTGGTTCAAGAACATCTTTTTCTCATACATACTGCTACCCGAAGGGACATCAACGACGAAAAGGTCATCGTCCAATGTGCCAGAAACTTCCGTGATGTGGACCACCTCAAAATGCTTTATTTGCTAACGGTCGCCGATTCAAAGGCTACAGGGCCCAAGGCGTGGAGTGATTGGACAGCGACTCTGCTCAAGGAGCTCTTCTTCAAGATCCTTCATGTTCTGGAAAAAGGGGAGTTGGGCACACGGGCGGCCAGAGAGGTGGTAGAGCGAAAGAAGCGTGAACTTTCTGATAAGGGCATCCCCTTGCAAGGGAAGGACTTTGAGGATCTCTTCGACCAGATGTCGCCCCGCTACCTGTTGTATACGCCATCGGAAGAGATCCACCGGCATATTGAACTGTACCAGGGGCTTCAACAGAACCCCCTTGTTTTGGAGGCCCGCGCTGATCCGAAGGCCAACTACAGGACTGTCACCGTTTGTGCGAAAGACTTCCCAGGGCTTTTTTCAAAGATTGCCGGCGTGTTTACCCTGAACGACCTTGATATCCTGAGTGCTCAAATCTATACGTGGAGAAATCACATTGCCCTCGACGTCTTCAAGGTGAAGGCTCCTCCGGACACACTCCTTGAGGATCAAGTATGGGACCGCGTCAGAACCAATCTACGAGCCGCCTTGAAAGGAGAATTGGCTCTGGAACCTGCCCTTGGGGAGAAGGTGCGGGCATATCAGTCCCTGCAAAAAGGCGTATTGAGAAAGGCGGACGAGATCGTTGTAGACAATGCATCCTCCGGTTTTTTCACGGTCATTGAAATCTACACCCACAATTTTCCTGGCCTACTCTACAAGATCACGGATGCCCTTTTTCGTTGTAAACTCGACATTTGGGTTGCCAAGATCGGAACGAAGGTCGATCAAGTGGTGGATGTCTTTTACGTTCGGGATTTTGATGGGCAAAAAGTGGATCGCCCTGAGGAGGTCAGGGCCATCAAAGAGGCCATAAGGGAGGCATTGCCCAGGCATGACTCTGTCGGTCACGTTGATAATAACCAAAGGTGATGGTTTTCTTTCGGAAGGTTTGGTGAGTGGACTTGTGACTCAAGGCTACACTTAAGATAAAGAAAAGAGCTACCAGAAAAACGATAACCAGCATGCCGATTAGCATAATCCGCTTCCGGACAGGATGCCCGGGCATATGCTGATAATCCAGCTTGCGTCTGTTCCCGCCCTTGCGCCTGTCGACAAACTCGGGATAAGCCGAACTCCCATAGCGAGGATCAACGTA
>JAQBAU010000031.1:0-32968 GCA_032126655.1 Desulfobacterales bacterium
CTGCATACCTCTCGACATTGTGAAACATCCAGCTCGTGCTCTACCATCTCCAGAACCTTTTTCCGTTTTAGCCCCTCCCATATCTGAGTAAAAGTCTCTTCATAAAGGTTGCCATAGAAGAACTCCTCTATTCCCAGAAAGGCGCTGCACGCCCAGACTCCGCCATCAGAAGATATATAGGCCCAGAAGGGAAGCCCCAGGCAACAATCATACCCCCTTTCCTTTTCCGTCAACTTCGTCATTGTGTGACCCCGGAACAGAATCCTGAAATCTTTACCTGACAGCCTATCAAGGGTCTCCCGAAACGATAGCATCTGGCCATAGTCAAAACTGCCGTCCAAAGAATGGCTACTCAATGGATGTTTCGAGAAAGGCTTTATCGAAAAATAATCCACGCCGATTTCCTTCAATATGTTGGCAAGTTCTTCGGTTTCCTGGTAGTTCTCCGGGATCATAAGTAATTGCACGCCAATCGTACAACTGCACTGATAGCGTCTTTTCATGGACACAAGCTGTTTTAGATTGTCAAGCACCCTGTCAAAATCATCTGCCTGTGTTCCGTGAACCCGAGCGTAGTTCTCCCTGGTAGCGGCATTAAAACTGACCCTGATCCAAGACAATGCTTCCAGGCTCTTTTGACTGATACGCTTGTTGATGAGGACACCGTTCGTCGTAACAGAAACATCGATCCCGCAACCTTTGGCAAAACAGATTAACTCTTCAATATCCTTGTGCAGCAGAGGCTCGCCCTCACCTGCAAACATGAGGCTTTTCACGCCGCCTCCTGCCATTTCTTCAAGTCTTTCCTTGAATATTTCGGTGTTGATATACCTTGCTTCATATCCAAGATACTCCAGGGCACAAAAAATACATCTATGGTTGCAGGCGCCCGAGGGACCCACCTCCACATAGATGGGAAAGAACTTCTCTCCCTTGAGCCATTTGTGCAACCTGTCCACATGAAACACCAACTTGTGGCCATCTATTCGAATATCAGCCATCTAACCCTTCCGCCTGTTCGCCATAATGCTGTCTAGTATGCAGTGACAGATAGCATGGTGAATAACTTCTACATGACCATACGAATTCGAGGACACGTAGAAGTTGAGTAAACCCAGGTCACGCAACGGATTGTCCGACGTAAATCCCGATAAGGTAAGACTCTCGCACCCCCTTGCTCGGCCAGCCTCCACACCACGCAAGATATTCTCCGACTGCCCTGAACTGCTTATGGCAACCAGGACATCCCCTTTGTCACCAAACATCTCAATAGGTTTTTCAAACACATGCCTATAACCGAAGTCATTGCTAATGCACGTGAGGAGAGAGGCATCATTGAACGCGATTGCCCGCATGCCGCCAGCTTTCCAGAAATCCGTTGCCTGATGGCTGGAGATGGCAGCACTCGCACCATTCCCGATGAACATCAGTTTGTTCCCGGCCGAGGTTCGGGCGTTAATCAGCCTTGCCGCCCGTTCGACGCCTTCCACAACTCCAAGGGCATGCTTCTCGACATCAGTCACCTGAATGTCTCTTAGACATTTCTCTAAGGTATCCAAATATGAGGCTATTATTTCCTTCACTTACCCGCCTTTTTCCTTTCGACTACTTTAGGAGCGTGGTTAAGAACTTGTAAAGCGGAACGGGTTCGATCGAGTCACGGTTACACACAACCTGGACTGCCAACGCACCCACGGCATTTCCAATCAGCCCTACGAGCTGCGCAGGAAAGCCTGCTGCAACGCACAGAGATGATATCGACAGATATGCGTCTCCCGCCCCCACTCTATCAACTATCTTTGTAGAAAAAACAGGGGTCTCGCAAAAGCCGTCTTTCTTATCGTAGGTCAGGGACCCTCGATGGCCTCTCGTTGTTGTGACCATTTTGCAGTCAAGCTTTTCAGCCACCGTATTTACGGACGATTTCAGAGGACCAAACTTGTTTCGTGTGGCAAGTCGAATCTCCGGCTCATCAATGCAGACGTAGTCGGCCCGGTCATATTTTGTAATGAGGTTGAAACCTAAGTTAGAGCTGTTTGTTTGAGTATTCACTGCAAGAAGACGGCCCCCTTTGCACAGGGCCTTCATCATGGGTGGGCCAATGAGACCGTGGCCAAAATCTGAAACCAATACCAGATCATAGTCACCTATGACACCTTCCAAATAGTCACATATCTCCTGTTGGAATTCACCCCTGAGGCCCCTATCATTAAAGAAGTAGATGCCGAACATCTTGGTTAAGAAGGAAGGTTCAACATATCGGCGTTTGACAACCGTTGGAGCTTCCTCCTGATAATAGATCTTGGGGTCAATATTGCTCTTCAGGCTGTTCAACACGAATTCTTCGCGGGAGTCTTCGGTCCCCAGACACGTAACGAGATGTACGTCATCACAAAATCCGGCTACGTGATTAGCAACCGCCAGGATGCCGCCCGCAAAGACCTCTTTGCTTTTGTATTGTGTTGAAATGATTGTCTCTTTGGGTGACTTGCCCATTGGTTCGCAGTAGTAATACTCATCAATGATCGTATCTCCGACAACAAGCACCTTGAGTTTCTTTAGCCCTTCAATTCTTTCGATGACCGACTCAACATCATGGACTTTTCGCAGGTTCTCGAGAAACTCCTGGGCTCCTCTGGGAAACACGTCGAAGTAGGTATTAAGTAAATTGGTTGAACTAAAGGTGATTTCGTCGGTGAAATGTATTCTGCCGCCCACCGATTGCAAAGCGGCTTCCTCTTCCGCGATTTTACCCGTAAGATCCTTCTCCGGATCAACATAGTCGCTCCCCTTCACATATAGGTCAGGTCTGAGCATCTTTACGGTATTTACGGCTGTCGGCCACTGATTGATCGCAACGTAGTCTACACAAGCAAGGGAAGCCAAGAACTCCGCGCGCAATGCCTGATTGAAGACGGGGCGCCCCGGACCTTTCCCCACAAACTCGTCAGGGGTCAAGGTGACAATCAAGACATCTCCTTCCCGTTTTGCGGCTTGGAAGTGACGGATATGACCAGGATGAATGAGGTCGAAGACACCGTGACACATCACGATGGTCTTTCCTTCTGATTTCAAAGCACCCACAAGGGATGTAAGTTCTTCCAGTTTCTTGATCTTGGGGTCGCTAAAATCCAAGTTCATGACCGGTTGCTCCTTTTTAGATCATTTCTTTGGGGTGACAGATACTGAAACCACCCTGCCGTGGCATCAGCGATCTTGTCAGGAGTCCAAACTGGTGCCTGACTCCAGTGGTCGATATGTTCAAGCATGACGGCTACGCCTTCTTCAAAGGAGACCTTAGGAGTCCAGCCCAACAAGTCTCTGACTCTGGTCGTATCAGCGTGGGTGCAATCGGGTTCGCCGGGCCTCTTCGGAACGTAAACCACTTCACCTCCCAAGAGTTGAACCAGTTTGTTGATACTGTACGTACGCCCGCTCCCGACGTTCAGGATTTCACATTGGGCAGTGCTCGCAGCAGCCATCACAAAGGCCCGCACCACATCGGTCACGAAGACGAAGTCCCTTGTTTGGCTTCCATCCCCAACAACGGTAAAGGGCTCTTGGTGCAGTTTCTGTGCCAGAAAAACCCCGAATACAGCACCATACGTACCAGACGTCCGTGAACGGGGGCCAAAGACATTGAACAGGCGCAAAGACACCACGGGAATCTTATAGACCTGATGCCAATGCATCACGCATTCTTCCCCAAGGTATTTGGTTAGAGCGTAAGGATACTGAGGTCGGATATCAGCCGACTCTGGGGTTGGATAACTATCTGGAATTCCATAACAAGATGATGAAGCCGCATATATGAACCGTTTAACTTCAAACCGGCGTGATGCCTCCAGTACGTTGACCGTACCATCTGCATTTGAACGATAGTATATGAGGGGGTGCTCTATGGACGGCACAATATCGGCCAGGGCGGCAAGATGGAAAACCCAGTCTACCCCTTCAAAATGGGGTGCTATCGATTCATATTCGGCCACATCGATCTGTTGAATGGAGAGTTTCGGATTCGACCTGACATGATCCAGGGTCTCAGCCCGGCCAGTGGTGTAGTTGTCCAGAACGGTTACGTGATGCCCGTCATTTAGTAGATGGTCCACCAAATGACTACCAATGAAGCCGGCTCCTCCCGTAACGATACAATGCATAGTTGGATTTCCTTTACGACTGATCTCTATTCATCCGGAGTTTTGACATTTCTTGTTTCAGTTTATCATCGTTCGGATCTATGGACAACGCCCTTGAAAGCAACTCCCACGCTTTTTCCCGGTCCCCTTGAAGCAGATGGACGTACCCGAGATTCTTGTATCCTTCCGCAAGCTGCGGGCTCAGTACTATCACTTTGCCAAAACTCGACGCAGCCTCCGTGAGTTCTCCAAGCATCGCATGACTCTTCCCCATGAGGTTATGCGCCGGGCTGAAGTCCGGGGCTATCGCCAAGCACTCGCTTAGCTCAAAAATGGCGTCCTGATACTGTCCACGCTTAAACAGCGGCTCTCCGCCCATCTGGTAGTGGATTTTTGTGGCCTGCTGCCATCGATCGACCCGGAGTATCTCACCCCTGAATGCCAAGCGAGTCAAGGCAAAAAACAGACCGACAACCATCAGCGCCACTGCCGCCTGCTTAAGTCTCCTTGATGTCACCATTTCCTTCAAAGCATAGAGGCTGTACCCCGCAAACAGACAGAGATAGGGAACAGCCGGCATTCGGTACCTTGACTGAACCAAAAAAAGCATGCCCGAAAGCAGGTAGATAAATACAATACCGTACACAAGAAACAGCTCTTTAAACCTTCCCAGCGAAAGCACCATGCCCAGGAGTCCCAGCGAGGCAATGATGCCATACCTAACGCAAGGGAAAGTCTGGATGGCCTTATATTCTTTGTAGGCAGACGCAATGTAGTGCATTTCATAGTCATTGAAGAAGTAAAACAGTTTCTCGACTTCAAGCATGACGTAGCCCGCCGGATCATTCCGTATGTCGCTAAGCGTCCTCCCCATCCAGAACTTTGAGGATTCAGACGGGGTCAGGTCTTTCCCGGTAAGCCTGGAAGCTGTCTTCCGGTACAAGACATGGGCATAGTCAGGCTCTTCCCCTTTCTCCTCCATAAACCCTTCATTGGGAAGGCCTGTGCCCTCCAGGGCAGTGGCCCCTTTTCCATTACCGTGGAAGAAAACCTTGCCC
Source organism: Desulfobacterales bacterium (assembly GCA_032126655.1). GTDB lineage: Bacteria > Desulfobacterota > Desulfobacteria > Desulfobacterales. The sequence continues at coordinate 5,195 of JAQBAU010000031.1, forward strand.
GCATCAGCGGTAACAAAAACGAAGTCGTGAAGCTTCACATAATTCCTCAAAGTAACGGGCAGAACCACCGCAAGCGCCACAAAACAGAAGACCAGGGTCTGAAATCCTGTGCCAATCCGACTATCTCGGTCTCCCAGGAAAAGGAGCCAACCGGCCCCCACAGGCAAGAACAACAAGAAGTTTGGCTTGGTGATGATCGACAGTCCCGCAAAGAAACCGGCAGCCGCAGCAAAACCCCATTTTTTGTTGAAGACCCCGGAATGCTCTTTGACCTCAAGAAGGAGATAGACCGTCAACATACTAAACAAAAGGACAAAGACGGTCGGCTCCAGGGTTGATTCCAGCACGATCAGATTGCCATAAAAGGTAAAAAGAAGGGCGGCAAAAAGCCCCGCTTCCTTCCCGAAAGCCCGGCGCCCCAAGGCGTACACCATCAAACAGTTCAGAATGCCCACAAACGACTGGATTGGTTTGACAAGGTTCCAGTCGAGATGAAAAACCTTCTTGAGAAACGTCAGGGAATAGAGGTAAAAAGGGCTCAGGTCGACGATCCTGTCCCCAATGTCAATCCCACGTGCTAACTTTTCGGCAAAGAAAGGGTATTTGAAAAAGATGACAGGTTCATCTATGTAGAGGAGGAAAAAGAATCGCGTTGCAAGGGCTATCAGGAAGAGTATGAGGTATACCGAGTAGTCTCCGGCCGATTCCCTATCATCGAGAAACGTGTTCATAGGCTACTAACCTACCAGTGTTTCTCGCCGTATTATCGTGTCAACCATATCCGCTCGTTGAACCCTGCACCCGCCCAGTTCCCTTTCTGGTAGCCGTTGGCCCATACCTGCGATTCCCCTAACCCGGATAAACCGGAACCGGACAAGAATGTAGAATAATGAACAAGGGATTCTGAATGTCGAAGTTTTTCCTTCTTAATTCCTTGTTTGACATTCGACCTGCCCGCAATGCCTTTGCGTAGATTCAGGGTAGTGTTTCAAGGTGAATGTCATTGTAAGTACTTTGCATGGCAGGCGGGTATTCGTTATGCCAAGATTATTTTCTGCCAGAAAAAAGACGAATCTTACGACTAAGGAACTTAGCGCTTAGTTGGCCCAGATGACTTATACAGATCTTTGATGTATACATCAAGGTGATTATGGGTGCGACTCTTCATGGGGTGGAGTGATAAGAACTCATTGACAAAGTGTACTGAATTGATTTTATGCTAGAGGACATGTCAAGAATGAGGCATCTGAAGGCAGAAACGACCCAGTACATCGGAGTCACACCGCAAACTTCAAGCTCGTGAGCCACGGTGCGACAAGATCAGGAGAAGTATGTCACAAATGGGTGGTGCCGTGAAGAATCCCGGGAACCGTTTGTCTAAAAGACCTTTCACAAGAGTGATCTCTGTTGTAATTGGCCTCAGCCTTGTCGTGTTGGCCCTGGTCTGGATACGCGCGTTCTTCGTGTCCATGCATGCGTATCAAGAAGGAGAAGGATACTTCAAGAAACAGCAACACATTAATGCAATCACTTTTTTCGACAGGTCCATCCACTCGTATACGCCTTTTAATCCCTACGTGCACAAATCGGCCCAACGACTCTGGGAAATATGTACACAGGCCGAACAACGGGGCGACATTCAGCTCGCCCTGATTGCTACCCGAACCATAAGACGGGGATTCCTGGCTGCGAGGAATTTCTATACCCCCGGTAGAGACTGGATCGACAGGTGTGATACAAAGATCGCCACATTGATGGATCAGGGATCGAAGGCTCAACGACTGAGTGGTGCTGCCGTGGTCTCGTCGCCCCAGCAGGCAAGTCCCCAACCGAATGTCTTTTGGACGCTTATCCTAGAAGTCGGCTTCATCGGTTGGATCGGGTCTGTAATAGGCTTCTTGATGCTCGGCTTGAGCGGCGGGCAAACGGCGAGACTCAGATCCGGATCCGCCATTTTCTGGGGGATCATGGTTATCATTTTTTATGCCATGTGGATCGTCGGCATGATGCAAGCATAGTCTGCCCGTACTCTGAAAACCGTCATCCCCGGGAGCAAATAGCCCATGAAGATCGGCCTCATGAACAACCCTGCTTTATCTGTCTATGATGAGATCACTTTCTTGGGGGAGGCCCATTACGAATTTGTGGATCTCACCATCGAGGGGCCTAATGCCTTGAGTCCGGACCCGGAAAGGGTTCGTGCACTCCTCGACCAGTACAGCCTATTCATTGTTGGGCACACCGACCCCTGCCTCCCATATGCTTATCCCATAGAGTCGGTCCGTAAAGCCTGTTTCAAAGAGCTCGAACGCTGCGCCGGGATCTTCTCATCTCTCGAAGCGACCATCATGAACATCCATCCCTGTTACTACTGTCCGCCGGCCATGAAGGAAGATCTGGTACGCCTGAACATCGAAGCCTTGAAACCCCTTGCGGAGATGGCCGGCTCGTACGGGCTGACTCTTATTCTGGAGAACTTCAAGGCACCGTTTGATTCCGTATCCACATATTCCCGGGTCCTGGAGGAGGTACCAGGACTCCAAATCCATCTCGACTTTGGTCACACGAATCTGGGAAAAGACAATGGAGCGAGCTTCTGCAAACAGCTAGGTGGTCACATCAGACACGTGCACTTCTCAGACAACCGAGGGCGTGAGGATGAGCACATGCCTTTGGGAGCAGGAAACATTGACTGGAAAGAAGCCGTGTCCGCGTTGAAGTCGATCGGATATGACGAAACCATCACGCTGGAGGTGTTTTTCAAAGACAGGAGTGTATCTTTGGAACCCCTCGAGGAGAATCGAAGGCTTGTTCTTGACCTTTGGGACAGACAGAGAAGTTAAAGAGTTGAGAAAGAGAGTAAAATGGACTTCGCGAGCTTCCTGAAAGTTCTCAGGGGAGATGCCAGGTTGACCCGGCGACAGGCATGCCAGCTCGGAGGCCTGTTGGGCCTCTCTTTCTCAGCTGTTTGCCAGCTGTGGGCCAAGCCTGTCCTGGCAAGAACCCGCAACATCTTCAACAAGGAGGTCGCCATGCGCTTACCTGCCCCTGTGTTTGACGGAAACATCTCCGTGGAAAAAGCCATCAAGCACAGGAGGACTGTAAGGTCTTACTCCAGTGAACCCATCACGTTGGCTCATCTTTCCCAAATCCTATGGGCCGCTCAGGGTATTACTGAGGATGGGGGGTTTAAGAGAGCAGCCCCATCCGGAGGGGCCCTCTACCCAATTGATGTCTATGCTGTTGTGGGACAAAGTGGTGTCCAGGGGTTAAGGGAAGGGGTATACCGCTACGACCCGCCTCGTCACTCACTCGAAGAGCGCGCTGACACCGACGCAAGAGAGGATGTAGCCAAGGCTGCTCTGAGACAGATGTGGGTGGCCAGCGCACCTGTCATCTTGGTCCTAACGGCTGAATACTCGCGCATCACCGTCAAATATGGTGAACGTGGCAAGCGGTATGCGATGATTGAAGCGGGCCATGTTGGCCAGAACATCTTCCTGCAATGTGACGCGCTCGGTCTTGCAGCGGGCATCGTAGGAGCCTTCGACGACAGTGAGGTCGCCGGGGCTATCAGCGCCAAGAAGAATCACGAGCCTCTCATTATCATGCCGGTAGGATGGCAACGTTGATTTGAATCACAGCCTTGTTTGTGATACAGGAATAAAGATGGAATTTAGCGCCCGTGGCTGGAATAACAAAGAAGAGGAGTACTGAAGACCTGGAGTACTGGAGCAATGGAGTACTGGAAAAGCATGAAAAACACGGAATGTCACCGTCTTTAGTCTTTGCATTACTCCAACACTCCAATACTCCAATGTTTTCGTACTCCAATACTCCAGCGCTTTATTACACCAGTACTCCCTAGCCGAGGCCGGGATTACGGGTTTGGCGGATTCGTTGCAGAGGGTGCTGCCTGAACGCGCCAACCCCACAAATGAAAGGAGACGTGTCATGAACCCAATCAAGGTAATGGTCAATGGTCTGCCAGGCAACATGTCAACCATCGCAGCCCAACACATAGCTCAAGATAGCGGCTTGAAGCTCATTCCTCAAGCCTTGACCGGGGCTGACATAGAAGCAACAGAGACCCGGGTCGGTTCTGAAGCCGTCCAGTTGATCAAACCGGATGAGAGACAGGAAGCAATAGAGTCTATTAACAAGTCCGAGGGGGTGGTCATCTGCGTAGACTATACCCATCCAAATTCTGTCAACGACAATGCGGAGTTCTATTGCAAAAACGGCCTCCCTTTTGTGATGGGAACCACCGGTGGAGACAGGGCGCGTCTGGTGGAGACCGTACAAAGCTCTGAAATTTGCGCTGTGATTGCTCCAAATATGGGGAAACAGATTGTGGCCTTTCAGGCAATGATGGAATATGCTGCAAACACCTTCCCCAATGTCTTCAAGGGGTACAGCTTGGAGATCAAGGAAAGTCACCAGCAAGGAAAGGCGGATACGAGCGGCACGGCCAAAGCCATGGTTGGCTATTTCAACCAGTTAGGCCCCCCTTTTTCCAAGGATGATATCAAGATGGAACGCGACCCGGCAGTTCAGCGGTCCGAATGGGGTGTCCCTGAAACATATTTGAGCGGGCATGGATGGCATACCTATTCGCTCCTCTCCGAAGACGGCACGGTTTTCTTTCAGTTCACGCATAATGTGAACGGCCGCGATATCTACGCCAGAGGAACGGTGGACGCCATTCATTACCTGGCGAAGAAGATCGATGGGGGCGCTAAAGGGCAGGCATTCTCCATGATCGACGTCCTGAAAGGATTATAGAGATGCGCGATGTCATGGCCCTTGTAATGGCGGGAGGTAAAGGGGAACGTCTCTACCCTTTGACACTGGATCGTTCAAAGCCCGCGGTGCCATTTGGGGGCATCTATCGCATCATAGATATCACCCTTAGCAATTGCATCAACTCTAACATCTACAAGATCATTGTCCTGCCCCAATACAAGGCGCAATCACTCGTGGAGCACCTGGAAGCAGGGTGGAACATATTCAGCTATGCGCTGGGTCACTACATGAAGGTCGTACCGCCTCAGATGCGGGTGGGCGAAGAGTGGTACCGCGGCACCGCCGATTCTGTCCGACAAAATTTGTACCTCATAGAACGGGATCCTACGAAACATCTCCTCATTCTTTCGGGCGACCACGTCTACAAGATGGACTACGGTGATTTCAGGGCGTACCACGAAGAAAAGGGGGCAGATATTACCGTCTCGGTGATTGAAGTCCCCATATCGCAAGCCCATCGTTTTGGAATCGCGGAGACTGCAGGAGACTACAAAATTACGGGATTCAAAGAAAAACCAGCATCCACGGAACCGATGCCCGGCGACTCTCGTTATGCCCTGGCCTCCATGGGGGTCTATATCTTTAACACCAAAGTGCTCATCGACTTATTAAAGTCGACGGACAAAGATGACTTCGGCAGGGACATCATTCCGATGGCACTGGAGAAATATTCCATCTATGCCTTTCCATACAAAAAAAAGAATTGTATTGAGGATTTCGTTTACACCGTCGACGAAAACGGAAACCGGGTGCGTGTTCTGGAACCCTGTATACGGGATTCCTCTTACTGGCGGGATGTGGGCGATCTAGATGCCTACTGGAACGCAAACATGGACCTGACGGGCGTAGACCCTATCTTCAATCTCTATGGCTCAAAATGGCCGCTCCGGACATTTCAGGCGCAATATCCACCCGTAAAAACAATCTTTCGCGATAGCGCTTCCAAGAGAACAGGCATGGCATTGGATTCGATTGTCTCTCATGGTTCTATTATCAGCGGTGGCATCGTGAAAACTTCGGTGGTCTCCTACAATGTGATCGTCAACAGCTGGTCCGAGGTGAGTGAGTCCGTGATCCTGTCCAACGTTGAAATTGGCAGGTATTGCAAGATTATGAAGGCAATTATCGACAAAGGAAATCGAATTCCGCCGCATACTGAAATAGGATACAACCCGGAAGAGGACCGTAAGCGTTTCAAGGTAACACCTCGGGGCATTGTGGTCGTACCCAAAGGAACCTTTCAGTAAACAATCCAGGTCTCCAAGACGTGGCGTGAGAAAAAATGGAGTACTGGAGTGGTGGAGTATTGGGAAATAATGGGCACGTAGTGAAGCCCTTGCGCTATGCTGGAACAATGGAATAGTGGAATAATGGAATATTGAGCCGACCAAATCACAAATTACAGATATCAGACAAATCACAACCAAAAGCCCAAGTCAAAAACCTCTCTTACCTCGCAACAATAGCCCTTACCTCTACTTCGGCAATTGATTATTGCAGCTTGTGATTTATCTGGAATTTGGTGCTTGGAATGTAGAGAATCTTCAAGTTGAGAGCTCGACACAAGTTTTCAGTACTCCAACATTCCATTATTCCAGCCTTCCAGCCTTCCATTACTCCAAAGAAAAAGGGGGCGGGATTTTTCATCCCGCCCCCTTTCCTCTTGAATCACTCCTTAGTGTGGACTAACACCCTTGCCTTCATATTCGTTTAACCATTTCTTGATCTTCGCAATCTCCAGGTCAATCGCCTGGGCCTTTCGCGGATCATATTCCTTCGCCTTCTTCAGGTGGCGATTCATCGCCTCTCGATACAAATCTGCAAGCTGTGTTTCGCCGTGAGTAATCTTGCTCTCCGCAATGGCATACTCAATGGCCGCAAGGTTCTTTGCCAGCATATCTTTCTCCAGGTCGGTTGAGGCATAAGGAATAGCCTGCATCAAATACTTCTTGGCCGTCTCAAAATCGGGAACAGTCCCCTTGCTGCGGGCCAACTCTCCCTTGCCCAGCAGGACCAAGAAATTCATTCTATTCAACCGTATCCTGATTTCTTGTTGCCTAGCGTCAGTCAGGGCGTATTTTGAAGCATGTCCCAGATACGATTTGGCAGCCTTAAGGTCCGGGGTTTCCCCGGTCTTCAGTATTTCATCTGCCCGGTTGATAAAATAGTCAGAAAGGATACCGAAAGCCTGCTTTTTGGAATATGCCTTTTTCTGCTGCACGCCGGTAAGGACCTTGGGATCCGAGAAGCTGGCCATACAAGTCCAACCCATGGGAGCAAATCTACCTCGCCAAAGCTCAACCATTTGGTCGTTCTGCTTAAAGGCAAACTTGTTTGAGTTAGATAGACTTGCCATTATTAGGATGGCAATGACGCATGCCAGAGCACCCACCGCATACTTGAAGGTTTTGTCCGTAGGCTCTTCCGGGGGCGGCGTATAAGACGGTGGCGATGGTGGTTCCTCTGCCGCCTTGGTTTCAGGCGCCCGAGGGGTTGCCTCCTTCTCAGGCGGCGCCTCCCCATCAAATCTCTTAAACAGCAGTTTCTTGATCCTTTCCTGGTCCTGTTCGCTTGTCATGATCTGGGTCTCCTCCGCGGACAATTTGCTTTGGTCCAATAATCCTTTTTCCTTCTTTTCAAGATCAATTAATCGTTGCCAAACGTCATCAGAAACCGGGTTGCCTGCCTGCAGTCCATCCAATCCTTTGGACTTATAGCGTTTCTGCCATTTGTAGTATGTTGACTGCGGAAGCCCGAGCTCCTGTAAAGTAGCCTTGACCGAGGCTGAAGAGCGTTTCACCCCATCGAGGATTGCTTTCTTCCTTGTGGATTCCTCTCCCGGACCGGCGGCCGGAGATTTTGGGGGGTTCTTCCCGCGTGATTTTGATGAACCTTTTTGACCCACAATAGGCCTGTGCCTTTTCTGTTCCGCTCCGCCTCAAAAAGCACGCGTTTTATACAAAATTCCGCTGTTTTTGTAAAGCGATTTCTCGTCCAAAACTAAGATTTCATTTACCGGGGATGGGTAACCGCAGGCGTGCGCATTATCCGCTGTGCTGGAATGAGCCCTGGCCCTCCAAAAGCCGTTCTGCCTCTCCAACCTTATCAAGTACAGCACTAACCGACGTTTCAAGGGAGACAAACTCCTTGACTATCTGGTCTCCAGCCTGTCGTTGATTCTCCATCAAACCACTCATGTCCGATGCACTCCCTGTGAAAGCTCGCATTCGGTCGACAAGGGATTCATAGAGGCTGCTCGACATGGCGTCCACCAGCTTGAAGAGATACTGGTACTTGAGGTTCTCTCTGTAGTCCATGAGATGGGCGGTAATGGATTCTCGGAGTTGTTCTTTGATCCGCCGGACGCTATCTTCCAGCGAACGGATGGCGCTGTCCAAGTCCCCGCCGACGCTCTTTCTTAACAGCTTCCTCACAGCCTCCATCGTATTATAAATTCCCAGTCTCAGAATCGCCTCTGTCTTGATGCGAGACGAGTACCGCATAGCGGTAACAAGCGGCGGAATGCTCAAGCGCGCATCACTCTTGACCAGGTCAATCTCCGGGCTCTTTGGGGGCGTGAACGAACGTTGTTGAAGTCTTATTCCAAGCTTCTCGGCGGTCCGCCGATGTTGATCAACAGCATCTTGAATCATCAGGCTATAAGGCCCTGACACCTGCTCAGCAAGCTCCTTGATCTTCTCCTCCCCAATGCGAACAAAATCAACCAGATTTGGGTTGGTCGTTTCGGCCATGTACCGGTTTGTAGCCTCTCGCATGTTTTGAAAGATCCGGTAAAGCGTGGACAGGAAGCCGGAAGCCTCAAGATCTTTTTCATAGTCTTTCGCGGAGATGTTGTAGGACTCCACAAACTTAATAATCCCCTGGACGGTGTCGCCATATTGAAGGTCGAAGAAACGGTCAACGTCGTCCCGGAGCTCACGCTTCAACTTTTCTGTTGTCCCGTCGAGGGTATCCTTGATCACCGAAGTCACCTGATCAGAGGCCTTTCGCCTCTTTTCCATCTCTGCAAATGCCGTTTTAATCTCGCCGGCATCCCTACTGAAAAGGTCATGATTGATCTGAGCCCAATCCTGCATGCCAGACGCCATGATCGAGATCCGTTCCAGGTTGGTCTGAAGAAGGAGCCTGAGACGATCGTCCGATATCTTTCGCACGACGGCCTGCATAAAACGGTCCGTCCCCTGCCCAGAAAACGCCACCATATCCGCTTCTTCCTGCCACTGTTCAAGTCTCAGAAGGTCTTTCCGAGACAAAGCGTCTTTCTTTTGGGCAAGATTGTTAAAGAGATTATACAACGCAGAAAAGGCAAACACCTCCGGGTCTGGCAGAATCATGCCAAGCTCATCCCCCGCCCTCTCAACTAGTTTCGTCATCCCCGTCAAGTTCTCGTGTTCACTGAGATCGCAGTTGACAACAAAGAATATGTTCTTCAGTAGCCCCATCTTTCTGATAATGTTCAGAAACTTGATGTCTGACTGGCGCAGGCCGGTGCGACTGCTCAACACGTAGATGATCAGGTGGGCGCTGAGGAGATAGTCCTGTATCATGGTTAGATGCAGCGGGTTAGGGGAATCGCTGCCCTGACAGTCAGCGATCTCGAGGTTCTCTCCAAATCCTTCAGGAGGAGCGAGGGTTAGGACAATATCCTTCAAGTAGACTGCTAGGGATTCCTCCCCAACAAACTCCTTTTGCCGGTAGAATTCTCCTTCCTCAAAGACGTGCGTCTTGGGTTCAAATGAGACGAGGTTCTTGATTCGCTCGTATCCCTTCAGATACTCCAATATGAGAACACTGTTGGGATCCCGGGCGTCCTCGGAGATGAGCCGGCCTGCATTCAAGCCGGATACATCTTTTTGCAGTCTCACTCGGTCTTCTTCGCGGTTGATATCGAACTGTCCGTCGTCCGACTCCTGAGGCGAAGCAGAAAACAGGATCAATGCCTGGCTCATGTCCGTGTTGACGTCATCCCAGGTCTTAAACTCCAGCCTGGCCTTCATCGAGGTTCCCGGTCTTATCTTAGTGACGATGGATGTGACGACCCCCGCACCTCTCTTGACATAGTCACCCCCAAACAGAGCATTGACCAGAGTACTCTTCCCGGACTTTATAGAACCTACCACTGCCACCCGGATCATCTCCTCGCCCAGCTGTCTGTGTACTGTGTTTGTGGTTGCCTTCCAGGCTTCGAGGGGATCGTGGGACACGCCATCAATCGACTCTGCCTTCCGGATAACCAGACGCAGATCCTGATTGATGTCTAGTATGGCACTCTTGAGGTCGTTGTAGGTTTCCACGGAATTATGGCCGTTGGTAATCAGCTGAGACTAAAGAACTTAGCTCCGCTCCGCAATTGGAATAATGGAATATTGGAGTGATGGAATATTGGATTTACGGTGCGTCTGGTTGAAAAATATCATGATCCATGAAATAGGTGAATCATGGATCGAAAGTACATCAATAGATAGACAAGCTCCACTATAAAGTTGAAAATGCATTACTTAAGTTGATTGCAACAGATCCAAATATAGGTCGTTATACCAAAAGAGCAGTCATGGCCGAGTATCGAATCGTCTACTATGACGGTAAGATCGTGCGCTTTTCCTATAAGGAGTAGTTATCCCTGGAACATATAAGAACATTCATGGAGAAATAGTGAAAATTGATCCCAAAAGCCTTGACCCAAATACAGAAGTCATGCGTTTTTAACCCATTATTCCAACATTCCAGCATTCCATTATTCCATGAAGGCAGCAAGAACAGGCTGTCGCCGAAAGGCTAACGAATCCAATGTATTATAGAGTTTCCGAGATGTTTAGGATGATGCACTAGTAGCCACCATCCCAGAAGGCCCAAGAAATGCGGGCCTAACAGCCCTTTCGAGCAACGCCTCTCTATTATGATAACGGGCATCGCCCCGTCAATATCTACTTCTCTAACGTAGAAGCAATGCTCACGGTCCGATCCGTAAGCATATGGACATACCCGCCCATCTCATTGTCATACCATCCGTACACCACGACCTTCGTGACGGGAACATCAATGACGCTTCGCGCAAGGCAAGCCCCGACCTCATCAGTATAGCCGGGAAGCCGTTTGAGATCGAATGAAATATTCGCTGTTCGGGTCTGGGTCTCCGTCCCTTCAATTATGGCCGTGGCCAAGGGATGTCCGATTATGTCGGCAGACACATTCTGCTCTTCCGAATATACAAGATACCCTTTCCTATTCTTCTCAGCAGCATCCTTGTAGATCTGATTGATCAGGTCCCTATCGGTGTGATCCTTCTCGGCATCGTCCTGAATATCGATGGCCAAGATGATGAGTGAACCTGTCGAGACAGGAATCCTGACAGATTCAGCAACAAAGCCTATCTCCTTCATCTCTGGTATGACCAGCGACAATGCCTTGGCAGCCCCTGTTGTCGTCAGGATGATGTTGTTCAAAACGCTCCGGTTGCGACGCAAATCGGTCGCTCCCTTCTTCGGCGCCCGGTCCAGTACGAGTTGGGAGCCCGTGATTGCATGTATAGTTGCCATTGAAGCCGTCAAGATTCTGTCCAGACCAAAATGGTCCAGGAGAGGTTTGACCATGTATGCGAGACAGTTTGTGGTACACGAAGCGTTCGATACGATGCGGTGGACGGCTGGGTCGTATTCAGCGTCATTAATACCCATCACCGTCGTGAGGCAATCCTCCGGCCACGCAGCGTCCTTGTCCTTGACCTTAAATGGTGCTGACGCGATCACTTTCTGTGCCCCGGCAGCCAGATGGCCCCGAATCGATCCGCCCGGAGCATCCGGGGGCAACGTGGGATCCATGAACTGCCCCGTAGATTCTACCACCAAGTCCACCCCATGTGACTTCCAGGGAATATCCTTGGGGTTCCGTTCCTCACGCAGAATCGTCACTCTGATTCCATGGATCACCATTGAGCCGGTTTTTTCATCCAGGTTTTCAATCAAACGCCCGGCTTTGTACCCAAAGAGATAGTTGTGAAGGCTTCCATACGTGGAATCCCTTTCAATGAACCGAGCCACATTGTCCAGACTTGTGCCCACCGGACGGCCGATATTGACTATAAGCTCCGGAAAGACTTTTTGCCCTACATGCTGCCATATGGACAGCTTGCCGATACGCCCCAGCCCGTTGATTCCAAGCCTTCCACTCTTCATGACATCTCCTCCATCCCAAACGTTGTGAACTCGCCCTTGTCCCCGGGCGCGGTAACTCGCTACGGATCTACCCACCTAATGCTGAAATAATACTTTGGAATTCCAATGCGTTAAAGCTTCGAACTATGCACCGAGATATGGGCGGTTTTGGCTTTTTTGTCAAGGAAAAAACAGCAATGTGCCTTTATACCTTGATTTTTCAGACTATTGCAAATAATTTCACCTCAGTATCGAACTCAATTCTTAAGAGTCCATAAAGTACAAATCCAGATGTCACAATTATCCCCCTATCTTTCGTTGCCAATTCTGTCGTTCCTTGTCTGCGTCATTTTGACGCCTGCAGTCAGGCAGGCAGCTGTGCGATCGGGACGGATAGCTCTCCCTACGGAAGACCGTTGGCACACAAAACCCACTGCCTTGCTAGGGGGTGTTGCCATTTACTGCGCCGTCGCCCTCCCCCTGTTGCGGTTTGCCGATTTTGGTGCCGTCTTCGAATACGTGCGAGTACATTCTCCCGGAACTGAACCCCCTTCCTACACCGCAGTCGTATGGATAGGCATGACGGTTCTGTTCGTCCTCGGCCTTCTTGATGATCTTCGCCATGTGCGACCGCAGAACAAATTGATAGTCCAGATCATGGTTGCTTCGATGGTTGCATTCCTGGGGTATCGGCTTCAATGGATGGTATCTTTGACCGGAGACACGATTATTACCATCGTCTGGATTGTGGGAATTACCAATGCCGTTAATCTCTTGGACAATATGGACGGCCTATGCGCGGGAATCGGCCTGATCGCAGCAGCCTTTTTCTCTTACCTGTGTTTTGCCGGTGGCGCTTCTCAATATCTGCCTGTTTCTCTTCTCCTGGCTGGAGCCTCTGCCGCCTTTCTGGTATTCAACTTTCACCCAGCCTCCATTTTTATGGGAGATTGCGGAAGCCTCCCCATAGGGTTTGCCCTTTCCATGCTTTGCCTGCACCCGGCTACAAGGCCCCTTGACTTCAGTGTTTCCCTTTATGCTCTGCCGGTCCTTGTCCTGATGGTACCCATCTTTGACACCACCATGGTGACAGTCATTCGTATCTTGAGCGGCCGAAAGCCTTCTACGGGGGGCCGAGACCACACGTCCCACCGCTTAGTTCTCATGGGTTTCAGCGAAAGAGGTGCGGTCCTTTTCCTGTACGGAACAGCGGCAATGTCTGCGCTGGCAGCAGTCTTCGTCCAACAGCACGATTCCTTGGCTGCACCCACGGTCATTATTCCCCTGATCTTGTCTGTCATCCTCATGGGGATCTACCTGGCCCAAATCCGGGTATACCCGGAAAAGGAATTCTCGGTCCTTCGAGAAGGACGTTTTACACCAATCATTTTTGAAATCACTTACAAGCGACAGATCTTTCATGTTGGGCTTGATCTCGTTCTTGTCGCATTTGCCTACTATCTGTCTTATCGCGTCCGTTTTGGCTTTTCTTACGAGTTCGTCTTTTTCTTCACCATTTTTCTTAAATCGCTCCCCGCCATTATCATGTGCAAGTTCGTGGCTTTCTTTGCACTGGGCGTCTATCGGGGAATGTGGCGGTATATGGGATTGAGCGATGTGTTCGTCTACCTCAAAGCCAGCTTCCTGGGAACCCTCCTTGCGCTCGCATTTGTGACCTATTTCTACAGATTTGCCTCCTTCTCCAAAGGTGTCTTTCTGATCGACTGGTTCTTGACAACGACCTTCTTGATTGGATCCCGAGTCTCGTTTCGCTCTTTCGGCGAGTTCATGAAGCAGAAAGGCTTGAAGGGAGATAAAGTTCTCATCTATGGAGCCGGGCACGGGGGCCAGGTGCTGCTGAAAGAAATCCTGGACAACAAGCGCTTTGCGGTGAAGCCTGTGGGTTTCATTGATGACGACATCACCAAGGTCGGAAAACGGCTTGCTGGCTATCCGGTCATGGGACAGGGGACAAATCTTGAAACAATCCTTGAGAAAGAACCTGTCAAAGGCTTGATCATCTCGTGTCGTGACATGACCGAAGAGAATCAAGAAAGGATTGTAGCACTGTGCCGTTCTATGGGAATTTTCCTGAAGCGCTTTATTGTGAATCTCGAAGACATTGATCTGGAACAGGGCCCCTCATGAAGATAACACATTCACCTGTTACAGATAAAACTTCTCAAATATAGAAAGACCGCGCTAAAGTGCCTTGTCATTTCGAACAAATGTGAGAAATCTTATCCCAGATAGCATACAATCACCGCATCATAGGATTTCTCCCGGAGCCTGCCCTGAGCGAAGATGCTAAGATTCCTCGCTTCGCTCGGAATGACAGAGGCGAAGGGGTCGAAATGACAGAAGATTGGTAGCCGCACATGAAAAGAACACTAGATTCAAAACAATACGACTTGATACTCGGGATTGAAACCTCTTGTGATGAAACGGCCGCCGCCGTGACCTCCGGGGGGTATACTATCTTATCCAATGTGGTCTGGTCACAAGTGGCCATTCACCGTCCGTACGGCGGTGTTGTGCCGGAGCTGGCATCCCGAAAACATATTGAAAAGATTGTTCCGGTAGTGGAACAGGCCTTGACGGACGCCGGCGTGAACTCCAACGGTATTGATGGCGTTGCTGTCACCTGCGGGCCCGGCCTGGTCGGCGCCCTACTGGTTGGACTCTCCTTTGCCAAAGCCTTTGCATATGCCAGGGGGCTCCCATTGACAGGAGTCAATCACCTGCACGGGCACATTGCCGCGATCTACCTTCAACCAGACCCGCCACCCTTCCCTTTTGTTGCGCTCCTCGCATCTGGCGGACACACGAACCTTTATTATGTCACAGGCCCAATGGACTTTGAACACATGGGCCAAACCAGAGACGATGCTGCAGGTGAAGCTTTCGACAAAGTAGCGAAGATCCTCGGCCTAGGATACCCAGGGGGTCAGGTGATCGACCAGCTCTCCCAAGAAGGAGACCCTGAACGAATACGTTTCCCCAGAGCATTTCTTGACAAGACCGGGTTCGATTTCAGTTTCAGCGGCATCAAGACTGCCGTGGCCCGGTATGTAGAAAATGAAGACAACGCAACAAAAGACATTGCCGATGTTGCAGCCGCATTTCAAGAAGCAGTCGTCGATGTCTTGGTTCATAAAGGGATTGCAGCTGCAAAAGCCAAAACTTGCCGGCACTTGGCACTGGTGGGTGGCGTAGCCTCGAACAGCAGACTTCGGGCGCTCATGACGGAAGCGGCCCGGGAGGCTGGTATATACGTCCATATCCCCGGCCCTGAACTGTGCACCGACAATGCGGCAATGATTGCAACGGTCGGGTATTATCAGCTCTCTGAAGGCAAGACCGCAGCCCTTGACATAGATGTCTACTCCAAGACGAGCCATTCCGGACGGTTGGGAGTCGTGCGGTAGTGCGCAGGTAGAAACCCACCGGCTTTGTGGAGTAAGATTATTGCCTTTTCTGTGATACACAAGAGTAGACAGTAAGCAGTATGCAGTATGCAGTAAGGAGTAGGCAGTAAGCAGTAAGCAGTAGGCAATGTGAAGAATAGACGAGTTCAAGGGAAGGAGTATCCAATCCAATGAAAGCCTTAGTACTCTCGGGTGGCAAGGGAACCAGGCTCAGGCCGCTAACACATACCATGCCCAAACAGCTTGTTCCCGTGGCCAATGAACCGATTCTGGCGTATGTTTTTCGGCACATTCAGGATGCCGGTATCAAAGATGTGGGAGTCGTGGTTTCCCCGGAAACGCAAAACGATATTCGCCGATTCCTCGGCAAAGGGAGCCGTTGGCGTGCACGAATTACCTATATCCTGCAGCAAGAGCCCCTGGGATTG
Source organism: Desulfobacterales bacterium (assembly GCA_032126655.1). Lineage (GTDB taxonomy): Bacteria > Desulfobacterota > Desulfobacteria > Desulfobacterales. The sequence continues at coordinate 21,029 of JAQBAU010000031.1, forward strand.
GCCCACGCGGTCAAAACAGCCCGCCCTTTTCTGGGCAAGTCGTCCTTTGTGATGTATCTTGGAGACAATCTCCTTGCGCAAGGGATCAAGGAGTTTATGGAGGCATTTCATTCAGAGGACCTCGACGCGCTCATATTGCTCAAGGAGGTCGAAAACCCGCAGGCATTTGGCGTGGCCGTGCTCGACAAGAAAGGCCGGGTTACAAAGCTTGTTGAAAAACCAAAGAAACCACCTTCCAATCTGGCCTTGGTGGGGGTTTACTTCTTCTCGCCTGCCATCCACGAGGCTATTGACAGGATCAAGCCTTCAGCTCGAGGAGAGCTTGAAATCACGGATGCCATTCAGGAACTGATGCACTTGGGAAAATCGGTGAGAGGACAGGTCCTCGAGGACTGGTGGCTTGATACAGGGAAGAAAGACGACTTCTTGGCAGCGAATACCGTCGTCTTGGATGAATATATCAAAAGGGACATCCAGGGAAAAGTGGACAGTAAAAGCAGTGTCACCGGACGTGTCCAGATTGACAAGACAGCAAAGATTGTCAATAGCAGGCTTCGGGGCCCTATCGTCATAGGAAAGAGGTGCGAAATCGTTAATTCATTTATCGGACCACACACGACGATCGGACATGGTACGCGGATCATTGATTCAGCTATAGAGCACTCGGTTATCCTCGACAACTGCTACATTGAGAACATAGCCAGACTCGAGGATAGCCTGATTGGCAGGGAGGCCAGAGTTGTGGATCCGAAGAATCATAGCCGCGCTTTGCGTCTGCTTATTGGAGATAATAACGTAGTTGAGGTTTAAGATATTGGAAAATCGTTAATCGGATAACGGATAACAAATCACTGAACCTTTCGAAGGAGAAGACACCATTTGGAAAATGCATTGCTAATAACGGGCGGCTCTGGCTTCATCGGATCCAATTTCATACACCACATGCGCAGGACTCATCCCCGGCTTGAGCTCATCAACCTGGACATACTTTCCTACTCAGGTAACCCTGACAATCTAAAGGCCCTGAAGGACGATTCGCACTACCGCTTTGTTCAGGGAGACATTGCCGATGAGGCCCTAGTGAAAGCACTGCTTGAGCAAAACCGTGTTGTTGCTGTGGTGCATTTTGCTGCAGAATCCCACGTTGACCGATCGATACTGGAGGCCGGGACTTTTGTGCAAACCAATGTTGTCGGCACTCACGTTCTCCTCGAAAGCGCCAGGCAGTATTGGGTTGAGACGCTCTCAAGAGACTCCTCTTTCCGGTTTGTTCACATATCCACTGACGAAATATACGGAACTCTTGGAGACGATGGATCCTTCTCTGAAGAAAGCCCTTTTCGCCCTAACTCTCCATATGCTGCCACTAAAGCGGCTGCGGATCTGCTTGTTCGTGCATATTTCGAGACTTACCGGTTGCCAACCCTGATCGCCAGACCTTCAAACAACTACGGGCCTTATCAGTTTCCGGAAAAATTCATCCCCCTCATGATTACAAACCTGATGGAAGATAGCCCCCTGCCCATTTATGGGAGGGGCATCAACGTCCGGGATTGGATTTTTGTTGGAGATACCTGCCGTGCAGTTGATCTGATCATGCACCAGGGAGTTCCCGGGACAGCCTACAATGTTGGCGGTGAGACCGAGAAACGCAACATCGACGTGGCGCAAGAGCTTTTGGCTTTGTTCAGCAAGGATGAATCGTATCTCAGCTTTGTTGAGGACCGTCCAGGCCATGACTTGCGCTACGCTTTGAACAACAAGAAGATCAAGGATGAACTCGGATGGAAACCGACCGTGCCCTTCCTCGAGGGCATTGAACAGACCGTAGCCTGGTATAAGGCGAACGAATGGTGGTGGAAGCCTCTTAAAGAAAGGCTCACATCGGAAAGCAAAGGCTTCTGGACGAAATCATGAAGGTCATCATTGCAGGCTCCAAGGGGATGCTGGCTCAAGACCTGATCCCCCTATTGACAGAACAACACGAGACCTACTCCTTTGACCAGAACGAGGTAGACATTACAGACAAAGAGCGTGTTTTCGAATTTGTAGGCAGTGTCAAACCGGATCTTGTTGTGAATTGTGCTGCTTACAATCAGGTGGATCACGCTGAGTCGGATCGCGAAACAGCATTTCGCGTGAATGGGGAAGGGGTTAAGCACTTGGCTCTTGCGTGTAAGGAATTCAAAAGTGTCTTTTGTCACTTCAGTACCGATTATGTGTTTGACGGCAAAGGCAACCGACCATATCAGCCGGACGATGAACCCAATCCGATCAGTGCTTATGGAGAATCAAAGCGGGCTGGTGAAGTTTTTGTCCACTCCATACTGAGCGACTACTATCTGATCCGCACCAGTTCACTGTATGGCGAGCACGGCCCAAACTTCGTTTATACGATCCTGCGGCTGGCTCAACAGAGGGATGTGCTGAAAGTAGTTGAGGATCAAGTCATGTCCCCAACATGGACCGTCAACCTCGCGCATGGAGCAATTCAGCTGATCGAGTCAGGCAATTTTGGAACCTATCACCTCACAGATCGAACAAATGGAGGCATTAGCTGGTTTGAATTTGCCCAAGAGATTCTCAGACTAAAGGGACTTGATAACAGAATTGAGCCAACCACGAGGGAGGAGTTCGATCGGCCGGCCAAGCGGCCTGCCTACTCGGTGCTCGACACGTCGCTCTTCACTCAACGCAGCGGTTATGAACCCATTCCGTGGCAGCAGTCATTGAAGCGTTTCATGGATACCATTTGATTAGTACCTTAAAGCCTTCAGCAGGAGATATCACGTCACGTCCAGCGGGCTGCAGGCTCGCCTACCCCGCTTGTTCATGACTTGCGTCTAAATCAGAACGAAAACACATATTGCCATTCCCATTTCCGATTGGCTTTCGGATATTTCCTTCAGCGATGTTGGCAGGGTGTTACAATTTGTCGGCACATATTGACAAGTGCCGACGTTTTGTAACATAATGGCAGCCAATGAAACAGAACCGCACACAAAAGGTCCTCGAGATTATCAGGCGCATGGGGATCCTCCGCCCTCGCGACCTTGATAGCTACGGCATCCCCAGGGTGTACCTTCAGCGACTTCATCAACGTCAACTGCTACGGCGTGTTGGACGCGGACTATATACGCTCGTAGATATCAGTGCAACTGAGCATCATACCTTTGCAGAAGCATGTAAGCGGGTGCCGCATGGTGTGCTGTGTCTACTCTCGGCTCTTCGCTTTCACAATCTGACCACACAGGCACCATTCGAAGTCTGGATGGCCATCGAGCGAAAGGCACGCCTGCCCAAAGTGGATCATCCATCCATAAGGTTCGTTCGTTTCTCCAGCCACGCGCTAACTGAGGGAATTGAAGAACAAAAGATCGAAGGTGTACCGGTAAGGGTGTACAGCCCCGCAAAGACCGTTGTTGATTGTTTCAAATATCGGAATAAAATCGGTATAGACGTTGCCCTCGAGGCGCTACAGGATTGCCGTCGACAGCGGAAATGCACCATCGACGAGATTTGGCATTATGGACATATCTGCCGCGTGACGAACGTAATGAAGCCGTATCTCGAAGCGACCATATGAGCAAGGCACCTATCACCAACTTGGCGGCCTCAGTTCGCCAACGATTGCTGAACTTGAGCAAGGAAACTGGTGATCCTTTCGACCTTGTGCTAACACGATATGCATTAGAGCGCTTTCTCTACCGGCTTAGTATTTCTAACTATGCTGAGCGATTCATTCTCAAGGGAGCAATGCTTGTAGCACTATGGGCTGTGAGTTCACACCGACCTACTCGTGATCTTGACCTACTCGGTTACGGAGACCCATCATACGATCAGTTATTGGAGTTGTTCCGAGAAATCTGCCGTGCCGAAGTTGAACCCGATGGGCTTGTGTTCGATCCTGGAAGCATGCAAATAACTGAAATCCGTGAACAAGAAGAATACGATGGTCGGCGTTTGCAATTCATAGCCAACTTGGCGGATGCTCGGATTAACGTGCAAATTGACGTTGGATTCGGTGATATTGTGACGCCCGAAGCAAATGAAATCAGCTATCCAACACTTCTGGACTTCCCTGCACCCAGAATCAGAGCATATACACGTGAGAGCGTTATTTCTGAGAAACTTCAGGCAATGGTAGCATTGGGAATGCCAAACAGTCGAATGAAAGATTTTTATGATATTTGGATGATTGCCAGGCACTTTGCTTTCGAGGGTATGACACTTGTCCAGGCAATCAAGGCGACCTTCAATCGTCGCAGGACTGAACTGCCAAGAGAAACACCTATTGCGCTCAGTGACGAGTTCGCCACCGATTCCGATAAGATCAAGCAATGGGATGCATTTCTCAATCGGACGGGGCTTAGGGAATCAGCAGTCGATTTGAAAGAGACCATAGATGATCTGCGCAATTTTCTACTACCTCCGCTCCTCGCCATGGCCAATGAACGGACATTCAACCAGTTCTGGCCTCCCGGAGGACGATGGTCATGATCGTGGCGATGAGTGGAATGGGGTCATACCTTGAGGTCATTGATTATGAAATGGGATCACAACATTTGACGCGGAGCAAGCGGCCTGCCTACTCGGTGCTCGACACGTCGCTCTTCACTCAACGCAGCGGTTATGAACCCATTCCGTGGCAGCAGTCATTGAAGCGCTTTCTGGATGCGATTTGATTGAACTCACGGGCTTAGCCCTAAAGGGTATAAAACTCCAGAGCAGGTCTTGGCCACGATGTTTAGTGGGTAACCTCGCCTCAAGCGGACGGGGTATTAAAAATAAGAAGAAAAATAATCGGTTCGCATAATCGCCATGTTTTATTATGTTCTTAGTAACTCCCCTGGGAGGGGAGGAACTGCATAATACAATGAAACGCGAAAAAAGCAGATTACACTCTCCTGGAACCGCAACTCCTTGCCTACAAAGGGGTCACAAAGGGATCACTCTTCACCCCTCCCGATCCTCACCCCGAAGATATGTTCTGTAAATAGCGCTTCTATCTTGAAAAGTAGAAAGCGGCAGGCGTTGAATGAATATGAAGATTATGTTAGTCTGAATATTCAAGTTTGGAAGATTAAGTTTAGGATAAGAGTCATGCAAAAAGACGAATCTCGACCCCCGGGTTCCGAGAAGAATTCCATTGCACAAGATGAGCCCATTTACAGCAAAGACGGTGTCGACCTTACTATCATCCGATGGATGCTCTCCATGACGCCCACGGAACGCTTGCAAACACTGCAGCAGAACATTCGCTCGATCATGAGGTTGCGTGGTGACAAACCCCACTCCTGATTTTCTCCCGATCCTCGAGACCCTTGTCAAACACGAGGTCGATTTCATCGTTGTTGGAGGTGTTTGCGCGGTTCTCCACGGCGTGCCCATGACCACGTTTGACCTTGACCTGGTTCATTCACGCACTCCGGAAAACCTTGATCGTCTCACAACGGCCCTTAAAGAGCTTGATGCCTATTATCGAGGGCATGGAGATCAACGATTGACACCAGATTTGACACATCTCTCCTCTGCGGAGCACCAGCTTCTTATGACCCGATTCGGCCCGCTTGACCTCCTCGGGACCATCGGTGTTGGGCACAGCTATGAGGACCTCCTTGCAGACACCGTTCAGTTGCAGGTCATTGGTCTGCGACTGGATATTCTGGGCCTTGAAAGGCTCATCAGAGTCAAGGAAGAGACCGCCGGCGATAAGGACAAGGCGACACTTCCAATCCTGCGACGAACCCTTGAGGAGAAGCTCAAGCGTTCATAGGAGAACACCCTATGGAAGGACACGACTTTTACTCTAACAAGAACATCCTCATCACCGGCGGGCTTGGATTCCTGGGAAGCAACCTGGCCATTAGGTTGTTAGATCTAGGAGCTTCGGTCACCCTGTACGATGGCCTCATACCCGACCTGGGAGCCAACTACTTCAACATCGAGCCGATTAAAGACAGGGTCGAAGTTGTAATAGCCAATGTTGGGGATCGCTCGACCATGGACGAGCATGTACGCAATCAGGATGTTGTCTTCAATATCGGTATGCATTCCTGCCACCTCGACTCGATGAAGGATCCGGTATTTGATGTTGAGACAAACATAGTGCCCCAGATAAATTTTCTGGAATCCCTGCGTCATAACAATCCTGAAGCAAGCGTCGTCTATGTCGGAACGCGTGCCCAATACGGCCGGGTCGAAGACCCTCCCATTACTGAGACGACTTTTCTCAACCCCATGGACATCTATGCCGCGTCCAAACAAGCCGTGGAATGGTACCACCTGTTATACAGCGAGATATGTGGGCTTCGACCCACATCCCTGCGCTTAGGCAACACGTACGGCCCTCGTCATCAGATGCGCCATGCCAAGTATGGCGTACAGAATTATTTGATACGCCTTGCCCTGGACAATCAAGAGATAGAGGTATTTGGGGAGGGCAGTCAGAAGCGGGAATTGATCTATGTTGACGATGTGGTTGAATGTCTCCTGCTATTGGGAAGGAAAGAGGAGTGTGTGGGTGAAGTCTATGCCATAGGATCCATGGAGGGCGTTACGTTCTTGGAATTGGTGAAAGAAATAATCAAAGCCTGCGAGTCGGGCAGCTACACCCACGTGCCCTGGCCCGAAGACCGAAAGGTTATTGAGGTGGGGGATGTGGTGACCGATTTCAGCAAACTCACCGCCCACACTGACTGGACCCCTTCAACCCCTCTGTCAGAGGGCTTGAGAATAACCGTACAATACTATCGCGCGCATAAGAAGCACTACTGGTAGAAATACTTCCCCTTCGCCAAACGTGTCTTGGAATTACCTCCGCTTTCTCCCGCCAAAATGAAAACCCTTGAAGACAAGACTTTTTATCGGTGACGACCATATTCCAAAGCTTTTTTGTTGATGCTGAGGTGCATCCGTTGCTGGACAAAGTCATGACCCTTGTCCTCAAAAGGGAGGTAGACCAGAGTGGAATCCTTCACGGCAAAGTCGACTTCCGGAAGCAGCGGAAAGGTTGTCTTTTTCGTCAAGGCCGAACCGGCCAGCGTAAGTTTCATGCTTTGTACTGCCTCACTCTGGGGCATTGTCACGGGGTAAAGGCCCTGCCTGGGGACTGTTTCCTCCGTCTTGAAGTCTTTCGGGGTGGTTGTCAGCTGGGTTATCAGACGCACAAAAATCGTGGGTATAATTTTGAAGGCTGGGCACCAGTAGCTCATGTCCTGGTTCTCCCACTCCTTTTGGACCACTTTGGGCTGGTTGGTTACCCGGATAAAATCAGCAAATGAGTTGATTTCAATTCCCTTGGCGCTGGCAGTGATTCTCCAGAAGGGCAAGTATACGATTTTTTTGCCCTCTTCCGGAACGACCGCCAAGCCCACCCTTGAAAAACTCTCTTCCAAGGCCTCCCAGGCCGTGTTGCAGTTGCTGCAGGTCAATACCACACTGTCTCGTTCACCTTCCAGATTCCACCCACACTGCGGGCAAAGGGTGGACATAAAAATCAGCCTCCATTTGGTATGACTCATAGCGGCTGATCCAAGCCCCTCCTCGCTCTGGGAAAGCTTGACAATGGGCCGGTTGAGTATGGCGTCAAAGAGGGTTTCTTTCTCAACATACAGAGGCAGATAGATGAGACTCACCGTCTCGCCGATGTACGCACGGTGAAACAACTGCCCGGAGCCTGAAACCTGTTTTCCGACTCTGGCCAGCACGTCGGCTACACCTAAAGAACTTCGCAGAAAGGACCCAACTGTGTCTTTTGACACGAATTTCATTTTCATGGCTTGAGGCCTCAAGCCGAGTGATATGGGAAGGCCCTTGACCGACGTCCCCACATGGGTGATGTCCACGATCCGGTGGCCGATGGTCTGGCCTTGACATGAGTACACGTTGCCCTTGAAGCGAAGGTAAGGTGCGTAGATGATCTCCTTGTCCGGGGCGTTATGGGGCAATACCAAACGGTAATAGTCGTGGGCAAAAAGGAAGCTTTTGACGCTGCAATATGGGCATTGGAGGAGATGGTCGGTTTCCTCCAGCCCAATGGGCGCCCCGCACTGTGGACACTCTTGCTCTACTGCATAGGCCACTTTATTCCAGTTTCTCCCCGCAGTGATTGCAGAACATGGCGCCAGGCAGGTTTTCCGTATTGCATTGGGAGCAAACTTTTGGCGCTGGTTTTTCGTCCGCCGGGTGTCCGCACTTGGAGCAGAATTTAGCATTGGGTGGCAAGTTCTTGCCACAATTGACACATTGGTGGAAAACGAGTTGCTGGTGTCCGCAATGGGGGCAAAATCTCGCTTCCTTGGGAATCGCAAGTTTGCAATCCGGACAGTTCATCTCTTCAGGCACCAGGGTAGCCGCAGGACCGGCCTTGGGCTTGAACATATCTGCGAACATGGCCGGCATCATGAAACCCATGCCCATGCCCATACCGGCGCCAGCTTCTCCGGTCGATTCAGCAGCCTTTTCCATGGCCATTGCTGCCTTCATCTTCACCAGCCTGTCCAGATCCTGGATCACGTTCAGGCGACTCTTGTCGTCAATGGTGTTCTGCACCTCGGGCGGCGGGGTAATGGAACCGATGTACAACTGCGTCAGGTGCAGCCCAAAATGGCTGAGATCTTCCTGCAAGCGGGCCTGCAGGCCCTTAGAAAGTTCATCGTAGCGCCCCGGCAGGTTGAGTATGCTGTCCAGGTGCTCACCCAGATGGTCATTGAAACGAGAGACAATCACGCGTGCAATGTACTCCTCGATCTCCTCCGTGGTGAATTTGTACATAGTGCCTACGAGGGTGTTGATGAACAAGACCGGCTGGACCACCTGTATGTTGAATACGCCATGGGCCCGCAACCGAACGAGCCCCAATTCCGAATCCTTGAAGGCCACAGGGTCCCTGGTCCCCCATTTAAGGTTCGGGAACACCTTCATGTTGGCCAGATAGACCTCGGCGCGAAGCGGGCTCGTCATGCCCCATGGTATTGCCAGGATCTTGGTCAGAACCGGAATGTTGCCCGTCGTCAGGGTGTGACGGCCCGGACCAAAAGCGTCGCCCGCCTTCCCCTTGTAAAACAGTATACCAACCTGACTCTCTCGGACAATCAGCTGAGCGCCGAATTTGATTTCGCCCGAGCCTTCCTCAGGTATCCTGTGCACTAACTCCTGGCCTGTTTCGTCAAACCACTCTATCACCTCTAAGAAAATGACGTTGTCAGTGCCCATCCTGCCCTCCTTTTGTGGCTCAACCTGATCTCTTATAGGTTTGGGATGCGTCGCTCTCTGTTAAAGACGCCGATATTGACATGGGTCCTCGGACGAAATTATGCCCCGGTGAATATGCAATTACCATGCCTATAGAATAACGGAGTATTGGAGTATGCCCACGTCGTCACGGGCTCAAAGCTTGTTCTGACGCATCACACTCTCTTTTTGGACAACCATACCCTCCGCTAAGACGCCTCCAATTCACTCAGCTGCATGTCATCCGGATAGCTGGGTAGCTGGATCCGGAATTCGGTGCCCTCTCCCGGAGTGGAGTTCACGCTAATTGCGCCATTATGGCCATTCACAATGCGGTGAACGGTGGCCAAACCTAATCCGGAACCCTGGGTGTTGGAGGTAAAGAACGGGTCAAATATCAGAGGAAGCTTCTCGGAGGGGATGCCCCTTCCTGTGTCTGCCACTCTGATGATGACCTCCCTCACTTCGGAATAGGCAACAACCGAGAGAATGCCTTCACTGGCCATCGCTTCTGCGGCATTTTGGAACAGATTGTTGAGCACCAGACGAAGCAGTTCCTCATCTCCAGGGAAGGTAGTCTCGTCGTCTGGAAGGTTCAGTCGCATGTCTATCTTGGCCAATGCGCCGTTCGCCTGCCAATCCTCTAACGCATGTTTTACGAGCTCCTCAAGATTTACTTCACCGAATCTAGGTTCGCGCATCTTCGAATAGTCCTCTATGTCTCGAACCATCTTCTCCAGACGGGCGGCCTCTTTGATGATGATGTCCGCATACTTGTGCACGGGGTTGTCGGAGGGAAGCTTCTGCTTGATCCGCTTGGCAAAACCACCGATGGACATCACTGGATTACGCACCTCGTGGGCTACACCTTGGGAAAGCCTTGCCAGTGCGACCATTCGTTCGCTGTGAATCACCTTCTGTTCCGTTTTCTTCAATTCTTCCGTGGTCAGGGTGAACCTTTCGCGCAGCCGCTCGTACAGGCGAGCGTTCTCCATCGCAACCCCTATCTGGTTGCTTACCACCGTTAGAAGCTCAACATCATCCTCGTCAAAAGGGCCTCCTCGTTTGTTCAGGACCTCCAGCACCCCGATAAGGCGCCCCTTGTGCTTAATCGGCACGCAGATGATGGAGCGAGTCTTGAAGCCGGTGTGTGCATCAACCCGAGGGGTGAAGCGCTTCTCTTGTTCGACATCGGGCACCAGGATCGGCTTTCCCTCCCGGGCTACACGCCCAGCAATACCCTCACCCATAGCCAAACGGATTTCTTGGGCCTTGCTGCCCCACTTGCCTCTAGCCAGCCGAAAACGCAGCTCGTCCCGCTCATAATCGACTTCGAAAATCGAGCTGGTCTCCGCATTCGTCAACTCCTCCACATAGTTCATGGCGTTGTCCAATACCTCCGTGAGGTCTAAGGACGAGTTCACCAGCGACGACAATCGCGCCAGAGCCTTTACGTCGCTATCGGAACCTTTGGGGCTCAAAAAAGCCACCTTCTGGCAACATGAAGAGATTCTTCGCTTATCACTCTCAATGCCATGCAGTTATGTGGGTCGTGATACCCCTTGGAGCCTTGCCACGTCAGATATATGGGCAATGCGGAGAAATGGATGTTTAGGGAGTATGTTGCAGGAATTCTGTATACCCCCTGACTGAATTTGTCATGAAGAATCTTTCCCGATTCTGCATGTCGGCATCCATGAGCTCAAAAGCCCTCAGGTCAGGATCGTCTTGCAGGAGACGGTCCATGCATCTCTCTATCAGATCCTCAGGAGAGACCGACATCTCCTTCTCAATGATCTCTTTCCATCTAAAGACCTGACTCCGGAACCGCTCCAGCATTTGATGCGAGTCAGGGGCATCCCCAAAATGGGCATAGAATATGTGCTGTTCTCCCAAGGCCATCAATCTATCTATACTCCCCAGAAAGACATCAAAAAAGAACTTAGGGGGTGTGGCTGGGCGCAAATAGTCCGTATCTCCAATGGAGTAATAGTTGCCGCAAGCCTCACCCGCAAAGAGATTCCCCTTGTAACTGAAACTGAGGTGGTGAGGCGCATGACCGGGCGTCTCTATGATCGTCAGACTCTCTATTTGCGCCTGAGTGTGCGGGATACACATCTTCTCTTCAACCGGAGTATAAGGCCCAAAAGATTCAGCAATCTCCCCCAGGACCATTTGGCTTGCCTCCCACAGCTTGGAGGGGTTAATAAGATGCCTGATCCCTTTTTCGTGACACACGACCCTGGCCATCGGGAAATGCTCCAGAAATCTGCCAAGACCGCCTGCGTGATCGATATGTATGTGGGTCAGGAGCACATAATCAAGCCTTGTTATCCCCATCTCCGAAAGAGCGTGAGTCAACCTGCTTATTGAATTGGCTGGTCCCACATCCACCACGAAACTGATATCGTTCTGGTATACCCAGGAGCCGATGAAACCGTCAAAACCCGGAATTTCTTGCTTGATCTCTACGAGAGTGCAGTGATGTTCCGTCAACGGATGTCCTCCATGGTGCACTGACACTTTACCCCAAATCCACCGTCTGATTTATGTAGTGATAATGATATCAGGTGGTTTCGGGATATTCCTGATCACCAGCAAGGCATTAGATGCAAGGCGCCGAGGAGCGACGACTGAGGCGTATGAGTATTACTCCGCAAGGTGGAGCGATCGACGGCAACGCCGCAGATGATACCTTGATGGTAG